>DASYFQ010000096.1:0-31314 GCA_036498345.1 Steroidobacteraceae bacterium
ACCGCCGCGAAAGGCAAGCGACTTGGCGAGCAGCGGATGGGCGAAGATCGCCACGAGCGCGCGGCATATAATGAGGTCCTGCTCTACCTGAAAGTCCTGTACCCACGGCGCATGCACGCGCCACTCGGTGACGTAGTCGCGCGGGATCATTGTTCGGCCTCCACGCGGACGTTAACGACGAGCTTCCAATTCGGATCGCGGTGGAGGGCGTCAGAGGATGCGCTGGGCAAGAGCGGGACCGCCTGCCGGGCGGTTTTCTTGACGTAGACTTTGAGCGCAGCCGCCTTGTCCGAGGCTCCAACTTGCTCAAGCAGATAGCCTAGCCTTTGCGCCCATGGCGTAGGCGCGATTTCGGCAGCGGACACGAGCTTTTGCGGCTCGATCCGCTCGGCAAGCTCCGACAGGACCGTCGCGATCTGGTCGAGGCCTCCAACCTGGTGCTGATAACCGACCAGATCGACCGCCGTCGCCTCGGGCGTCGAGACCTGGATCGTGCCGCGCGGCGTGTTGAATCTTTGTACCGACACATCCTGAAGCCGCTTGCGGACGAAGAACTCCACGCTCACCTGTCCGCAGTTGATCGGACGGCGCGGTTTGGCCAGTAAGACCTGGAATTTTTGGGGACGATGGTGAGCCGCACCGTGATACTGAGCAGCCGACAAAAGCCCCGCGTAGTAGGACAAGCCCGCGCGCTGCATCAGCGCCGGGATGAACTGGTCGGCGGGCAGGCAGCCGAGCGAACGGTATTCAGGCGGAACGACCACATAGAAGCCGCGGGCAGGCGACGCGATCATCTGCTCGCGGATTAGCCGATGCAGGGCAAGCTTAGCGGCGTCGGCAGATACGCCAAGCGCCTTTCGGGCATCGGCCGAAGCAAAGCTGTAGTGCCCCGAGGCAGCGAGGTCGACGACGTAGTCTCGGGCGTGGCGAGGCGACTCCGTTTTCATATGCATAAAGTATCATTTTTTAATACTTTACGCAAACAAAACTAACACCAGTTCCCAGTCAGTCTGGCATTTCATCGACGTAGCTTTTAGGCTACAAGTGTTTATTATGGACATCGAGAGAGCCCATGCGTACTGGAAAGACTACAAAGACCGTATCCCCAAGCCGCCCGTTCCGCGCGGCGGGCCACCTGCGAAGTCACGCCGAGGTCGCCGCGTACATTGAAGCGGTGTTAGAGGACGGTGATCTGCGTGCCGTACCCGTTGCGCTGCGCACGGTGGCGGCCGCATTGGGCGGCATGACCGCGTTGGCCGATAAGACCGGACTCTCTCGCGAGACGCTGTATCGGACGCTCTCCGCACGCGGTAATCCGCGTCTCGACACGCTGACTGCGATCCTGGCAGTGTTTGGCTTACGCCTGTCTGTACAGCCGGCCCAGAAGTCGCGCGCACGTCATAGTGAAGCACGAGCGGTTCACGCCTGATCGCTGGCGAACGATCTTACCGTCGTTTCGTGGCACAGTATTGGCACACTTACTGCCTCAAAACGCCATTATGTGGCGCCGCTCCACCCCACTAGGTGATTGAGTTCTATAGCGGTAGGTGGTGGCGATTGGTGAGTTTCCCTGTTTCGTAAACCGTAGGTCGAATCACGCGTCTCTCATGCCGCGTAGTGAAAACCGACCTGCTGCAGCTCCGGCATCGTGGCGGTGGCGCCGGGGATAAGGACCACGCCCGGCACCAAGTGGTTGGTCAACTCGGCCGCGAGCGCGTCGTGCGATAGCTTATCGGGGTTCAGGTCCGCCTTGATCAGCGCGGCCGCTTGCTCCCAGAGCGCGTTGTGACACGACATGAAAACCACGCCGCGCCGCATCAGGGCGGGGATCGAATTGTCCGCCGAGGAGAACGCACCCTGAGGGTCCTCGAAATGCGCGGGAGCGGCGGATTCAGCCTTCTGATTCTGGATCAGCGTGTTGCTCTTGAACTTGTCGCCGGCGAACTTCGTGAGCTGGTACTTGTCCCACATCGCCTGGTCGAGTAGCGCGAGGTTCGCCGTGCCGTGGGTGACCGAGACGGCGAGGAAATCCGGATGCTTGAACGACCAGACTTGCGCGTTCAGCGCGTTGCGAATTAAGTTCAGCCAGGGCCCGGCGATGCCGGTGCTGTCCCAGGCTTGCTTCGGTAGCGGCTTGTAGGCCAGGATTTCCGAGAGTGCTTCGTGATCCCACTGTTCCGGCTTGGTGAGGATCATCGGCACGGACTGGAAGTCTCGGCGCCTCGGAGCCTTGGCAAGCCGCAGCATCAGCGCGTTCAACTGCCCCGCATCCTTGGGCGTGAGCGCCAAGGGTAAAGCCGCCCGGGCACTCGCCGTCCGCTCCATGACGAAACCGATCGCGCTCGCGGCGATACCCAGACCCAAGGTCTGTATTGCGGCGCGTCTTTCAGTGTCGATCGATATGGTCATTACAGCGCTCCTGATTGGCCGATGCTGAATGCTGTGCGCGTTTCAATTCCCAGTCATTGCAGCACCGGCAGCACCGGTTACCGGTGAAACCCGAGGTGTCACTCCAAACGACCTACATTTCATTCGTAACGCACGCCCCGCAGGGTGTAACCGGCTAGTAATCCTCTGGCCAAACACTGACGCCCATCGTGAACACGGGTTCAGAGGTTCTCGACTTGAGGAGATGCTGATCGCAATGCCAACTCTGAATGTCAACGGCAAGTCAGTGACCGTGGACGTGCCGGCGGATACGCCTATCCTGTGGACGCTTCGCGATGTACTCGGCCTCACCGGCACGAAATTCGGATGCGGCATGGGCCTTTGCGGAGCGTGTACGGTGCATCTGGAGGGCGTGGCGACGCGCTCGTGCATCACACCGATCTCTGCGGCAGCCGGCAAGGCGGTCACCACCATCGAAGCCATCGGCGGCACGCCCATCGGCCGGAAGGTGCAGGCGGCCTGGCAGCGCCTGAATGTCCCTCAGTGCGGCTACTGCCAAAGCGGACAGATCATGCAGGCCTCTGGCCTGCTCGCAAAGAAGCCGAAGCCGAGCGATCAGGACATCGACGACGCGATGTCCGGCAACATCTGCCGGTGCGGCACATATCAGCGGATCCGCGCTGCAATCAAAGTCGCTGCACAGGAAGCATGACGTGCGCGCGGTTCTCGAGAATGTCAGCCGAAGGGGATTCATCGGCGGCGCCGTGGCCGTCGGTGGCTTGGTGGTTGGCATGCGACTATTGCCGGTCAGCTACGCCGCAACGCGGCCGTCGGCGGCCCCCGCAACCGATGTCCCGCGATTCAATCCCACGGCGTTTGTCGCCATCGACCATGCAGGTGCCGTCACGATCGTTGCGCATCGATCCGAGATGGGACAGGGGATTCGCACTGGGTTGCCGATGGTGGTGGCGGACGAACTCGAAGCCGATTGGTCGCGGGTGCACGTCTCACAGGCCGTCGGTGACGAAGCTACCTACGGCGGACAGAACACGGACGGCTCCCGCAGCATGCGTCACTTTCTGTTACCCATGCGGCAAATGGGCGCGGCCGTGCGCCAGATGCTGGAGGAAGCGGCGGCAGCCTCGTGGGGCGTCGACGTGACTCAAGTGCACGCACGCCACCACCAGATCATTCACACCCCAACCGGACGGGTCCTCGGATACGGTGAAGTCGCCTCTGTAGCGCGCGCGTTGCCCGTACCCCAACCGGAAAAGTTGAAGCTCAAGAAACGCTCGGAGTTCCGCTATATCGGCAAGGGCTTGCCGATAGTCGATCTCACGGATATGACGACGGGCCGGGGCGGCTACGGGATCGATGTCCGGTTGCCAGGGATGAAGTACGCGGTCATCGCGCGTCCTCCCGTTTATGGCGGCCGAGTGGCCTCCTTCGACGAAGCACCGGCCCTCGCCGTACCCGGCGTCGAACGCGTCGTGAAACTCGAGGGCACGCCGCCGCCGTCCGGGTTTCAGCCGCTTGGCGGGGTTGCCGTCATCGCAAGCAACACCTGGGCGGCTATTCAAGGATGCCGGAAACTCAATGTCACCTGGAATGACGGCCCGAATCGGTCCTATGACTCCGCAGCATACAAGACGCAACTCGAGGAAACGGCACGCCGGCCCGGAAAGGTGGTGCGCAACGAAGGCGACGCACTGAGCGCCCTCGCCTCCGCAACGAGCGTCGTCAAGGCCGACTACTACGTCCCTCACATCGCACACGCGTCGATGGAACCGGAGGCTGCGACGGCTGTCGTCGCCGATGGGCGATGCGAAGTGTGGTCGTGCACTCAGTTCCCGCAAGTATCGCGCGACGAGATCGCAAAGGCGCTTCGGATTTCGGTCGACCATGTGAAAGTCAACGTAACGCTCCTCGGCGGCGCGTTCGGACGCAAGGCGAAGCCCGACTACATCGTGGAGGCCGCGCTGCTGTCGCAAGCGGTCGGCGCGCCGGTCAAGGTAACGTGGACGCGCGAGGACGATGTCCACCACGACTACTACCACACCGTCAATGCGCAGCATCTGGAAGCGGCGCTCGATCCACAGCATCGCGCCACCGCATGGCTTCATCGAACCGTATTCCCGGCGATTCCCTCGACATTCCAGCCGAACATCACCTACGCGAGCGATGGCGAACTCGGTCAGGGCGTCGTCGACCTGCCTTACGCAATTCCGAACATCCGCTGCGAGAACGGCGAGGCGCTCCCGCACGTGCGCATCGGCTGGTTCCGTTCCGTACTCAACATTCCGCACGCCTTCGCCGTGTGCTCGTTCGCCGATGAGCTTGCCCATGCCGCGGGCCGTGATCCGAAGGACTACCTCCTCGAATTGCTCGGGCCTCCGCGGCACGTCGATCTCACCCAAGGCGGCGTGAACTATCAGAACTACGGCGACGACATCAACGCGTTCCCCATCGACACCGGCCGCCTGCGCCATGTGGTCGAGCTGGCAGCGCAGAAGGCGCAGTGGGGACGAAAGCTCGCGGCCGGCCACGGGCTCGGCATCGCGGTCCACCGCAGCTTCGTCAGTTACGTGGCCATCGTCGTCGAGGTGGTGATCGGCAAGGACGGATCGCTGTCGGTGCCGCGCGTCGACATGGCTGTGGACTGCGGCTTCCCCGTGTTTCCGGACCGGATCCGATCTCAGATGGAAGGGGCGGCCGTCATGGCCCTGAGTTCGGCCTTGTACGGCGAAATCACGTTCAGTGAGGGGCGGGTTCAGCAAAGCAACTTCAACGATTTCCAAGTGGCGCGCATGAACGTGGCGCCCCGCGAGACACATGTGCACATCGTCGACAGCGATCAGCCGTCCGGTGGAGTCGGCGAGCCGGGCGTACCGCCATTCGCTCCGGCGCTGTGTAACGCCATCTTCGCGGCAACAGGCAAACGCATTCGGCAACTCCCGATCGGCTCCCAGCTCAAAAGCTGAGAGATGTGCGGATCGAGTGTCACGACGTCCGGCCTTCAACGCGGATTTGTTATCCTCTACTTCTTCAATAAGGACCATCACCATGACTCTGCCCACTCATCCTCTCGGCAACAGCGGCTTGCAAATCACCTCCGTCGGATTCGGTTCGTGGGCCGTCGGCGGCGGCGGTTGGTCGTATGGCTGGGGTCCGCAAGACGATGCGGCGTCTCTGGCCACGATGCGCCGTGCGCTCGAGCTTGGGATCAACTGGATCGACACCGCGGCGATTTACGGACTCGGGCATTCCGAGGAAGTGGTAGGACAGCTGATTCGCGAGCTGCCGCGCGCCGAGCGCCCGCTCATTTTCACGAAGTGCGGCCTGGTCTGGGATGAGCGCGATCGCATGAAGCCGCCGCAGCGCAACCTCAGGCCCGATTCGATTCGCCGCGAGTGCGAAGCCTCGCTGCGCAGGCTCGGCGTCGAGCGCATCGATTTGTATCAATTCCACTGGCCGGACGCGGCTACGCCGGTCGAGGATTCCTGGTCCACCATGGTGAAGCTCGTCGAGGAAGGAAAAGTCCGCGCCATAGGTGTATCGAACTTCGATGCGGCTCTGCTCGAGCGTTGCGAAGCGATCCGGCACGTGGATTCGCTGCAGCCGCCGTTTTCGCTGATCAATCGCGCCGCGGCGGAGAAGGAGATTCCCTGGTGTGCGGACCATGACACTGGGGTCATCTGCTACAGCCCCATGCAGTCCGGGCTGCTGACGGAGAGTTTCACGGCCGAGCGCGTGGCAGCGCTGGCCGAGGACGATTGGCGGCGCCGCGCGGCGGAGTTCCAGCAGCCGCTTCTCGGCCGGAATCTGGCCTTGCGGAGCGCGCTGCAGCCCATCGCGCAACGGCACGATACCTCGGTGTCCTGCATTGCCATTGCTTGGACGCTCTCCTGGCCTGGCGTGAGCGGGGCCATCGTCGGCGCCCGCACACCGGAGCAGGTGGACGGTTGGATTGGAGCCGCGGGCATCGAGCTTACTCGCCGTGATCTCGACGAGATCGCGGCGGCGGTTTGGGACAGCAAGGCGGGCACAGGACCGAGCAGGTCACGTCGGTCGCGCTCACTCAAGCGCAACGTGGCGTGATCGACCAAGCGGCAAGTATGACGAGCGCTACGCGGACGCGTAGTCAGCCGCAAGGTTGTCTGCGCCAACGCGCCTAGGTACGCTTACCTTCCACGGCATTATCCTTCCGCGGCATTTACGCTCTACATCTACCAGTTGGAGTCTACCCATGGCATCGACAGTCACTTTCAAGCGCCCCGACGGGCAAACTATTCAGGGCTACCTGGCCGAACCGGAGCACCCCGCCGATGCTGCCGCAATCGTCGTCATCCAGGAATGGTGGGGGATCAACCAACAAATCCGCGGCGTCGCCGACCGGCTGGCGAGTGCTGGTTACATCGCGCTCGTACCCGACCTTTTCCGCGGCAAGTCCACGGTAGAGGCCGAAGAAGCGCATCACTTGATGACCGGTCTGAACTTCGGCGATGCAGCCTCGCAGGACGTCCGTGGCGCCGTTCAGTTCCTCAAGGCCCGCAGCGGCAAGGTAGGCGTAACCGGATTTTGCATGGGAGGTGCGTTGACATTGCTGGCCTCGTGCGCGGCCCCCGAGATCGACGCCGCCGTGGTCTGGTACGGCTGCCCGCCGCTGCAATACATCGACGCAACCAAGATCCGGGCGCCCCTGCAGGCGCATTGGGCCACGCAGGACGAGTTCTTTCCGATCGCCACCATCGATCCGCTGCAGGACAAACTGCGCGAAGCCGGCGTGACCTTCGACTTCCACCGCTACCTCGCACACCATGCCTTCGCCAACGAGACCGCCGTCGGGCCGGGCCGCATACCGGCCACCCAGTACGACCCCGTCTGGTCCCAGCAAGCGTGGGATCGCACCTTCAGTTTCTTCGGCCGCTGGCTTAGATGACGCATGCCGGCGCTTGGCAGCGGATTTATCTCCCAAAAGCGCAAGTGTCGATGTCAGTAGTATGATCGGAGGATGAAGAAATTTGTCAGCCTGTTCCTTGTGCTGTCCTTAGCCGGTTGCGCCACTTGCAAGAGCACAGACTCTCCGGAAGTATGTAGAACGAAGCAGCGTGATCATGCGCAACCTCGGGCGCTAACGGGTGTTGCGAGCCTGTCTGCGTCGACGCAACCGCAATTCCAACGCTAACCCGATCGACCCTAGTTGAGGCCTTGCCGTACTGGTACAGTAGCGGCAAAAGATCCCACGGGGAGGCCGCCATGAGCGAAGCATTCGACCCGACGCAACGTCCGTTGTTCGGCAGGCGCGACGCACGCCCGCTGCCGCGTGCCGGCGTTTACGGCTTTATCGCCC
Source organism: Steroidobacteraceae bacterium (assembly GCA_036498345.1). Lineage (GTDB taxonomy): Bacteria > Pseudomonadota > Gammaproteobacteria > Steroidobacterales > Steroidobacteraceae > Bog-1198. The sequence continues at coordinate 7,739 of DASYFQ010000096.1, forward strand.
CGCTTGCGTTGATGCTTGCGTTGTCGGGGTGCGGCGGATCGAGCGACGGCGACGAATCGACCAAGATCAACGGATCCATTCACGTACCCGCAGGCAAGCCGCCCGGTGCCGTCTCGACGGTCAATGGCTCGATTCATGTCGATGACAATGCTGCGGTAACCAGTGCAACCACGGTGAACGGCAGCGTGCACCTGGGCAATCATGCAACCGCGGCATCGGTGAGCAGCGTGAACGGTTCGATCGTGCTCGGCACCGGAGCGCATGTGTCCGGTAGCGCATCCTCGGTCAATGGTGAACTCGCCTTGGAAGACGGCGCGGAGATCTTAGGATCGCTCTCGAACGTGAACGGCAAGATCTCCGTCACGGCCGCGCATGTGGGCGGCGGAATCAAGACTGTGAACGCCAGCATGAACATCACCGGTGCATCCCATGTGGAAGGCGGGATATTGGTGGAAAAGCCGTCCAGTGAATTGATTCGACTGGTCCACGACGTACCACGAATCGTGATTGGACCGGGAGCGACCGTGCAGGGCGAGCTGCGCTTCGAGCGCACGGTACAGCTCTTCGTCAGCGACAAGGCCACCATCGGCAGGGTGACCGGCGCGACGCCGATACCGTTCACCGGGGACACCCCGCCCACCTGAGGGCCGCGGGCAAGGATAGCGTGACGCTGCACCGGTGAATTTGTGATACTGCGGCTCATTAACGCATCGAGAAAGGTATAGCCATGCAAAGTTCCCGCTTCCGTGCATTGTCCGCCGCGGCCCTGCTCACCGTCGTCGGGTCCGTCGCAACCTCTGCCGCCACCAACCCTGATCCCGCGCTGCTGAGCGCGGTTGCGAGCCCTGCGCGGAGTCCCGCCGCGGTGGCGAGGGACGGGGCTCGTCATCCCGTCGAAGAGCTGTCTTTCTTTGGTCTTGCGCCGACCATGACAGTGGTCGAGCTCTGGCCGGGTGGAGGCTATTGGACCGACATCCTCGGCCCCTATCTCGCCCCGAAAGGCCACTATTACATCGCCCTGCCGGTCCGGGGAAATGCCGAGGAAGATGCCGGCGTAAAGCGTTTTCACGCTCGCATTGCCGAAGAGAAGGACCGGCTCGGCACGCTTCACGAAACCAGCCTGGGCGCGGGTCACTTCGATATCGCCCCGCCCGGCTCCGCCGACCTCGTCGTGACATTCCGCAACCTGCATAACTGGATGTACGACGGCTACGCGGACGAAGCGCTGGCGGCGGCATTCAAAGCGCTCAAACCCGGCGGCATTCTGGGCATCGAGGAGCATCGCGGCCGGAACGATAAAGCGCAGGATCCAAAAGGCAAGGATGGCTATGTGCGCCAGGACTATACGATCGCGCTGGCCAAAAAGGCGGGGTTCGAATACGTCGCTTCATCGGAAGTGAACGCGAACCCGCGCGACACGAAGGACTGGGTCGACGGCGTCTGGACCTTGCCGCCGACGCTCTCGCAAGGCGACAAAGATCGCGCTCGCTATGTCGCCATAGGCGAAGCCGACAACTTCGTGCTCAAGTTCCGCAAGCCCCGATGAGTTGCACGCCGTCGCGGCGCGCTCGCCCGATTAGATTTCCGGGCCAATCACGATCGGTGAGCCGTCGCTGAATCGAGAGGTGCGGAACGGCGCCGGGTCCACCGACGGGACGTCGCCGACCGCGAGTTCCGCCGCCAACCGCCCGGCGGCCGGACCAATCCCGAAGCCGTGTCCGGAGAATCCGGTTGCGACCGTCAGGCCGGGCAACGTACCGATCGGGCTGATGTAGGGCACGACATCCGGCGTGACATCGATATATCCGCCCCACTGCTGCACGATGTGCACGTCGCGAAACTGCGGGTAGAGCTTGATCATCGCGGCCAGCGCCTCGCGATTCAGGGTTTTATTCGGCGCGGGGTCCAACACGCGCGCCGCTTCGAACGGGCTCGGTCGATCCAGCGGCCAGCTGCGCGGCGCGCGAAATTCGCGCAGCGACTGCGCATTTATGCGTAATCGCAACGAATCGCGTTCCTTGCGAATGGTCGGCAGGAATTCGCGCAGATACCGCAGCGAATCGGGCACGAAGGGCGCGACGTAGCCTGCGCCCCGGGCAATGGTATAGCCGCCGTCGCGCCGCTTGCGGTACCCGACTTCATCCATATACGTACAGGGGTCCGGTCCCGCCACGGGCGCCGTGCGCATCACGGACGACAACACCTTCAATTGCGGCAGCCGTATGCCGAGGTTCGCACAGAACAGGCTGGACCAAGCCCCGCCGGCGAGGACAACGGCCTCGCATGCGATCCTCCCTCGTTCCGTAATGACCGCCGCCGCGCGGCCGCCCGTGCGTTCGATGCCGCGCGCGGCACAATGAGCCAGAATGATCGCCCCCTTGCGTTGCGCGGCACGCGCGATGGCAGGCGCCGCCCGCTGCGGTTCCGCGCAGCCGTCGGTGGGCACATGCAATCCGCAAGCATAGGTCCGGGTCGCGCCCGGCATGAGCGCGGCGAGCTCGGCACCACGCACGATCCGGGTACCGATATCATAGGGTTTCGCCATGCCGGCCCATGCGGCGAAACGCGCCTCGTCGGTTTCGCTCTCGCCCACGTAAAGCACGCCGCACTCGCGAAACCCCGTGTCGGCTTCCGTCAAGCGGTTCATGTCTCTCCACAACTGCAGGCTCTGCACGATCAGCGGCATTTCACGTTCGTCGCGGCCGGCCTGCCGGCACCAGCCCCAGTTCCGGCTGGACTGCTCGCACGCGATATATCCCTTTTCGCAGAGCACTACCGGAATGCCGCGGTTGGCCAGGGTCAGCGCGGCGAATGTGCCGACAATGCCGCCACCGATGACCACCACGCTGGTGGCGGCAGGCATTATTTCATCGGAAATGATTGAATCGACGTAGGGACCCATGAGTTATTCTAGCGATGTCGGGCCGCATGCGCTCGTAGGATTGACGATGGACCACTCCATTCCTTTGATCGATATCAGCGCGCTATTCGGCGCACCGTCGCTCGAGCGGGATCTCGTCGACCAAGCAATCATGGCGGCGGCGGCGACGTCGGGTTTCATGGTGGTGAGAGGATTTCCGCCGGATATACCGGCGGGCCGCGCAGCCCGGGCTGATCTGTTGCGCTTATTTCAGCTGCCGCAGAGCGAGACGCGCAAACTCTGGCGTCAGAAGTTCGATCCGGCGCACCCGAACGTATATCGCGGATGGTTCCCGCTGCAGACAGGTTTTCTGACTGCCAAGGAAGGCATTGATATCGGACCCGACGTGGTCCACGGCGCCGCAGTCGTGCGCAGCGACGACCCTCTGCGCGAGGTCACTCCGCTGCCTTCCCCGGAGGCGCTGCCGGCCTGGCGTGAATCGGTGTCCGCCTATTACCGGGCCATGGAAAAAGTGAGTCAGGCGTTGATGCGGGCGATTGCGCGCGGTCTATCATTGGAGGAGCGATTCTTCGATCAGGCCTTCGACCGGGGTCTATCGACCTTGCGCTTGCTGCGCTACCCGGTCCGAACCGACGCGGACCAAACGTTTCGATCGGATCCGAACATCTGGGTGATCCATGACGGCACTCGGTATTACGTCAATGGCGCAGCGCATGTCGATTCCGGATTCTTGACCCTGCTGGCGCAAGATGGGGTCTCAGGTCTTCAGGCGCGCCACCGAGACGGCACCTGGCTCGATGTGCCGCCGATCGATGATGGCCTAGCGGTCAATTTCGGCAAGGTGCTCGAACGCTGGTCCGGCAGCCGAATCAAGGCAACCGAACACCGCGTGATCGGCATCGGCCGGGAACGCCTGTCCATCCCCTTTTTCTACGAAGCACGCGCCGACGCCGAGATCCGGCCGCTGCCGATGGATGGCGCGTCATTCGAGCCGTTCCTCTACGGCGACTATCTGTGGGCAACCACGACCCAGTTCGTCGAATTCAAGGGGATGGAGTCGCTGCGCAAACCCACGCGCCAGCCTTGAACTGGCGCGCACCGCCCCCAACGTGGGTACGTGAGCGTACGCCGCGTATTCTTGAACCCCTTGTGGCTGGTCCTCTCGCTTCCCGGATATATCGCCTGGCGAGTGTTGCCCGCGTTGTCGGTCGGCCCGATCGGCGTGTGGGCCGGTATGGCGCTGTTGATCGTTTGCTGCGTAATCATTCCGCTCGCGGTACGCAATCGCGCGATCCACAATCCCGGGCTGGCGGAAGGCCTGACTTGGGTGGGCGTTCTGTCCATGGGATTCTTTTCCTCGCTCTTCGTGTTTACTTTGCTGCGCGATCTCATTCTATTGGGCGCGCATTTGCTTCTGTCCGCAGAGCAAGCCGCCGCATTGGTTGTCCCCTCCGCGCGCTGGACACTGGCACTCACCGTGTTTGTCACGTTGGCGGGTTTGCTCATTGCGCGCCGGCCGCCCCGGATCGTCTATGTCGACATCCCCGTGAACGGCCTTCCCGAGGCTTTGCGTGGCTTTTCGATCGCTCAGATCAGCGACGTGCATGTGGGGGCAACTATCAAGCGTGGCTTCGTCGAGGGGATCGTCGCGCTCGTCAACAGCTTGCAGGCGGACCTGATCGCTGTGACCGGTGATTTGGTCGACGGCTCGGTGCAGCAATTGTCACTGCACACCGCGCCGCTGGCGGGGCTGACTGCCCGGCACGGCGCCTATTTCGTGACCGGCAATCATGAGTACTACTCCGGCGAACGCGCCTGGACCGCAGAAATCAGGCGGCTCGGGTTGCGGGTTCTCAAGAACGAGCACGTGGTCTTGAACCACAATGGCGCCGCGCTGGTCCTCGCCGGCGTCACGGACTTGAGCGCCCATCATTTTGATGCCGCCCAGCACAGTGATCCTGAAGCTGCGCTGCGTGGTTCGCCGGCAGATGCCGGAGCCAAAATCTTGCTCGCTCACCAGCCGAATTCTGCGGTCGGCGCGGCGGCCGCCGGATTCGATGTGCAAATCTCCGGGCATACCCATGGCGGCCAGTTCTGGCCTTGGAACTTATTCGTGCGTTTCTTCCAGCCCTTCACCGGCGGTCTGTATCAATTGAAGAATTTGTGGGTATACGTGAGCCGCGGCACGGGCTACTGGGGCCCGCCGAACCGCTTCGGAGTCCCCTCCGAAATTACGCGTATTCGCCTGATTCCCGCGGCATCGTAGCGCCGAGTCACTCATCCTTGAATTTGATCGCGGCGTGCGTCCCGTCGCAAAACGGCTTGTACTTCGAAGCGCCGCACCGGCACAAGGTCACACGATTACGGACTTCGTAGTGATATCCGTCCGCACCGATCACTTGGACGCCGCCTCTCAACCACAGAGGACCGGCGCACTGATTCGCAGGGTCCTCGATGAGCCCAATCGACGGTTCATAGTTGGGCTCGATCGATTTTCCCGTCACATTGTCCCAGGCGACCAAGCGTCCGGACGGACAGTCGCCGACCTGCCTCACGAAGTTTTTCCTTGCGCTCGGGTTGTCGGTTTCATTCACCAGATTCCACACCTGCCCGTGCGGGTCACAGAAGCGGGCGAATGCGCACAGCTGCTCCGCGTCCGTCAGCGACAGAGTAGGGCCCTGCATGACCTTGGCCTGACTCTGGTAGGGTTCGCGGCTGGCCGTTTCCGTGCCGTCAAATCCTACCTTCGCATGCGAGCCGTCACAGTAGGGTTTTTTTGCGCTGTGCCCGCAGCGGCACAGCTGATACGTCGCTTGGGGGGCATATGTCTGACCCGCTATCCATTTGACTGACTCGCCCACGGAATTCGTGCCGATGGTTTGCTTGTTCATCGGCAAGGAGCCGGAGACCATGTAGGGACCATCTTTGACTATCTGGACTTTGGCATTGGACGCTTTTTGTGTATTCATCTGTTACCTCCAATTGCGAGCTGATTCCCCGGCCGCGAGAAAACTCATCGTGCTGGTGGATCTCAGATCTACGCCATCCATGCTCAGCTATGTGACTTGTAATCGCGCGGCGCCGTCATCCTTCATGAGTAAGGTTCGCGCAAGCACTATGGACCTCCGGCCAGACTGGGTAAAGATTGGCACCACGTCCCGTTTATCCCGGCTGAAGGACTCGGTGGAGTCGCGGCTCAAGCGCCGGACTTCCGCCATCTCCACACTCCGGCATCGTCCGATTCGCGAACGGCGCGCCCCGCTCCGCAAAGATAGTTGAGATGCGCCATCGCTTCGCCCGTTGCCATGCCAAGGAGTTCGGCAGTGATGGGGCGGGCAAATAGCGCACCGAACACGTCGACGGCGCGCTTGGGCACGGAAAGCGAGTTCTCGAGCCGCGCCAAGCCGAGCCGGTGTGATTCGATCAATTCGTCGACTCGCGCATGCAGTCCTATAAAGGGACTATTGTGTGCGGGTAATATCAGCGCATCATCCGGGATGCGCCGACTGATCATCGGCAGCGAGTTGAGCCAGTCGCTGAGCGGATCAGCCGCGGGTTCCGTCGGATAAACCGACACATTCGAAGAAATGCGCGGTAGGACTTGGTCCCCGGAGATCAACAGATTCAATTCAGGGCAATACAGACAGGCGTGCTCGGGAGAGTGGCCGCTGCCGACGACCACGATCCATTCGCGGGCACCGAGGCGCAGTGTATCGCCGTCCGAAATGCGACGATAAGAGGCAGGCAGCGGATATATCATCTCCCCGAATGAGCCGAACTTTGTTTTGTACCGGTCGATCGCCGAGTCATCCCACCCTGCGGCGCGGTAGAACTCGACGCCGTCTTCCGGTGCCTTTCGTCCCGTATCGGCCGCCATCAGGCGACCGGAAAGATATTCCAGGCGGCTCATCCAAAGCTCGGTCTTGAAGCGCTCCACGATCCAACCCGCCATGCCGCAGTGATCGGGATGCATATGGGTTACCACTACCCGCAAAACCGGCGCGTTACCCAGAGCGCCGGCAAAGGCGGCTTGCCAGGCGTCAATCGTCTTCGCGGACTTGAGGCCCGTATCCACGATTGTCCAACCGCCCTGCTCCTCGATGGCCCACACGTTGATCCACGGGAGCGATGCAAACACGGGCATCCGAAACCACAAGACGCCGGGCGCTACTTGAATCGCGGAGCCGTCGCCGGTCTGGGGTTCTGCTTTAAATGGATAGTCCAGTTTCGCTGGCATGGGCATCCATTAGAATTCATCGGACGCTTGATGTCTCTTATTTGTGTGCCCCATGCCTGCCAGGCATACCACCGGTCGACGGCGGCTCGAAGCTTTGAGCCACGGATGCGTTTTGCCGGCGCATTTCAACGCGCGGATCGGGCTTCGCCTATAGAAGTGGAAGATCTTTGGTAAGCGCATCGATCTTAACATCCTCATCCGGACCGATCGCGAGTGCCGTATAAGTAGGCACGCCGCCGAACTCGGTAAGTCCCGCATCTTGAATGAGCGCCGTGATCAGCCCGGCCTTCAGCGCCCATTCGTGAAGTTTCAGCAATTCGTTCTCCGAATTCACCGACACGCAAATTTTCTTGAACCGCCCGCAAAGCCAAGGCTCATTTCTAGGGTCCAACGGAATGATCAGGACATCGCCTTCACGGCGAGCGCCGTTGAGAATGGCGCGCAGCGACGCGTGCGCGCCTTGCGCCACCATCTTGCCTTTGCGCATATTCAAGTCTTTCCGCAAGACGATGACTTGCTTGTGTTCCATTGATGCGCTCCGATTGATTCACCCCTGCGACGGGCGACGATGCGATCTCAGGTTCAGTCGGCAGTACACGCGGCCGTAGCAACCCCGACGGCACCCTATTCGCTGGGACCTCGGGGACAATATGCCATTGCTAGGTGCCCAGGGTCAGACGGTAAATCATCAGAGCCGCTCGCTTGGCCTGCATCGGGAGGACTTTGAGGTCGATCGTCTCACCGGTTGTGTGCAGGCCGCCGCCCATGGCACCCAGCCCCGAAATCGTGTCGACGTAGGGAGCCACGAACGCCGAGTCTCCGGCGCCTCGCCGCATCGGATCGAGTGCTCGGACAGCGCCGAAGCCGAGGGCCTGGCTGGCCTCGCTGTAGCGCTCCAACAGCGCTGCGTTCCCTGCCGTCGGTGCCATGGGTGGATACCCGTCCTCGAACAGGATCTCGGACTTCGTCCCGGGAAGGCTCGCAGCGACGATGGTCCGCATCCGCTCCTTGATCCGGTCGACCTGCGCGGGCCGCAACGCGCGGATATCCCCGAGTGCCTGTGCGCTGGACGGTACAATATTGTCTTTGCCCACCGCCGATCCCCCGCCGGCTGGATCGACTTGGGTATTCACGCCACCGAGTGTTAGCCCCGTGCTGATCGTCAAATCAGGCTCTCGCAATTCGTCGTGGAATCGATTGAGGATTCGGCTGAGCTCATATATTGCGCCGTCGCCGATCGCTTCCGTAAAGATCGCGCCCGAGTGGCCCGAGCGCGCGCTCACCGACACTGTCCAACTCTCCGCGCCGCGCCGCGCCGTCGAGACGTAATCCTGACCGTCGAACCGCATGCCGGCCTCGAAGCACAGCGTGGCGTCGGCATGCTTTCCAGCCTCGATGAAGTCGGCCCTAGCCGCTGCGACCGGCGAACCCGGATGTTCCTCATCAGCAGTGATGAATACCGTGATCCGCGCCCCCTCGAGAGCACCCGCCGCTTTGAGAGCCTTCAGGGCAGAGAGCATAACCACGAGACCGCCCTTGTCGTCAACGACCCCTGGCCCGAACGCTGCATCGCCACGCCGGACGAACTGGCGGAACGGACTGGATGGCTCAAACACGGTGTCCATATGGCCTATCAGCAGCACGCGCTTACCCCGCCGCCCAGTGCGCTCGGCCACCAGGTGCGGCGCGCGACCGACTGTGTCCATCGAAACCCAGTGTGTCTGGAATCCTAGCGCGCGCAATTCTGCCTCGAGCACCTTACCGACCTCTTGCACTCCGGTCCGATTGAAGGTGCCGGAATTGATATCCACCATCCGTGCAAGGAGTTCCACGGCCGCCGCCGCCTCTGAATCGACGGCCCGAGCTATCGCCGCCGGCGTTCGCTGCCCGCCCGCAGCCCCCGCGTTCGCTCCGAAGGCGATGCTCAGAAATCCCAACCAGACCCACCGACCGACCCTGAACATTCGCATATAAACTCCGAGTCCTTTGTTGGCGCGTGCGGCCATATCAGAACTTTTGCCCAAACCTTACCCCCACCGTGCGCGGCTGCGTCGGAACCGCGTAGTTCGCAACGCTGCTGCAACTGCCGCACGTGCTGTACCGGAAGATCTGTCCGCGCTCGTCCAGCACATTGATGACGTAGAGATCCAGGTTGTAATTGCCATGTTCGCCGCCGAACGAGACATCCTCCGTGGCGAAGCCTGGCTGCACCCCAAGCGCCGTACGCTGGCGCGTACGCAGGTCAGGCCACTCCTGCGTTTGGTACACGAGCGACCCGCCTACGTGACCCTGCCAGTCACCGAGAGGGAATACGTAGCGAGCAGTCATGTTTCCCTTGAACTTCGACGTGCTCGGCAGTTGCTGCCCGTCGGGCGCCAACGGCGCATATGGAGTCGGCGGCAGCGCAGGATTGCTATTTGGCTTGAGACAAGGGTTCGACGTCATCGGGCTGCCGTCCGGATTGAGCCGGTTGCAGTAATTTCCTTTCAATTGCGGATCCATGAGCGTGAACCCGGTCGTCAGCGTCAGGTTGGGCGTCACCGCCCACGACAGGTTTGACTCCAAGCCGAGAATTTCGGCGGCTCCGGCGTTCGCAATTCGCGTCAGGCTGTTGGAGCCCAGGAACTGATACTGAAAGTTGGTCCAACTCTCGCGGAACACGGCACCGTTCCACCGAAATGTGCCGGCAAAGGTCATTTTCCAACCGATCTCAACGTTCGTCAGGAAGTCGGCCTGGTACGGCGGGAGGGTGCCCACGCGGTTGATGCCACCCGGCCGGAAGCCCTTGGACCAAGTCGCGTACACGAGCTTCGAGTCGTCGATCTTGTAGTTGAAATTGAGTTTGAACGTATTGCCCGTGTCGGCGACGCTCTTGTCGAAGGACAGGCAAGGACCTCCGTACACGCCCGGAGGGACACAGCTTGGGGAGGCCTGGCCCGGTCCGGACGGAATTCCCAAGGGATTATTCAGTCCATAGCCGGTGAAACCTTCGAGCGAGTTGTCGTACTTGAAATGCCGCAGCCCGCCCGTCACGGTGAACTTCGAGGTTAGGTCGTAACTCAATTCCGCAAACGCCGCTTGGTCGCGGTCGACCCTCATCTCCTCCGTCAGCCACCAGGTATCCGGCCAGCCCGTCACGGTGTAGGTGGGATCGACGCCGGGAATCACGAAATTCGACTCAATTTGGTGCTGCTGGCGCTGGTAGAAAAGTCCGCCGACCGCACGCAACGGGTACTCCTTAGGGGAGGTGAACCGCAGTTCGTGGCTGATCATTTCGTAGCGGCCCTTGTTGCGTTCCTGCTGCGATGGGTTGATCGTCGCGCCGTGCGGACCAACCCATAGCGACGCATAGCTTGGGGAGCTCTGATACGCGAGCGTGTAGTCCGAGTAGTCCGTATGGACAGCCGTGTCGCGCTTCAGGTACGCCCCCGTATAGGTAATGTCGAAATTACTGATCTTCCCTTCGATGGTCAGCGCGCTATCGACAAAGTAATCGTCCGAATCGTCGGGGCTGAACCGCTCGGTCTTCAGGTCGCCGAGCGCCGGATTGTAGCCGAAGACACCTTTAGTCTTGGTGTCCTGCGCGATGACGACCGGTGTCACGGTCCAGCTGTCGTTGAGGTCGATCTTGAGCGCCGCCCGCCCGCCGGTGACGTCGACGTCGTTGTAGTGCTTCTCGGCGAAGGCAGCGTTGCTGATCGTCCCGCCCTGGGTCGAGAAGGTGCGCGTCGCCAGGATATTATCGATGTAGCCGGACTTGTGCTGCTTCCATCCGACCAGACGAAGCGCAGCCGCATCACCTAGCGGTAAGTTCACGAAACCTTCAATCGTGCCGCCCGGACCGCCATGCGAGACGAAGTTGCCATCGACTGCGTAGGCAGCCTTGAAAACCCCGAGCTCGGGTTTGTTCGTGATGATGCGGACCGTGCCGGCCTCGGAACTCGCCCCGTATAGCGTGCCCTGCGGACCCGATAGTTCCTCAATGCGGGTGATATCGTAAAGATGCAGATCGAGTGCACCCTGGATGGTCGTGATGGGTTGATCGTCGAGATACGTGCCCACCGTCGGCTGCGGACCTGAGTGATTCGCATTGGCGTCGCTTGAAACGCCGCGGATCAGCACGTGAGCGAAGCCCGGAGCTTGCGCCTGGAAGGACACGCTCGGCAACAGCTTTGCGTAGTCGTTGAAGTCCTGGATGTGGAGCTGTTCCATTTCCGCGTTGTCGATCGCCGTGATCGAGAGCGGCACAGACTGCAAGCCCTCCTCGCGACGGTTTGCGGTTACGACGATGTCATCCAACGTGCCGGCGGTCGGTGCCGTGGCGGCCTGTTGCGCGTCTGCCGCGGCAGCGAACTGGCCGGCGCCGACCGGCGTCACCGTTGAAGTGGTGTTCCGCGACCCTTCTGGAAATCGCAGGCTGATCGTGTGCCCATCGTCCGATGCAACGATGAGTCCGGTGCCCTCCAGCAGTAATTTCAGCGCGGCACGCGTATCGATCGCGCCGTGCAGCGAGTGAGTCACAATGCCTCTGAGCTTGTCGGCCGGTGCGATAATTTGCAGCCCCGCTTGCCGCGCAAACTCGGGGATCGCGGTCGCCGCTTCCTGCTCCGGTACGTTGAAGGCGATGGTCTGCGACAGAGCGGTCGTCAATGCTGTCAGACCGAGTGCCAATGTGATCGCTTGAGACAGTCTGCGGCGACCGCCGTTGGCAGTAGTACTTTCCATTCCCATCACCCCCTTCGTAATTTTAGGTTGAGCACCGCGGCCATGTTTTCGCCGTGGAGCCACCTCTTAAGAGGGACGAGAAGGGCGGTTCCGTATCTAAAAACTAAATTTATTTTTTCGGACTGGGTCCGGGTTCGAGGATAAGCCGGTCGCCATCCGTTCGCACATGGGCGTCCAGCATTGTCGCGGCAGCGGTTGCAAACGCTATCGGGTCAGTGGCTTGGAAGCGGCCAACGACTGTTTGTGCGGCGAGCCGCGGATCGGCGATGACGACAGTTTGGCTGTTGTAGCGGTTCAGTTCAGCGGCTGCGTCGCCGAGAGTCCGCCCATTGAGGTCGATCACCTTGACGCTCCAAGCGACGGCGCGCGCGAGCTGCGCGTCGGTCAGCTTGACCGGCCCGGCAATTGCCTCCGGTGTGACGAGGGTCCTATGGCCTGCGGCGAGTCGAACAGCAGGCTCTGGGCTGGTAGTCTCGCGCCAAACATCGACCGTGCCCTCGCTGACGATAACCTCGACATCGCCGTCCGCATGACGACGGACGACGAACGCGGTACCAACGGCGCGCACTCGGATGTTGCCCGCTTGGACCACGAACGGGCGTCTGGGATCCTTTGCTACTTCGAACAGCACCTCGCCGGATTCGAGACGAACGAGCCGGGTCGCCGTTTCGTATTGCACCGAGACGCGACTTTGTTCGTCCAACGTGATGCGGGATCCGTCCGCCAGGGGCACCAATCGAATTTCGCCCGCCGCCGTCGCCGGATTGGCCCCGCTATATCCTTGCCAGGCCCAGAACGCCGTTGCCAAGCCCAGAAGAACCGTGGCCGCCGATGCCCATGGCATCGCCCTGCGCCAGCGCCTTGCACTTGGCGACTCGCGCAGTTTGTGTGAGGCTCGAAACGCCTGTGCGCGGTCAGCATGCACCCAAGTCGCCTGTGCACGGGCGAGCGCTCCCGCGCGCCGGCTATCTCCGGCGAGCCATTCCTCGAGCACCGACTGCTCGGTGTCGGTCAAGCCTCGGTCGACTCTGACGACCCAGGCCGACGCCGCCGCATCAATCGCATGCGCGGTCTCACGCACCGTGCTGACCCTTGCTCACGCCTCGAACGGGTCGCGCATCGTTCTCCCCGCGCTGCTCGCGCAGCTGCAGGTACTCGACAATCATGCGTAGCGCACGAGACATTCGCTTCTCGACTGTGTTCTCACTGATCCGCAGTTCAGCGGCAATCACCTTCTGCGGCATATCATCGAACTTACGCATGACAAACACTGCACGGCACGGTCCGGGCAAACACGCGATTGCGTCATAGAGGCACTCGAGCTCCTGGCGACCTGAAAGGATACGCTCGGGGGTGAACGCTACTTCGGAGGCGAATAACTGCGCCGTTTCCGCCATGGTTTCGATCGAAATCACAGAAGAATGCCTAATGTAGTCGGAAATCAAACGCTTGGCGATCTGAAAGAGATACGCCTTGGGGTGCAAGATTTGCGAATCCGCCGGCAGGCTGGCGAGCTTTGCATAGGCATCTTGGATCAAGTCATCGACTTCCAGCCCCGGGGGCGTCACACGCCTGAGCCAGGCACGCAGTTGAGGCTCGAGCGGCAAAATATTGGCGGCCAGCCATCGCGCCCGTTGTGTTGAAATCATTGGCACCCAGAACTCCCTATCGGGCGAGTGTTTCACCATTTCAATGCAGTTGTCCAGGCCGCAACGGCACGGGAGCACAGCGCATCGGAAGCAATCGTCGCATCACCAAATCCACCTCGCCGCCGAGCGCCTGTCAACACGACAACAGGGAACAACTGAGCGCCTGCTCGACGTTGGTGGCCATAGTTCGCGGTAAAAAAGGCGCAGAAATTCAATGCCTTGCATTCACGGCTCATGGGCATCCTTCTCTGTCCTGCGTGGTTTTCGCGTCGACCTACTAGCGATAGGCTCAGCTTGATCACTTTGGTTTTAACGGCGACGATGTGGCCTTCGGCCACGATGCGCACCCATCGACCCCCGTCACCCCATGCAACCATATTCGTATTCATCAGCGCGCCTGAGCGCGGCCGGCTACCTCCTCACGGCGGCTGCATTGTGGCTTGTCCTCGCGCTACACCTGTTGCCGGCGATGTTCGCAGGACTACTTGTTTACGCCCTGGTCAACGCCCTCGCATCCGGTATGCAGCGTCATTTGCCCGGCGCGCGCGCACACGGGATCGTGGTCGCCTTGCTTGCGGCCGTCGTGGTCGGCATCCTCACGCTCACGATTGCCGCGGGCATCGCATTTCTCAATACAGAGCCCGGCAACCCGACTCAGTTGTTCGAGCGCATGACACCACTGATCGAGCGGGCGCGCACGCAGCTGCCCACGATCATTGTCAATCACCTGCCGGGCAATTCAGACGACATGCGCACCGCGGTGATGGAATGGTTGCGCATGCATGCTGCGCAATTGACGCTTGCCGGCAAGCAGGCCGTGCGGGTGATCGTCCAATTGCTGGTCGGCATAGTGCTTGGCGCGATGTTGGCCTTCTACAGCGCGCACTCACGCCCCGCCGGCGGTCCGCTCACGGTTGTGCTAAAAGCGCGCAGTGCGAATCTCGCAATCGCCTTCCGCGACGTGGTCTTCGCCCAGACTAAGATCTCGGCGCTCAATACGCTGTTCACCGGCATCTTCCTGTTTATCGTGCTGCCGCTGTTTGGTGTGCATTTGCCGTTGGCCAAGACGCTCGTCGTCACCACCTTCGTGGTCGGTCTGCTGCCTGTGATCGGCAATCTGATCTCGAACACGCTGATCTTCGTCATCGCGCTGTCGATTTCGTTGTGGGTTGCAGTCGCGGCGCTGGCATTCCTGGTCGCCGTCCACAAGCTCGAATATTTCCTCAGCGCGCGCATCATCGGTACGCAAATCCAGGCATGTGCTTGGGAGCTGCTGATCGCAATGCTGCTCATGGAAACTTTGTTCGGCATCTCCGGTCTAGTGGCCGCGCCGATCTACTACGCGTACCTGAAGCGCGAACTTGCGGGAGCGAGCTTGATCTGATGTGTCGAAAATCGATAAGCCGTGGCGTTAGGGATATCCTACCGGGATGGCCCACCTCTTTGAACCCGCTACAAGCGGGCGCTCCAAGTGCCGCGGCTGCGCCCGACCCATCCAGCGCGGGGAGCTGCGCTTTGGCGAGCGTGCTCCCAATCTCTTTGGCGAGGGCGAGACGACGCTGTGGTTTCATCCGTTATGCGCGGCTTATAAGCGCCCGGAGCCGGTGCTTGAAGCACTAGCCGGAACGGCCGACAGCGTGCCTGATCGAGGGGGCCTCGAGCGTGCGGCACTCGGAAGCGCGGCAAATAAACGACTCCAGCGGATCGACGGCGCCGAGCGATCTCCGAGCGGGAAAGCCAACTGCCGCAGCTGCCACCAGCCCGTCGCGCGGGGTAGTTGGCGTATCCGCGTCGTATTCTATGAAGAAGGGCGTTTCGCTCCCGGAGGATACGTGCACCTCGCTTGTCGCAAGGTCTACTTCGAGACCGACGAGATCTTGAATCAGGTCCTCCATTTTAGTGCTGACTTGAGTGACGCCGATCGGGAGGAACTGATTCGCGCATTCGATGCCGAGCAGGCCGATCCGTCGTCGCTCCTTGGAATGCGACCAAACCGGACCTCTTGAATCACCGTTGCGCCTGCCGCTATCGCCGCCACCGAAAGCCCACGGCGGGTGAAAAACCCACCCAATAACCCGGCGTATTTGTGAGCTGGGAGCCGTCGTCGAAACTTCGCGCAACAGCGTAGTTACCGCAGCACACGCTTTTCGAATTGGTCACATCGTTGAGCTCGAGCGACATTTGGAAGACGCCCCCGAAAAGCGGATGATCCCAGCTCAAACGCAAATCCAGTGAGTAGAAATTCTCGAGTCGCTCGCTATTGCGGGGCGCTAGGGTGACAGAAACGAGGCTTGGATTGGCTCCGGTGGAGTTCGTGACCAGCAGCGGAGTATACGGCCAGCCCGAATGCCAGGTAAACAAGCCGGTGAATTGCCAGGGACCTTGATGCCAGCGCGAACCGAGTTGAACGGCGTTCGGCTGATCCCATGAGCGTGGCACCCATTGGCCCGCGATTTCGTCCTCCGCCCGCGACCAGGCGTATGAGAGCCAGCCGCTTAAAGGCATTGAGCGGTCGCTTTCTAGGCGCGCCTCCAATCCGAACATGCGTGCGCCCTGCGAGGAGATCAATTGATTACCCACGGAGATTTCCGGCAGCAGCGAGAAGGGCGAGAGGATGTCCTCGTAAGTCTGAAACGCGGAGCGTTCACGTTTGTCGTAGATCTCTGAGCGCAGAAACCAGTGACCATCGAGCACCTGCTCCACACCGAGATTGACTTGGCTCTGCAGACGTGCCGGAGCGGCTTGGACGGTGCCGTCTGCCGCTCTTGCTACCTCGAAGATGCTCGCTTGGCTGGTCTGAGCTGCGCCAAGGCGTATCAGAGTTGCCTTTGACACGCGCCATTGCGAGCTCGTCCGGATACCACAGTGACTGTCGCTCCCGACCATGGTGTCGTACTGGCGGCTGTCGCACCGCAAGCCCAAATCCACGAGAACCCGTTCGTTTGGCTGCCATTGAGCCGCGCCGTATATCGATAGCGCGACTGCACGCAGCGCAATATCGGAGTCCTGCTGCACGTCGGCGACCGGTTGCAGACCCGGCACGAACGCGTCATCGAACTCAACACGACTCGATAGAGTGTTGTCCACCGATGCGTTGGTGTATTCCGCGCCCAGTTGCAAAGACCAATTCGACAGCGGCGCGAGGGTGAATTCCTGGCGAACGGTCAAGGAAGCAATTTTATCGCGTTTCGCCAGGAAGCCATTCTCGATTTCACGCATTTGTAGGCCGCCGCTCACGAGGTTTGCGGAGCTTTCGTGAGATAGCAAGGTTTCACTGTGTACCTGCGGGGCGAAATCGCGGAATAGTCGTATCCAGACGTAGCGCTCGCGATTCTCGATCCGCGCGCGCTGGTCACGCGGGGCCGTGTTACTGGAGAGCGTGTTGTGCAGATCGTCGAGCGCGAATGCCCCAACCGCCAGCCGCGTGCCCGCAGCAACGTCCCAGCTCGTCCGCAGCACATAGTCTCGGTAGTCAGGACGGAGGCTGTCGGGTTCCGGCCATTGTGCCGGCGAGTAGGCATTGCTCAGGCGCGCGGCTGCGAATACTGTGCCGCGTGCATCGTCAAGCGGCATGCCGAGGAGCAGACCTGCTTCGCGGTTGGACAATTTCGCATCCGCGGTGGCTTGAGTAATGGCCCGAGGTTCGATGTCGACGACTGCGCCAATGCGGCCACCGAACTGGATTGGTGCCACGCCGGTCCAGGAGGTCGTGGACTCAATGACCGCCGGATCGATCGCGCCGAGCAGGCTTTGAAACGCCTCCAAATGATAGGGATCGCTCAAGGTTGCCCCGTCGTATCGAAACAGCGTCTCATCATCACGACTGCCTCGCACGTGGGTCTTGGCGGAATATCCCGCTACCGCGGCTCCCGGCAACAGTTGCAACGACCGGACGGCATCGCTGCTGGTGACCGGCAAGCTTTCCAGGACTTCTCGAGACAACTGCACGCTCTGGGTCGAGCCCGTGTCGTAGCGGTTGCTCGTGATTGCGATTTCCTCCAGCGAGGTCGGCTCCCACGTCACCCTCAAGGTCACATGCGTAGTCTCGCCTGTCGAGGTGAGCTTCACGGGATGCTGGATTGGTCGCAGGCCATCGAATTTCACCTCGACGAGGTATGCGGCCGGCGGGATTTCCGTGAACACCGCGCGACCAAAGCGATCGGTGCGTGCATGCCGCTGCGTATTCACCAGCGACACTTCTGCTCCGGACAAGGGTGTCGATTCATTAAGCTCGCCTAGAACGGTAATCTCCAGCGTCGCCAACGGATCCGTGCGTGCAACAACATATCCTCCGGTAGGCAGCCGCCGAGCCTCCAGGTGGAAAGGGCTCAACAGGGCACGCAGTCGCGCCTCGAGCGTCAGCTGTGGCGGTGGCGGTATTACGCGAAGATCGGCTGGAAAGGTGTCGGAGCTATAGATGAGCTGCACGCCGGAACGCTGAATTTCCTGCAGAAGATCATCGAGGAGTACCGACTGATCGGCAGTCCAGCCGACAATAGGTTCAATCAGTACAACGAGAACGACAACGAAGGCGCGGCAAAGCGAACTAGCGCGATGGCCCGGCAAGCACGGCAGGCGAAGCTGCATTTCGGCTCATGTTAGCAGGTCTGCCCGGTCGGAGATTGACGCGGACCTCCGCGTCGGTGGCCAGGTCGCACTGAAACTGGGTTGTCACGACGACCGCGTTGAGCGCTTGCGTCGGCGTGAGGCCGCCGATGGACCCCTTGAGCGTGGTGCGGTCGGTGTCGTTGCGAGAGGTCGGGCCAACGAACACCAAGCGGCGGCCGGTTTCGCGCGCGAACCAGTCGAGAAACACCGACAAGGATTGGCCCTCGATGGAGAACTCCGGCACGAATTCACTGACCCATTGCCACTGGGCGTCGTAAGGCGGTATGACGCTGCGGGTAATCTCATTGGTCTCCGCCACGCGCAATCCCTCGCCTCGCTCGACCGATTGTGTCGCCCCGTGGTCCTGCAGCAGAATCCGGCCTTCGCGAACGCTCGTGAACAGATATGCTTTCGGCTGTACTTGGACCTGGTACTGCGTACCACGATGTGCGAGGTTGCCAAACTCTGTGGCTACAACCAGCGCGTCGGGGCGCGCAGTCTCGCCGCTGTCCACATAAATTTTGCCGCGCTTTAAACGGATCCGTCCAGGCCGCTCCAACTCGAGTTCCGTGACGGGGCCCACCCGCACGCCCACCGATCCGAGGCTCAGCAAGGCAGTGCCATTAGGTCCCGTTTCAATCCTGGTCTTGGCGCTCAGCACATCGCCTGCGACGATCGAGACGTGACCCGCGAGCGGCAGTATCCGTACCGAACCGCGCGTGCCCACGATCGTGGCGATTAACTGCGGCTGCGGTGCCGACGCATACCGGAAGGCGATAGCGCCGAGACCGATCGTGAGGATGCTGACACTCGCAACCAGCCACCCACGCATGGCACGGATAATTTTGCGGCGGTTTACCGACGCACTCCACGCGTCTTCTACGGCCATACGGACCGGTTCCGTTATTCCGGCTCTTGGCATAGGTCTTGAACCCGCAATTTCGAGCAGGTGTGCGACCTCGTCGGTTGACCCAGTGCCGTCGAGTTTCCTTTGCTCGGTCATTGGACGCCCCTGTCGATCGGAGTCGATCGAGTTAGACCAAAATCATGAAAATTCAAGGTTCCGTACACATCTCGAAACGCGGCGCGCGATCGGGCTAGCAGCGATTGAACGGCAATGGCCGATACCCCGAGATGTGCGGCGATTGCCTCCACCGACAAGCCCTCCAGGTATTTCAGCTCCAGAATCCGCGCGTAACGTTGCGGCAAATAATCGAGCACGAGGTGGACCAGTACCGCTACCTCCTCGCGTTGCTGAACGAACTCGGGTTGCGCCTCACTGTCGGCGGGTATCGACTCCAAGCCGGCGCGAACCGTCGGATCATTTTCCAGCGCAACCACGCCGCAGGACGGCGGTAGCTGTCGCGCGGTTCTTGCGATGTAACCCGCGAGCTCATTGCGTGCGATTTGGCAAAACCAAGTGAACAGCGACGCTTCCCCTCGATATAGTTGCAACTTGCACGATCCGCTGGTGAGTGCCGCCTGCACGACGTCTCGAGCAGCCTCCTCATCGCCGTTGACGCGCCGCAATATGAACCGAAATAGGCGCGGGAAATAGTCCTCAAAGAAGCCTCGAAAAGCGACCTTGTCGCCGGCGATCAGCTGGCGCACCAGCTGTCGATCCTCTTGGTGCATGGATAGCCGCCTCAATCGCCAGGCGGTAAGCCGACTACTCGACTGGCGTCCGGCAGGCCGCGCGCGTACCGGTCGATGGCGCGGTCCAGTGAATCGCCTAGCGGCAGCAGCTCGCGTTCAAGCTGCTCAATTTGCTCTGTCATGCGTGCCGATGAGCCGAGTTCGAGCGAAACGAGGGCGCAGGAGACAATTGCTGCAATGCGAGGGGGCCCGGTCTGATCGAGCGCGAAGCACATCTCGAGGAGCTTGCGCTCTGTGTCAATTTCAAGATATTCAACCAGCTCACCGTTTGCGCTAGCGGCCCGGAACTCACACACAATGGCGAGTATCCGTTCCCACGCACAGACAGGCCTCCGATCCAACATGGCCCGCTCAAGCACTCTGCGAAAGGCCAACATGGTGGCGCGATGATGGCCGCCCCAAGGGGGCAATGCTCTATGTTGTGCTGTTTCGGCTTCCATTGGACTCTCTCCTTGCACCCCTGACCGTCCGACGTCATTAGATAGTGGCTCGAGCGAAAATCAATCGCAGATTGTTTGGTTCCTAAAGGGTCTGTCATAACGCCGCGGAGAGGTCTGATCGGAAAAATATCCGCCATTGCCGATTGATTCCCCGAGAGTTGCTATCTAACAATGTCGAATCGGCAAGGGATGTACATAAACCGATGGGAGAGACCTGGCGTGGACTCTATCCAATTACCGCCTTTGTACGGGATGCCCTGCGCAAGGCGAATGGCAACGGCGCGGTAAATGCCTTGTCCCCGCCCGAAGAGACCTTATTGACGGCATGTGAATTCTGGCTCGCGGTGAGTTCGGGTCAACTATCCGAACACCTGAAGACGAACCCGGTTCGCCAACTCCTGAATGCCCAGGAAGCGTTTGCGCGAATCGGCGCAGCCCGAATCGCCAGCACCTTGCGGGCCACCGTGGCAGGGCTCAAGCGGGCGAACTCAGCTGTGCCCGTCGAGAAGACTGCCGCGCACATCGAGGAGGCGCTGTCGCGTACCGAAGATGAGATTGATGAGCTCATTGCACAGTTTGCGGCGAAGCACATGGGAGTTTCATTTCCCCACCCGGCCTCTGGCCGTTGATCACTGCATTGATCGATACCTAAATTCTGTGCACACCCGTGCGGACGATGTGGGGGACTGCAACGTAAAGCGTGCGTTTGGGTGCAACTCGCGGGCGGATCACACATTACCTCATTGACCACGACCAGAACCGTGAGTGAATGCTACTCACATGGCAGAAGCGCGAGACTCCAGGCATCGCGCCATTGCCTCACGCAGTTCGCGCATTTTCGGGGGCTTGCCGAGAACTCGATCCACATGCGACGGAATGTCTCCATCTGCCACGAGTCGCTGCCCCCACCCGGTCAGCATTAGAACAATAGTGTCCTGGGCCGCCGTCTTGACCGCGCTTGAAACCTTGCGGCCGTCCACGTAGGGCATCCCGAGGTCAGTAATGACGAAAGGAAACGGCACGCCGCGTTTCCGCGCATCGAGGAAAGTATCGATACCCGCCTGGCCGCCATCTGCGGATGTCACAGTGTGACCGTCCGCTTCCAGAGCATCGCGCAACGACTTGAGGACCAGAGGATCGTCGTCCACGATCAGTATGCGCTGCGGTGGGACCGCAGTGAGCGCAATGGACGGTGCGCCGCCGAGTGCGGATGTCGCAGGTACCGGGAACCTGAGGCGTACTATGGTGCCCTTGCCTACTTCACTCTCAATGTCAATGTCGGCGCTATGACGCTGCATAGTGCCGTATACCATTGCAAGTCCGAGACCGGTGCCCCGCTCACCTTTGGTAGTGAAAAAGGGCTCCAGACATCTGCGCCGCGTGTCCTCGTCCATGCCGATTCCGGCATCCACTACTTCGAGCTGAATGAATTGGGGAGTTCCAGAATGGGACGCTGCGCCGCGCGCGATGCTTGTTCGCAATATCAGCGGACCGCCGTTAGGCATGGCATCGACCGCGTTGAAAATCAGATTGGTGAGTGCATCGCGGATTTCATTGTCGGCACCCATGATTTTGGGCAGGTCCTGGGCCAGCTCGATGCGAATCTCGATAGGAATGCCACGCCGCTGAGCCATGTCGCTCCACCGGGCGCGTGTCAGCTCCACGACCTGCCGTGCGAGGCTATTCATGTCCACGGGCAGGAGAGATAGCTGCGGTTCGCGCTGGCGATAAAACTCGCGCATACGCGACACGGTGCGCGCTACGTCATCGATGGCACGCTGGATTGTCTCGAGATAACTGCGTGTTCGAGGACTCAGATCGGGTTCCTTCTCCAGCAGCGACTCGGTGTAGAGCGCCACGGGAGAAATTGCATTGTTGATATCGTGCGCGATGCCGCTTGCCATTTGGCCCAGGGCGAGCAGACGTTCCTGCTGCATGACGGCCTTTTGGGTTTGGCGCAAGTCATCGTAGGCCTGTTGCAGAACGCCATAAAGTTGCGCCTGGTGGGCCGCCAGCGCGACGTGCTCACTCGATTGCTTCAAGAACTCGCATTCGCCGCTGGTGAAGCTGCGCGACTGCTGGCGGGCGGCGATCAGGACACCGAACACTTTACTTTCGACCAGGAGCGGAGCGGCGACCATCGACCGTAAGCCGCCTCCCGCCAAGCGTTGGGGAAAAGGGGACGCAACTTGCGCGATTTCCGGCTCGTAAATCAATCGGCCGCGCACGCATTGCGACAATCCGTTCTGATCGATCTCGATACGAGATTCTTGTGTCATCGCAATCTGCATTGCCAGCGCTTGACTACGAACGCCCACGCTTGTGACCGTCAGCACGTTGTCAGCGGGCTCATAGAGGCAGATGCAGCAGAAATCCACCGGCAGATGTTCCTCTAGGGTTCGAATCACGACCTGAAAAATGCTTTGGATGTCCTGACGCTCGCCGATGGCTCGGGTAACTTGCTGCAGCAGATTCAACCGCGCCAACTGGGCCTGCAGCTTCTGCTCTGCGCGTTTGCGGTCGGTGATGTCTCTGGCGATTTTGGATGCGCCGGTGATGGTGCCTTGGCCGTCGAGAATCGGAGAGATGGTGACGGAGACATCGATTGTCCGACCATCCTTTCCAACCCGTACCGTCTCGAAATGATCGGTGATCTCACCGCGCGCAATTCGCGCCAGAATAGTGGGTTCCTCGCTGGAACGCTCCGGCGGAATCAGCAGCGTCATCGGTTTCCCCAATACCTCCGCCGCTGAATAGCCGAAGAGCTTTTCGGCACCCGGATTCCAACTGGTGATGATGCCGTTAAGATCCTTGCTGACGATCGCATCGTCAGAGAACTCAATGATGGAGGCCTGGCGGGCTAGCTCTAAAGTGCGTTGCTTAACGCGCCCCTCAAGTTGACTGTTCGCCTCGCGCAATGCGCGCTCGGCTCGAGATCGGCCGGCAAAATCCCGGCGGATCGCCCATAGCGCCATTACCACGATCCCGCAGGCGAGGATCCCGCCGCCCAGAATGACCAGTATGGCCACGGTGGAGCTGAGCTGGGCGGAGCGTTCACGCTCAGCGAGCAAGGATGTCTCTGTTCCCTTCATCTCATCGATGAGGCCGCGGATCTTATCGTGGAATCGCTTGCCCTTTCCCGTGAGAATCTCATTCTTCGCCGCTTCAAAACCCAGGTCTCGCCGCAAATCGATCACTGAACGCAAGTTGGCCAGTCGCTCTGTTGCCAGTGCCACTACAGAGTTGAGCCGCTGCTGTTGATCGGGTCTGTCCGCGGTCAACCGACGGAGCTGCGTCGCTTCCACCTCGACGAGCCGTGCGGACTGCCTATAGGGTTCGAGGTACTTCTCATCTCCGGTGATCACATACCCGCGTTCAGC
>DASYFQ010000097.1:0-19372 GCA_036498345.1 Steroidobacteraceae bacterium
GGTCGCGCAAATTGCGCGCCAGCACTTGCGCAGCCGCCGGATTGTGAGCGACATCCAATATCCACGTGGGCGCGGCAGGGTTGGCGGGAGGGATCACCTGGAAGCGCGCGGCCAGCCGCACCCGCTCGAGTCCCTGCGCCACCGCCGCGGCGGGAATGCTCAAGCGCGCATCGATCTCTTCGAGGGCGGCGATGGCGGTGGCCGCATTCGCGTATTGCGTGTCGCCCACGAGCGCCGGCGCGGGCAAATGAGGCAAATTCCAGCGCCTGCCGCGGAAGTGCCAGGTGGCACCTTCCCGAGTGCAGGTGTACTCGACCCCTAAGCGCTTGAGCGGCGCGCCGCTCGACCGGGCCATGTCTTCGACGATGCCGGGCATCTCGGGGCTGCCGAGCACGGCCGGACGGCCGTGCCGGAAAATACCTGCCTTCTCGCGCGCGATCGCCTCGATCGTCGCCCCCAGATATTCCTGATGGTCCAATCCTATGCTCACGACCACCGCGACATCCGGATCGACCACATTGACGGCGTCCAAGCGGCCTCCCATGCCGATCTCGAGTACCCACGCGTCCAGCCGCGCCGCCTCGAACACCAGCAGTGCGGCGAGCGTGTTGAACTCGAAGAAAGTCAATCCCACCTCGCCGCGCGCGGCCTCGATGCGTTCGAAGGCCGACACCAATTCGGCCGCGCCGACCAGCCGATCGTGAATGCGGATGCGCTCGCGATAATCGCGTAGATGCGGCGAGGTAAACGTGCCGACCCGGTAGCCCGCCGCCGCCATGATCGCCGCGCAATAGCCGCTCACCGAGCCTTTACCGTTGGTGCCGGCGATGGTGATCACCGGAACCTCGGGCTGCCGCCAGTCCAAGCGATTTAGGACCAGCCGCAGCCGGTCGAGCCCAAGGTCAATGGATTGCGGGTGAACCTGCGTTTGGTAGGCCAGCCACTGCTCGAGACTCAACATGGCGCGCGACCTTTATGCTGCGGCGGGTTCTTTGCCGGTCAGCAGGCGCAGCATGGCGCCGATGCGATCGCGCATCTCGCGCCGATCGACGATCATATCGAGTGCGCCGTGCTCGAGCAGAAACTCGCTGCGCTGAAATCCTTCCGGCAGGGTCTCGCGTACCGTTTGTTGAATCACGCGGGGGCCGGCGAAACCGATCAGAGCCTTGGGTTCCCCGATGTTGATGTCCCCCAGCATCGCGAGGCTCGCGGATACGCCGCCGGTGGTCGGATCGGTCATCACCGAAATGAAGGGCAGCCGCGCCTCCGACAGGCGCTTGAGCGCGGCGCTGGTCTTCGCCATCTGCAGCAGCGAATACAGCGCCTCCTGCATGCGGGCGCCGCCGCTCGCCGCGAAACACACCAGCGGCATGCGATGCTCGAGGCTATGTTCGACCGCGCGCACGAATTTCTCGCCCACCACGGAGCCCATCGAGCCGCCCAAAAATCGGAACTCGAACGCGCACGCGACCACATCCAGCCCGGCCAATTTGCCCGCCATGACGATCAGCGCATCGCGCTCGCCGGTCTGTTTCTGGGCTTGAGTGATTCGGTCCTTGTAGCGCTTCGAATCCTTGAATTTGAGCGGGTCCTCCGGCTCGATCTTGACGGCAAGCTCGGTGGTCGATCCCGTGTCGAGGAACTTCGCCAGCCGCTCGCGGCCGTTGATGCGCATGTGGTGGCTGCATTTTGGGCACACGTGCAGATTGCGCTCGATCTCCGCGCGATACAGAACGGCGTCGCAGGCGGGGCACTTGGTCCACAAGCCTTCCGGCACCGAGCGCGTGCGACGCTCGGTTTTGATACGCGACGGGACAATTCGCTCGAACCAGGACATGCGCTAGTCTAGCCCAATCAGCCCCTTGGCGGCAGCCGGCGGCGCGGGAATACCGTGGATGGGCGGGTATTCCACCCGCCACAGGTATAGGCCGGCGGCCGGAGCGGTGGCGCCCGCGAGGCGGCGATCGCCCTGCTCGAGCACCCGGGCCATGGCCGCCGCGGGGTCCGGCCCGCGCTGCACGTCGAGCAGCGTTCCCACGATGTTGCGCACCATGTGATGCAAGTAAGCATTCGCCGCAATCTCCAACCACAGATAGTCGCCTTCGCGCCGCACCTCGATCCGCTCGACGCGCCTGACCGGGGTTTTCGATTGGCACTCGACCGAGCGAAAAGCGGAGAAATCATGCTCGCCGATCAGCGCCTGCGCGGCCGCATGCATCGCTGCCGCATCGAGCGGGCGATGGATCCACGCGGCTCGCGCGCGCTGCAACGCCGAGCGGGCGCTGCGATTCAAGATGCAGTACCGGTAAATGCGGCGAATCGCCTTGTGCCGCGCGTGAAACCCGAGCGTCACCTCCCCGGCCCATTGCAGGGCGATCGCCGGCGAGAGCCTGGTATTGGCGCCCAGCACCCAGGCGCGGGGGGTGCGAACGGCATTGGTATCGAAGTGAATCACCTGGCCGATGGCGTGCACACCGCTGTCGGTGCGGCCGGCGCAGATCGCGACTACGGGCTCGCCGGCTACGAAGGATATGGCCGCCTGCACGGCGTCTTGGATCGACGCCGAGTGCTCCTGCGACTGCCAGCCGGCGTACTCGGTGCCGTCATACTCCAGAATAGCGGCGACGCGGCGGCCCCTGGTCCGTGGTCCAGAGGCCCCCACGTTAACCGGGCAGAGTCTCGATCAGGCGCTGCGCTTCCTGTTTCTGACTGGCAGAGCCTTCCTGCACGACTTCATCGAGAATGCTGCGCGCACCTTCAGGATCGCCCATGTCCATATACGCCCGCGCCAGATCGAGCTTGGTGCCCACCTCGCTCATGGTCACCGGCTCGAGTTCCGGCGGACCGAGATCGTCGGCCTGAATCTTCGCGGTGCGATTGGTCGATGAGATCGCTTGCAGCTTATTGGTCGGCCCCTCGCTGCCATTCATCGCCTCGCCCACGTCGAGATCGACGCGGCGGCTGCGCTGGCTGGCCTCGAACACTTCATTCGAGAACACTTCGTCTTCCGCCCGCGGCTGCTCGACGGTATCGCCGCTTCCCAACGCGTTGGCGAGTCGATCCAGATCCAGGTCGATGCTGTCGCCGCTGAGGCTGCGCAGCTTCGAGGTAGAATCCACATCCACTTTTTCCGCGTCCGCGATGTCGGAGAATTCAGGCGATTTGAAACGCGACGTCGAATTGGCGTCGAAATCTCGCGGCATGTGCACCGTGGGCGCTGACTCGGGGCCCAGCACCGCGGTCTTGACGTCGTCCTGATTCGTGTCGAGGTCCGCGATGAAGGAGGCTTCCAATTCGCGTTCCAGTTCGGTCAGATCGCGGTCGCGCGAGCGGCTCTCGGCCTCCGCCATCATACGCCGCGACTTTTCATCGAGGCCGGCCACCATCGTCGGCGCATCGGCCGGATGATCGGTCTTCTCGAGTTGGCTGATCGATGGCGCACCGGTCTCTTCGAGGTGATCGAGATCCAATCCTAAATCGTCGATCGAAACCTCGGCGGTTTGATCGGCTTTCACCGGCCCCAACTTCGAGGAGATACGGTCGTGCACGTCGTTGGATTTCAACGACGGCGATTCCATCGTGGGGGCGGCGTCCGCGAAATTCATCAGCTCGGACTCGACGGTCGGTTCATCGCGCGGCGGCATTTCGCGCGTCGGCGACTCATCCGCGCCGCGTTCCGGCGCATCCAAGGTAAAGTCGAGATCGGAGCCGGCGCGCATCGCGGGCGATTCGCCGGTTGCCGCGATATCGTCGCCCTCGTTGGCGAGGGGGTGGTGACCCAAACTGCTGCGTTCACCTTCCGGATCGCCGAACAAATCGATATCGACGCGGTTCTCGCCGCCTTCGAGATTCAAGTCGATCAAAGCGCCCGCGCCGCGGCCGCCGCCGGCAGTGGTCGCGAACAACGGTTCGTCGGGGCAAATCTGCTTGCCCATGATGACGATCTTGTCCCACTCGCCGGCGGGAGCGCGGTCGCGCGTCGCTTCCAATCCCTTCGCCGTTTGCAGGAACGCGTCCTTGTTGCCCCAAACGAAATAAATCTCCAGCAGTTTCAGCCGCAGATCGCGCCGATCCGGTTCGCGCTCGAGCGCAATGCGCACCAAATCGGCCGCTTGGTCATACAGGCCGTAGGCCATGTGAAAATCGGCTTCGGCCAGGGGATCGCCCTGATCGAGATTGACTGCGCTCTCGCTCGACATGGTGTCGTCGGGCGTTTTGATATCGGAGTGCGTATCGCTCAGGTTGGCGGGCGCAGCCTCGAATTCCGGCAATCGATGTTCGCCGGATTCCTCGACCACGAATGAATCGTCGCTCCTGCGCATGCCGGCCGGTTTGGCGGTCGGATCGCGGAAGTCGGCAACGTCGGTCGCTTCCAGCCCGTGGAAATCGCCGCCGGTGGCTTGTCTGCGCCGCCACGCGGCGAACAGCAGCACGGCGAACAACCCGATGATCACAGCGGCCGGTACCCACCAGTTGGAGGCCACCCAGTCGATCCAGGATCCCGATTCCGCAGCCGCGGGGGCCGGCTTCTTTTGCAGCACGGGCGCTGGCGGCGCAGGAGCAGGTATCGGCGCAGGCCTGGAGGTGCTTTCCACCGGCGGCGGCACGGGAGTCGCCGTGGGCGGCGAGGACGCGGGCGGCGGAGCCGCGCTCACGGACGGCGCGGGATTCGTTTGAGCGGAGGTCGACGGTGCAGGCGCCGGAGTGGGCGCGGCGGCCGCCGCACCGAGCTTGCGCTGCAGGGCGCTGAGCTCGCTGTTACGGATGTCGATCAAGCGATGTGATTCGGCCAGCTGTCCTTCCAGATCCTTGACCCGGTCGCGGAGCGCTTGCGCTTCCGCGTTGGCCGCATCGCCGCCGCCGCCGGCCGCGCCGCCGCCGGCGTTCGGGGCCACGAGCCGCAGATGGCCGCCGGCTTCGCCGCCGCTCGCACCGCGCCACGTATTCATCTGGCGGTGCACTTCGCTCACCGCCTCGGACTGATTCAACGCGGCGATCTCGTCCGCGCCCGGAACACGCAGCACTGCGCCGCGCCGCAAGATATTGATATTCCCGCCGAACGCATCAGGATTCGCGCGGTATACCGCCAGCATGGTCTGATCGATGTCCGCCGGCTTCACCGGCATATTCGCGCGCAGGCTGCGCGCAATCTTGGTGAGCGTATCGCCATCGCCGACCCGATAAGTGCTGCCGGTGAGGTGCGCTGCCGGCTCCGGCGAGGCGCCGGCGGGCGACTGGCTGGCCGCGGGCGCGCGATTGGCGGCCGGCGGCGCCGCTGCGGGTGCGGGTGCGGGTGCGGCCCGTCGAGCCGGGGCGACGGTCGGCGCGGTAACGGGAGCCGCGCTGCTCGCCGTCTCGCCCGGCGTGTACACCGGCGGGTCCAGCAACACGGTGTATTCGCGCATCAGGCGGCCGCGCGCCCAATTCACTTCGACCAGGAATGTCACGAATGGCTCGGGGATCGCGTCGGTGGAGCGCACCAACAAGGCGTCGCGGCCGTCCTTACCCTTGCCCACCTTGAATGACAGGGTCGACAGGAATGGCGGACGATCGATGCCATAGCGGGTGAACGCGTCGCGGCCGGCGAGGCTCGCGCGCAGGGCAGTCAATTCATCCGGGGCGGCCGCAATCAGGTCGATCTCAGCATTCATCGGCTCGTTGAGGGCCGAGTTCAAATGGATCTCACCCAGGCCGAGTGCCCACGACGAGGACGGCCACACGAAAGTTGTGGATAGCAGACACGCCATCAGTATCAGCCGAGGCATCGTCACGGACATTTCTACTCCCAGGAATCTGGTGGGCAAGCGGGTAAAGTTCATTGTGCTATAGGAGCTTGCAATCGTATTCTCACTTGCCGCTTGCCTTTTACATAAGCCAATAACTATATCTCACGGGGATCTATTTACCAAAATATGGGCTACCGAAACTGCGTTATGTGCCGCACATTTCCGAACATTATCGGCCACGACCCAAAAATTTAGAGCGTGGTCACGGGTCACATCCCTCCGTAATCGGCCTACATATACCTTATCGGGGGCCATTGCCAATGTGGCCGGCGTCGGATATTCCATGCTCGAGCCTGCTTCGATGACGCTCAGACCCGTGCCGCGTTGCAACACTGCCGTGGCGTCGGCCGCGCTCAAAGGTCGCTCGAAACTGGCGTGCACTGCCAGGCTGTGGCCGAAGAAAACAGGCACCCGGACTGCCGTTGCATTGATCTGGAGAAGCGGCAGATCGAGCACGCGGCGGCACTCCTCCCAGAGGCGCCGCTCCTCGCGTGAGACGCCGTCCGCATCCAGCGCATCCACTTGCGGAATCACATTGAAGGCAATTTGGCGGCCGAACGCCCGTCCCCTCGCCTTCTTGCCGCTCAGCATGGCCACAGTCTCCCCGGCGAGTTCATCCATGGCTCCGCGCCCGCTGCCCGACACTGCTTGATACGTCGCCACCTCGGCGCGCTCGAGGCCTGCGAGCGCATGCAGCGGCGCGAGCACCGTGGCGAGCGCCACGCTGGCGCTTCCCGGCAACGCGATCAGACCGTGTGTGCCGATGGCATCCAATGCCTCGGGATTGACGTCCGCGGCCACCAGCGGCACATCCGCGCGCGCTCGGAACGCGGCGGAACCGTCGATGACCCACGCGTGCGCGGCAGCCGCCTCGGCGTAGCGCTCCGACAGCGCGGCCCGCCCGCAAAAAAAGGCCAGATCCACGCGCGAAAAATCAAAGGCCGCGACGTCGCCCACCGCGGGCGTTTTGGCCGAATCCAGCGCCACGCCATCCGCCGCTGCCTCATCCGTCAACGGCCGGCCGACATGGCGCTCGTCATCGAGCGCGTGCAATTCGGTGAAGGGCACTTTTCGCGTGCGCAACTCCGCGATCACAGCCTCGCCGATCAGGCTCGAGACGCCAACCACGGCGATACGCAACGGAGGCCCCTTATTCATGGTCGGTGATGACGGGCGTGGTGCGGACCACATCCCCGCACTGAGCGCGAAACCGTAGATAGTGATCCATCAACACCAACGCCAACATCGCCTCGGCAATCGGCGTGGCTCGGATGCCGACGCAGGGATCGTGCCGTCCGGTGGTGACGACCTCGGCGGGGTTGCCATGAATGTCGATGGTTGCGCCGGGCAGCGTGATGCTCGACGTGGGCTTGAGCGCGAGGCTCACCACGATGTCCTGGCCCGAGGAGATGCCGCCGAGCACGCCGCCGGCATGGTTGCTCTTGAAGCCCCGCGGGGTGAGTTCGTCGCGATGTTCGGAGCCGCGCTGCTCGACCGCGCCGAAACCGGCGCCGATCTCCACGCCCTTCACGGCGTTGATGCCCATCATGGCGCTTGCCAGGTCCGCGTCGAGCCGCTCGAACACGGGCTCACCCCAGCCCGGCGGCACCCCCTGGGCGATCACCGTCACGCGCGCACCGATGGAATCTCCCGCCTCGCGAATGCGCCAGATGAAATCCTCGAGCTCCTGGATGCGGCTCGGATCCGGGCAGAAAAAGGGATTCTCGTAGGCACTCGCCGGATCGACCGGCTGCAATACCAGGGGTCCCATTTGCGCGAGATATCCGTGAATACTGACCTTCAACCGCTCGCGCAGAAACTTCCGCGCGATGGCCCCGGCCGCCACGCGCATGACGGTCTCGCGCGCCGAGGAACGTCCGCCGCCGCGATAGTCGCGAAAGCCGTATTTTTGATGGTAGGTGTAATCCGCATGGCCGGGGCGAAAACGGTCCTTGATCTTGTCGTAATCGCGCGAGCGCTGATCTTCGTTCGCGACCTGGAGGCCGATCGGGGTGCCGGTGGTCCTGCCCTCGAACACGCCCGACAGGATGCGCACGGTGTCGGGCTCGCGCCGCTGGCTGGTGTACTGCGAGGTGCCGGGGCGCCGGCGCTCGACGTCGGCCTGCAAATCGGCTTCGGTCAACGCCAAACCCGGCGGGCAACCGTCCACGACGCAGCCGAGTGCGGGGCCGTGGCTCTCCCCGAAACTCGTCACCGTGAATAGGCGACCGAAGGTATTTCCCGCCACGCGCTTTGCTCCTCTCTCAACCCAGATCCCGTCTCAACCCAGATCCCGTGCCTGCAGTAAAAACACCCCGCCGCCGCCCATCGCAATCTCCGGCCAAACGAACGGCAGCCTGGGAAAGGTGCGCAACAGCGCGTTTTCGGTATTGCCGACTTCCACGACCAGAATGCCATCGCGGCTGAGGTGCCGTCGCGCCCCTGCGAAGATCGCCCGTACCGCATCGAGGCCATCGGCGCCCGAGGCGAGTCCGATTTTCGGTTCATGCTCATACTCGCGCGGGAGCTTGGCAATTTCCGCGCGCCCGACATAGGGCGGATTGCTCACGATGATATCGTAACGGCGGCCCTTCACGGCGTCGAAATAATTCGATCGCAGCATTCTGACGCGCTTTTCCAGATTCAGGCGACGCAAATTGCGGCGCGCCACGTGCAGTGCGGCTGCGGACACGTCGACGGCATCGACTCTGGCCTTGGGAAAGGCCATGGCACAGGCCAGTGCGATCGCCCCCGACCCGGTCCCGATATCCAGAATCCGGCGCACGCGGCGCGCATCCGCCCAGGGCTGAAAACGCTGCACGATGAGTTCGGCGATGGGCGAGCGCGGCACCAGGACCCGCTCATCCACGTATAGTTCGAGCCCGGCAAAAAACGCCCGATGCGTAAGATAAGGCAGCGGTATGCGTTCGGCGATACGCCGTGCCAGCAACGCATCGATGCGTGCGGTGCGGCGCGCGTTCAGCCTGATGGAATACGCGCTCGAACCCAAGTCGTGGCTCAGGCCGGCGACGAAGAACACCAGTTCGGCGGCCTCGTCGCGCGCATTGGCGGTGCCGTGACCGAAGTGCAGGCGTGCGCGCCGCAGCGCGCGCCGGCAGCGTTCGATGGCGGCGCCCACGGACTCGCCGGAGGCAGCAGCGGTTTCACGTGCGGCGCCGACGGCGTCGGCGGCTGTATGGGATAATCGGCGCATGGCAACTCAGTCGAAATTCTTGTCCTTGGCACTCATGGGCATCGTCGCTATTGCGGGCGTCGCCGGCTCGGCACTCTGGCGTCATCGC
The DNA here is from genome assembly GCA_036498345.1 of Steroidobacteraceae bacterium. GTDB lineage: Bacteria > Pseudomonadota > Gammaproteobacteria > Steroidobacterales > Steroidobacteraceae > Bog-1198. The sequence continues at coordinate 9,089 of DASYFQ010000097.1, forward strand.
ACGCCGCCGGTCAATTTGACCACGGGAACCTTCATCACGCCCAGCCGCGTGCTGCCGGATTTTAGCCTGATCGATCAGCAAGGTCGGCCATTCGGCAGCGCCGACCTGCGCGGCCACTGGTCGATGCTGTTTTTCGGCTATACGAATTGTCCGGATCTCTGTCCGACGACCCTCGCCACCTTGGCCGCGATGGAAAAGAGTCTGCGTGCCGCCAAGGCACCAGTGCGTCCGCAAGTGGTGTTCGTGTCGGTCGACGCCAAGCGCGACACACCCGCGCAAATGGCGAAATATGTACCGTACTTCGATCCCGAATTCATCGGCCTCACCGCCGCCGATCAGCCGACCATCGAAGCCGTCGCGAAGAAGCTGGGCGTCAGCGTCCTCATCGAGCCGGCCGCCGACGGCAGGTACGCCGTCGATCACTCCGGCGATATTTTTGTAGTCGACCCCGACGGAAGGCTGGCCGCGATCCTGAGCGGCCCCTTCGGCGTGGAAGCTTTGCGGGGCGATTTCCAGCGCATCGTGGCCGCCCGCGGCCCCTTGGGCGGCCGCGCATGAACGACGTGGGCGGCGCGAGCCGCGATGGGCGCGCGGACGGCGGCATCCGCGGCCGGCTGTTCGTCTGGTTTCAATACCTGCTGCCGCAGCACGCACTCTCACGGCTGATATTGGCGGCAACCCGCGTGCGCACCGCGTGGTTCAAGAATTGGACCATCCGCGGCTTTCTCAAGCTCTACCGCGTCGACATGACCGAGGCCGCCGAAAGCGATCCCTACCGCTATGGCAGCTTCAACGAGTTCTTCACCCGCGCCCTGAAGGACGGTGCGCGCCCGATCACGGGCGACCGGGCAATCGCGAGTCCCGTCGACGGCTGCATCAGCGAAGCGGGCATGATCGACCGTGACCGCCTGCTGCAAGCGAAGGGTCGCCGCTACCGCCTCGCGGAGCTGCTCGCCGCGCAACCCTGGGCGAGCCGATTCGAAGGCGGCTCATACGCCACGATTTATCTCGCGCCTTTCAATTATCACCGCGTGCATATGCCGCTTCGCGGTGAACTGAAAGAGACCGTGTACGTTCCTGGGCGCCTATTCAGCGTCAATGCCGCGACGGCGCAGCATGTTCCCGGGTTGTTCGCGCGCAACGAACGCATCCTGACGCTGTTCGATTCGGAAATAGGTCAGTTCGCGTTGGTGATGGTGGGGGCGCTCAACGTGGGCAGCATGGCGACCGTATGGGCCGGCGACATCACGCCCGCGGCGCGGCGCGTGATCACCCGGATGCCGGCCCCGCCGACGACGCTGGAGAAAGGCGCGGAACTCGGGCGTTTCAATATGGGTTCGACCGTGATTCTGCTGTTCGAGCCGAATCGCGTGCGCTGGCACCCTTGGGTGCACGCCGGCAGTGTGGTGCGGCTGGGCCAATCCCTCGGCGGCATCGCGTGAGCTGGCGCCCGACGGCTAGTCTCGAGGCCCTGGGACGCCGCGCGGCGATGTTGGCCGCTGCGCGCGAATTCTTCGCGAGCCGCGGCGTGCTCGAAGTGGAGACCCCGATATTGAGCGGCGCCGCCGTGAGCGATCCGCAGATCGAGTCCTTGGTCACGCAAGTCGCCGGTTTGGGGAAATTCCACATGGCCACCTCGCCTGAGTACGCCATGAAACGGCTGCTGGCCGCGGGCAGCGGCGATATCTACCAGATCTGCAAGGTGTTTCGCGACGCCGAGCACGGCCGCTGGCACAACCCTGAATTCACGCTCATCGAGTGGTACCGGCTCGGGTTCGATGACGCGGCTCTGATGACCGAGGTCGAGGCCCTGGTCGGTTGCCTCTTGGCGCCCCGGCGGCTCGAAGCGGCGGAACGGCTGAGTTACTCGGCTGCTTTGCAGCGCCACGCCGGGGTCGACGCGCACGGTGCGAGTGATGCTGATCTGGCCGACGCGGCACGGCGCCACGGCATCGTTTGCCATGCCGAACTCGACCGTGATGCCAAGCTCGATCTCTTGATGGGACTCGTCGTAGGTCCCCGCTTAGGGGTCGATCGGCCGTGTTTCATCTGCGACTACCCGGCCTCGCAGGCGGCGCTCGCTCGATTGAAACCGGGGTTGCCGCCGGTCGCGGCGCGCTTCGAGCTGTACCTGAACGGCGTCGAGTTGGCGAATGGCTTTCATGAACTGGTGAATGCCGGTGAACAGCGTGCGCGTTTTGACCAAGACCTGGCCCTCCGGCATGCGCGGGGCCAAGTGCAATCGCCGCTGGATGAACGCTTGCTGGCGGCGCTGGCGGCGGGGATGCCGGATTGCTCCGGAGTCGCTCTTGGTTTCGATCGCCTGGTCGCCACTGCGTTGGGAGCGCCGCGGCTCGCCGACGCCATGGCCTTCACCATCGACACCGCGTAACCCGCGCGACGACGCGGACGGCCTTGGGCCGCCGCGGGAACGGGCCGGCTTGGTTCTTACCGCGCGACTTAGTTCTTACCGCGCGGCTTAGTTCTTGCCGCGCGACAGGTACTCGCCGGTGCGCGTGTCGATGCGCAAGATCTCGCCTTCGTTGATGAACAGGGGCACCCGCACCATGGCGCCGGTTTCCAGCTTCGCGGGCTTCGAGCCGCCGGTGGCGGTATCGCCGCGGACGCCGGGATCCGTCTCGATGACCTTCAGTTCCATGTGCGCGGGGGGCGTTACCTGCAGCGGCACGCCGTTCCACAAAGTAACGACGCAAACCGTGCCGTCCTTCAGCCACTGGGCACCGTCGCCCACCGCCTCCTTGGAGGCCGTGAGCTGTTCGAAGGTGTCCGGCACCATGAAATTGAAAAAATCGCCGTCCCGGTACAGGTACTGCATATCCGTATCGACGACGTCGGCGGCTTCGACGGTGTCCCCCGACTTCCACGTGCGCTCGATGGTCCGGCCTGTCTTCAGGTTGCGCACCCGAACGCGATTGAACGCCTGACCTTTGCCCGGCTTGACCATCTCATTCTCGACGATCGCATAGGGATCGCCATCGATCAGGATCTTGAGACCGGACTTGAATTCGTTCGTGCTGTAGTTCGCCATCGAAGGCCTCGGACTTGAAGGGCGCGTATCATAGCCGCAACCCCCCGGCCTTGGCCAATTCCGGGGCAATTCGCCGGCTCGGAGGGCTCGCCGGCCTCTTTCAAGGGTTGACGCCGGTCCCAGAATCAGTATGACCCAAGTGTTACACTTCGCGCCCATTTTGAGAGGATTTTGACCCGTGACCGAGCAGGGAGCCGTTCCAATGATCGTCATGACGCGGTCCCAGGACCACGTCGAGGCGATCAACAGCACGCTGCGCAAGGCCGGCCATCCGGTGCATTGCACGTGGCTTCCGGACGCGCGCGATCTCGGGGATGCCCTGACGCAGATCAACCCTGAGATGCTAATTGCCTTCATCGAGGAGCTCGGCACCGATCTGGGGGCGCTGATGAAGGTCAAACAGCAGAGCGCGCCGGGAATGCCCGTGCTCATCATGCGCGAACACGTCGATGAAGCCGCCATCGCCGAGGCCATGAGCCTGGGTGCGCAGGATGTGGTGACGCTCGCCAACCGCAGCCGCCTGCAATCGGTTGCGACCCGCGAGCTTCGCGCCTATCGCCTGGAGCGTGCCCTCTCGACCACCCTGTCCTCGGCCCGCGAGTATCGCGAGCAGCTGCAAAATTTTCTCGAAGGCTCGGCCGACGCCATCACGCACGTGCAGGAAGGCATCATCGTCGATGCGAATCGCGCATGGCTCGAGCTGTTCGGCTATTCCGGCGACGACGCGCTCACCGGCACGCCGCTCATGGACCTGTTCGAGCAGGAGACGCATCCCGCCCTAAAAGGGGCACTGGTCGCCTGCTTGCAGGGCAAGTGGTCGGGCCATGACCTCAAGGTGCAGGCATTGCTGTCGGACGGCTCGAGCGTGGCGCTCGAGCTGCTGCTCACCAAGGCCGACTACGAGAATGAGCCCGCCATCCGCATTGCGATCTCGGCAACGCACAAGAAGGATCACGATCTCGAAGTGCAGCTCGCCGATGCCGTCAAGAACGACGCCTCGACGCGCTTTCTCCAGCAGCGCTATCTGATCGCCGCGGTACGCGAACGTTGCGCCCACGGCATGAAGGGCGGCGTGCGCCAGTTCGCCCTCATCAAGCCGGACCGCTTCATTGAAATCCAGAATTCCATCGGCGTGCTCGCGAGCGAGGATTTCATGGCGCAGGTCGCCGACCTGCTGCGGGCGCAACTGACGCCCACCGATCTGTGCGGCCGCTTCGGCGGCAACGGCTTGTTGATCTTGCTGGAACGCGGCACGGCCCGCGACGTCGAGACCTGGGCCGAGAACGTCGTGAAGCGCGTGAACGAGCACGTGTTCGCGATCGAAGACAAGACCCTGTCGGCCACGGTGACCGTGGGGTTGGGACTCTTGCCGTCGGCCAATCCCGACGTGGGGGCGGCGATCAGCGATGCGGTCAGCGCGACGCGGCGCGGACGCGAACTCGGCGGCAATCAGATGTACGTGGTCGACAAGTCCGACACCGACACCCGCGTGCAGGCCTACGACAAGATCTGGGTCAAGCACATCAAGAGCGCGCTGATGGAGAATCGCTTCCGCCTGGTGCAGCAGCCCATTGCGAGCCTGCTCGGCGAAGACAAGGGCATGTTCGACGTTCTGGTGCGCATGCTCGACGAACAGGGTAATGAAGTGTTGCCCGCGGAATTCATCGCGGCCGCCGAACGCAACGACTTGATGAAGAACATCGATCGCTGGGTGATCGGGGCGTCGATGTCGTTCGCCGCCAACCGCAAGGCTTCCTGCATTTTCGTGCGCGTGTCGAAGGACACGGTACTCGACAAGAGCCTGCTCCCATGGCTCGACACTCAGCTCAAATCGCTCAAGATCGAAGCGAAGCGTATCTGCGTCCAGGTGACCGAAGATCTCGCGAATCAGTACGTGCGGCAGACCAAGGATCTGGCGGAGAGCTTACGTAAACTCGGCTTTCGCTTCGCTTTGGAGCACTTCGGCACCGGCCGGGATCCCTTGAAGCTGCTGGCCGACATCGACATGAATTTCATCAAGATCGACGGCTCATTGATGCAGGGACTGTCGACGAATCAGATCCAGCAACAACGCGTGAAGGGCCTGGTCGAGGCCGCGAAACGCCGCGGCATGGAAACGGTGGCCGAGCGCGTGGAGGACGCCAACACCATGGCCGTGTTGTGGCAGCTCGGCATCGAATTCATCCAGGGCTACTTCGTGAATGCTCCCGAGGATGTGACCATGTCGTCGAGCGACAGGCGGTAGCCTGAATCATCGACGGACGGCGGGCGTTCTCGTGAATGATTCCGGCTAAGCCGCGGAGACCTCCAGGCGGTCGACCTGCTTGTAGGCACGGGAAAATCTCTGGCGGCGCTGGCCTTTCTTGTCTTGGAACTGTTTGAGGTCGTCGAACTTGAGCTTCATCGGCGCGCTGTTGCCGCTGTAAATGGTCAGCAGCTCGCCCGGGCCCACCACCGCCATCGCCACCAGGTACTCGTCGCGGTCCGCGGATTTCTTGCCCGGAATGCCGAATAGATTCTGTCCCTTGCCGGCGGTCATCTCTTCGATCTGTGCCGCCGGCAGCGCGAGCACTTCGCCGTCGTTGTTGACGAATATGGCGAGCGCCGTCTTCTGCGCAATCGGCTGCGCCGGCAGCACCCGCGCGTTCTCCGGAACCTTGAGGATCGACTTGCCCTTCTTGTTGCGCGCGTACAGTTCGCGCAGTTTCACGGCGAATCCATAGCCCGCATCGCTAGCCAGCAGCCACAGGTCGTCCGGCTCGCCGATCAGCACCGCGGCAAAAGTGGCGCCGTCCGGAGGATCGACCGTGCCCGACAGCGGCTCGCCGTAGCCGCGCGCTGCCGGCAGCTGGTGCGCATCCAGGCTGTAGGCCCGCCCCGTCGAATCGATGAACACGGCTTGCTGCAGGTTGCGGCCGCGGGCGGCGGCCTGGAACTCATCTCCGCCCTTGTAGCTCAACGAACGGACGTCGATGTCGTGTCCTTTCGCGGCGCGCACCCAGCCCAAACGGGACAGCACGACGGTGGTCGGCTCGCTGGTGAGCAGCTCGGTCTCGGAGATGGCCTGAGCGGCCTCGCGCTCGACCAGCTTGGTACGCCGCTCGTCGCCGTACTCTTCCGCGTCGCTCAGCAATTCGTCGCGCACCAGCTTGGTGAGCTTGGCCTTGCTCTTCAAGATGCCTTCGATTACGTCCCGTTCCTCCGCGAGTTCCTTCTGCTCGTCGCGGATCTTCATCTCTTCGAGGCGCGCGAGGTGGCGCAGCTTGGTCTCGAGAATGGCTTCCGCCTGCTCGTCCGACAGCTTGAAACGCTTGATCAGTACGGGCTTCGGCTGCTCCTCGGTACGCACGATGCGAATCACTTCATCGAGGTTGAGGAACGCAATCAGCAGGCCGTCGAGGATGTGAATCCTCGTGTTCAATTTCGCGAGCCGGTGGTTCAGCCGACGGGTGACCGTGGACTTGCGGAACTGCAGCCACTCGAGCAGCAATGCCTTCAGCGACATCACCCGCGGGCGGCCGTCCAAGGCAATGACGTTGAGATTGACCCGGTAATTGCGCTCGAGATCGGTGGTGGCGAACAAATGCGCCATCAGCGCCGCCGTATCCACGCGATTGGATTTCGGCACGATCACGAGGCGCGTGGGATTCTCGTGGTCCGACTCGTCGCGCAGGTCCTCGACCATGGGCAGCTTTTTCTGCTGCATCTGGGCGGCGATCTGCTCTTGCACCTTGCTGCCCGATACCTGGAACGGCAACGCATCGATCACGATCTCGCCGTCCTCGATCCTATAGGTCGCACGGGCCTTGAAACTGCCGGATCCCGTCTCGTACATCTGCACCAGTTCGTCGCGGGGCGAAACGATTTCCGCGCCGGTCGGCAGATCCGGTCCCTTGACATGCGCCATGATCTTGCGCGTGCTCAAATCCGGGTCGTCGAGCAGGGCCACACAGGCCTTGACCACTTCGCGCAAATTATGCGGCGGGATGTCGGTGGCCATGCCGACCGCGATTCCGGACCCGCCGTTCAGCAGGAGATTGGGCACCCGCGCCGGCAGCATGGTGGGCTCATCCAGCGAACCGTCGAAATTCGGCGCCCAATCCACCGTGCTGGACCCGAGTTCCTGCAGCAGCAGGGTGGCGTAGCGCGTCAACCGCGATTCGGTGTAGCGCATCGCGGCGAACGATTTTGGATCGTCGGTCGAACCCCAATTGCCCTGCCCGTCGACGATGTTGTAGCGGTACGCGAAATCCTGCGCCATGTGCACCATGGCTTCGTAGCAGGCGGTGTCGCCGTGGGGATGGAACTTGCCGATCACGTCGCCGACCGTACGCGCCGATTTCTTGTGCTTGGCGCCGGCGGCCAAGCCCAGCTCGCTCATGGCATAGACGATACGCCGCTGCACGGGCTTGAGGCCGTCCCCCAAGTGAGGCAGCGCCCGGTCGAGGATCACGTACATCGAGTAATCGAGGTAGGCGCGCTCCGCAAACGACTTGAGCGGCTCCTTCTCGACGCCCTCGAAATTCAATTCTTGGTCTTTCATGACATGGTCTTCAAGGCGCTAAATCTGCGCCAGATTGCCCTTCGACTCGAGCCATTCGCGCCGATCGCCGGCCCGCTTCTTGGCCAGCAGCATGTCGAGCATCTGGTCCGGGCTGTCTTTCGCATCGATGGTCATCTGCACCAGCCGCCGCGTCTGCGGCGCCATGGTGGTTTCGCGCAGCTGGAGCGGGCTCATTTCACCCAGTCCCTTGAAGCGCATCACGACCGGCTTGGCGCGCGCATTTTCCGCGGCGATGCGCTTCAGCGTCTTCTCGCGCTCGGCTTCATCGAGGGCATAGTGCACTTCCTTGCCGACATCGATCCGAAACAGCGGCGGCATGCACACGTACACGTGCCCGGCCATCACCAGCGGCCGGTAGTGGCGCAAGAACAAGGCGCACAGGAGGGTCGCGATGTGCTGACCGTCGCTGTCCGCGTCCGCCAGGATGCAGATCTTATGGTAGCGCAAACCCGACAGATCGGTGGCGGAGGGGTCGACGCCGATCGCAATGCTGATGTTGTGGACTTCCTGGGATTGCAGCACCTCGCCGGCGTCCGCTTCCCAGGTATTCAGAATCTTGCCGCGAAGCGGCATGATGGCCTGGGTCACGCGATCGCGTGCCTGTTTGGCCGACCCGCCCGCCGAATCGCCTTCGACCAGGAACAGCTCGCCGCGCGCCGGATCCTGGCTCACGCAGTCGGCAAGCTTGCCCGGCAGCGCGGGGCCGGCGACGATGCGTTTGCGCGCGATTTTCTGGCTGTCCTTGAACCGCTGCTGCGCATTGGCGATCGCCAGCATGGCGATCTTCTCGCCTTGGTCGGAATGTTGATTGAGCCAGAGGGCGAACGCATCCTTGATCACGCCCTGCACGATCCCGGCGGATTCGCGCGACGAAAGCTTCTCCTTGGTCTGCCCCGCGAACTGCGGCTCGCGCATTTTCATCGACAGCACGAAGCTCACCCCGTCCCAGACGTCCTCGGGAGTGAGCTTCAGGCCCCGCGGCACAAGGTTTCTAAACTCGCAGAACTCCCTTACCGCGTCGGCGGCGCCGGTCCGCAAACCGTTCACATGCGTGCCGCCCTCCACCGTGGGAATCAGATTGACATAGCTTTCGGTGATGTTGTGCTCGGACTCGAGCACCCAGGCGAACGCCCAGTCCAGGGACCCGCCGTCGATCTCGCGCTTGCCGTAGAACGTCTCGGCCGGCAGCCATTCGCCCTTGCCCAGCTCCTCCGCCAGGTACTGATGCAAACCGCCCGTGTAGAACCATTCGTCGCGTTCACCGGTGAGCTCATTGACGAGCGTGACGCGTAAATTGGGGCAGAGCACCGCTTTCGCGCGCAGCACCTGTTTGAGCTTCGGGATCGCGAACTTATCCGTATCGAAGTATTGCGGATCGGGCCAGAATCGAATGGTGGTGCCGGTTTTGGATTTCGGCACCTCGCCCACGACCTCCAGCTTGGACTTCAGGCGTCCGCCCGCAAAGCTGATGTTGTATTCCTTGCCGCCGCGGCGCACCCAGCACTCCAGGTGCTTCGACAGTGCATTGACCACCGACACACCCACGCCATGCAATCCGCCGGAATGCTGGTAGGTCTTGTCGTTGAACTTTCCGCCCGCGTGCAGCCGCGTCAAAATCAATTCGACGCCGCTGATCTTTTCCTTGGGATGAATATCGACGGGCATGCCGCGGCCGTCGTCCTCGACTTGCAGCGAGCCATCCTTGAACACCGTCACATTGATGTTTTCGCAGTAGCCCGCGAGCGCTTCATCGACGCTATTGTCGATGACTTCGTGCGCGAGATGATTCGGCCGCGTGGTGTCGGTATACATGCCCGGGCGCCGGCGAACCGGGTCCAAGCCGCTCAATACCTCGATATCGGAGGCCGTATAAGACGATGCCATTAGTTACCTCTTACGAAGGCGGCGGAGTCTAACATGCGGATCCCGGTCGAATCAGCTGGCAGCCTGCTCATGATTCGGCTATCTTTCGCGAACCATGGGAATCGCGAACGTTCAGAATCTGGTGCGCACTCTGCCGGTGCTGCCGCGTCCCTACGGCATCCGCGTCCGTCTCAAAGCAGGCGATCCGTTTGCCAAGCTGCTCGGGACCGACTGGCAGAAGACTCATTGGTTTTTCACCGCGGCGGAGCGCGACAAAGTCTTGGAAGACATGTCGCGCAAGCATGAATACTCGCGCATCGGCGACCAGCCCGCGCTGGTATTTGAAAAAGTCGAAAAACTCGCCGAGAGCCGCAATTTTTAATATGTGTCATGCGCTTCGCGCAGTCTCTTAACGGGGTCGTCCCGATCCCGCTAAAGTCCGGGGCCGCCCCGTAAATCCGGCGCGCCAGCGCCTCAAAAAGTGCGGCCGAGGAATAGGTAAAACGCTGCAGTTCCGGATACGTCGTATCCGGATCCAAGATAAACCGGGCCGAGAAACGTGTCGAACGCCACGAACAGCGACGCATCCTTGTGTGCCGATCCGATGCTGATGTCGCCGCGGCGGCTCCAGACGTTGCCGATTTCGAATGATGCACCGACGTACATGGGAACGTCGAAAAAGCCCTCGCCGCCGCGGCCGATTTTACGAAAGTAGATCGTACGGGCAATCGCGTAGTGCGGACCGATCAATGAGCCCGGCGCGAGACCCGACAGATTGAAGAATCCGCCGAGGGAATAAAATTCGGGC
>DASYFQ010000098.1:0-4400 GCA_036498345.1 Steroidobacteraceae bacterium
AACTTTCATCTGATGCGTGATTTCGACGGAGTCCAGATCACCACGACCTTGAACGGCGCCCAGCACACGCAGAGCGGTACGCTCGATCCGGTGCTGAAAGCCGCGCCGTATCCGACACCGGTGGCCATCCCCGGCGATCAATTCGACGGCTTCTCCGGCGATACCACGCTGGTGGTGGGTACCAACACCGCCGACAACCGCGGCAATGTCACGATGTACGTCGAATACCGCACCACCTCGCCGGTATTGGATGGATCACGCGATTTTCAGGGCTGCTCGCTTACGCTCAACAAACCGCAAACCGGGGTGGAATGCAGCGGCTCCTCGAACAGCGTGTACGGCAATTTCCAAACCAATGACGGCCAGACTCTGGCTCTCAACCCCAACGGGTCTGCCACCTTCGTGCCTTTCAACAACAGCTTGAGATACAGCAACACGCCGAGTCTCTACCTGCAGCGTCAGGATTCGCGGGCATCGCTCGGCGCACTCGGCCACCAGCAGATCAACCCTTCCGTCGACGTGTACGCCGAAGTCATGTTCATGCAAGACAAGACCGTGGCTCAAAGCGCGCCGGGGGGCCTCAGCAGCGGCGGAGGCCCGACGGGCTTTCTGCAGGTGCCCTGCAACAACCAGTTTCTGTCGGCGGCTCAGGCGCCCGCGATCTGCCAGGATGCCGCCGGCAACCCGATGCCGATCTACCAGGCCAACGGCCAGCCCAACGTCGCGACCATCTTGATGCCGAGCTTGCGGATCGCGGGGTATCCTGGACTCGATAACATGGAGCATACCGACTATCGCGCCGTCATCGGAGCGCGCGGCGACATCGCCTCCTCCTCGTGGCGCTACGATGTCTCGGGGACCTACTGGGACTCGCTGCTGTCCGAACATTTTCTCAACGACATTTCTTTCACCAAGGTGCAGAACGCCCTCAACGGCTGCACGGCGCCGGGAAATCCCGGCTGCGTGCCGCTCAACATCTTTCAGTATGGCGGGGTAACCCCCGCGATGTTCGCTTACATCACGACTCCCGGGCTCAAGACCGGCGACTCGCGCGAAACGACCATCGATGCCAACGTGTCGGGTGATTTCGGCTCCATCGGCGGCACCAGTCCCCTGGCCAAGAATCCGGTTGCCGCCGCCGTCGGCGTCGCCTACCGCCGCGATCAGCTGAGCTTCCTGCCCGACTATGAGCTGCAGATCAATGATCTGCTCAGCCAAGGCACTTTTTTCCCGCCGGTCGCGGGCGGTGAAAACGTGAAGGAAGAATATTTCGAGCTGCGCATGCCCGTGATCGAGGACAAGCCATTCGTCGAAGCAATCGATCTGGACCTCGCAGGTCGTCATTCGGCGTACCACGTCGACGGCACCAGCAACAGCGTTTCCACCAATACCTTCAAGATCGCGGCGGACTACGCGCCGAGCGGCGATATCCGCTTCCGCGGCAGCTATAACCGCGCCGCGCGGGCACCGAATCTCTATGAATTGTTCCAGCCGACCACACTGACATCGGACACGGGCTACGGCGATCCCTGCGCCGGCCCGACGCCGGTCGCGAGCGCCGCGACTTGCGCCAAGACCGGGGTCACGGCCGCGCAATACGGGAAAATTCCGGACTGCCCCTCCAATAATTGCGGCGCTCTGCTGGGCGGCAATACCGCCCTGCGACCGGAGGTGGCCAACACCATCTCCTTCGGCTTCGTCGTCACGCCTTCCTTCCTGCGCGGATTCAATGTCGCGGTGGATTATTGGGATGTGAAGATCAAGAACTACGTCACCAACTTATCCGGCGCCGAGATCGTCAACGGCTGTCTGTTGCAAGGCAATGACAGTCTGTGCGGCCTGATTCATCGCGGTCCCGGCATCGGACAGCTCTTCGGCACGAATGGATACGCCGTCGAGACCAATACCAATTTCGGCGAACTGCATAATCGCGGGGTCGATCTCGATTTGAATTTTCGCAAGTCGCTGGCCGACTTGGGCCTTGCCGATTGGGGCTCGCTCACGTTCAAGCTGACCGGCAGCTACCTCATCGAACAGTCCGTCGCCACCACGGTGTCGTACAACTGCGCGGGTCTGTATGGCCCGATCTGCAGCTCGGGCGGGGATCCCGGCCCCAATTTCAAGTGGCGTCACAACGCCCGGCTGACCTGGGCGACGCCGTGGGATGTCGATCTGTCGGTCAACTGGCGTTATATGTCCGCGGTCAAACTCGACTTCAACAATCCGCAACCGGCGCTCAATGGCGGCAGCTACGACGCGTACGATGCGGTGATCCCAGCCTATAACTATATGGATGTCTCGGTGGCGTGGCGGCTGTGGAAGAAATACACCTTGCGGGCCGGCGTGAACAATATCTTGGACAAGGATCCGCCGATCAACAGCGATCTGGCGATCTATGGCGTCAACGGCGGTGCGAACGGGAACGTCTACACCGGCACCTACGATTCGCTGGGCCGGGTGATATTCGCCAGTATCAACGCCAAATTCTGACAGGGCTCCTGCGCTCCCAGGCCCCCGGGCCTGGGAGGCGCCTACCAACCCGAAGTTACTGCATCGCCTCGCGCGCCAGTTGCACGATGTCGGGAGGCGTCGCATAAATTTCCTTGATCAATTGGTCGATCTCGACGCCGCGCACCGGCGCGACCTCGAGTTCGAGCTTCTTCGCCTCTTCCAGGAAAGCCGGATCACGCATCGTCGCGTCGAAGGCATCGCGCAAGGCCTGCAGCCTCTCGGGCGGAACTCCTGCCGGTGCCGCAAAGGGGCGCGCGATCGCTTGACGGGCGAAGATCATCTTGAGCGCGGCCTTGATCTTGGGGTCGTTGCTCAGATCCATCACCAGCGGAACGTTGGGTAGATCCGGATGTTTCCGCAGTCCGAGCTGCAACGGCACGATGATCTGCTTGCTGTCATACATTGCGCGGTTACGGCTGATGAGGCTGGACCATGACCAGCCACAGCGGCCGTCGACCTCGCCGCGCTGCAGTGACAGCACGACATCCTGTCCGCCGGGAAACCCCGTCACCAGCTTCAAGGGAAGATGAAAGAAATGGCGTATCACCTTGGAGAAGACGTCGGTATCGGAGCTTGCGCCGGTACCGCCGACGGTGAAGGGTTTGCGCTGCATGTCGGCCCAGTCCTTGATGCCCGAGGTGTGCCAAAAAGCACAGGTGCTGACTTCGTTGGTGACGCTGCCGATCCATTTGAGCGAATTAGGATCGAACGGCATGGCTTTCGGATCGAGCAGCGGCTCCATCGCGGCGCCGCGGGCGAAGATACCGAATACGCTGCCGTCCTTGGGCGCGGCCTTGGCCAGATAGTTGACCGCTCTCAAGCTACCTGCGCCCGGCATATTCTGCGGCACAATAGTCGGATTGCCCGGGATGTGCTTCCCCATGTACCGGGCCAAGGTACGCCCGTAAATATCATAACCGCCGCCAACGCTGTAACCGATGACCAGGGTAAGGGTCTTGCCCGCGTAGAAATCCGCCACTGGCTCGGCGGCATCGGCCGGCCAGGCGGGGAGTATTGCGAGCCAGCTTGCGGCCACGAAAGTGGCGAAACCACGATTGCGCAGGGATCTTCTCATCATCTCGATTCCTTCTTGGTTCGCTGACCGTGCCCACCCATCGTCACATCAGTCCGGTCGCTGCCCGGAGCGCAGGGACGCGGTCGCCGAGCACCGCGGCCGGCCAGGGCACGGCGAGCACGTGGCCGAAGACCCCCCAAAAAAACAAACTGAGCAGCACGGCGCAAAACGCCGCTTTGCGTTTCGATTCGCGAAATCCGAATGCCATATAGGCGAACACGAATAGCGCCGCCGTCGGAATCAAGCCAATCAACGAAACCGATCCGACGAAGCCGCCCAGCCAGCTGAAAAAGACGATCGCGCGGCGGCCGCTCGCCGCGGTGGACCGCATCGGCTCGCCCGCTTGCGGTGGGTCCGTCTTGCGCACACCGAAAACCTCCGTGATCAGATTGAGGAGCGCAGTGATCAACGCGAAATAGGCCGCGCTGCGCGCTACCAGATGTTCCGATTCCGGCCAATCGGCCGAGGTAATCAGGGCGGCAACGATCAACCCCACCACGGCGGCCGCCACCAACGAGCGGAAGCCAAAACGTGCATGCCGCAAGCGGGCGCGGGCGAATTCTCGCCATAAATCTTCGGCGATCTGGCGCAGTGGGCGGTATAGCGTCCAGACGATGATTGCCAACAGCACCAGCACGACGGGACGCAGAATCCACCCAAGCCCGCCATAAATCTCGGTGGAAATGAACAGATAGCGTTCAAAGATCTTGCCGATCACCAGGCCCAGGACCAACGGCGGTCGCGGCCAGCCTAACCGCTTCATAACCCAGCCGCCGGCGCCGAAGAACAGCAGAGAGATGAAGCGGTTAGGCTG
>DASYFQ010000099.1:0-6416 GCA_036498345.1 Steroidobacteraceae bacterium
GTATGTGATCAGTCCCTACACGGTGGCGCCGCAGGCGCCCGGTGTCGGTCAGGTCATTCACACGACCTACACCGCGGAGAACATCAATCGCACGATCGAACACATCCTCGGGCTCGCGCCGTTGACCCAGTTCGATCTCACCGTCGCCCCGATGTTCGACTGTTTCCAAAACCGGCCGGACCTCACGCCCTTCAATCACGTTGCGGCGAATACCGCGCTCAATCTCGACCCCAACGGGCCCATCACCGGGACGGGCAAGGCGAATTTCGCGGTGGAAAAGACGCGCATGCAGAAAGCCTGGCTGCAGGCATCCAACAAGGTGATGAAGGGCAAGACCAACAAGGCAGATTCGGTCGATGAGAACTTTCTCAACCACGTCATCTGGTATTCGGCCACCGACTGGAAGCGTCCTTATCCCGGCGAGCGCAAGATCGAGGCGCCGGCGCCTTTCGTCAAACTCGCGGCGCTGAAGAAGCCGGACTCGGACGACTGAGACTCGAGCGTGCGGGGAGCGCGCGAAGACTCGAGTGCGAAGGGATCGATCAGAAAAGAAAGCCGGGCAGGGAGCGCCCGGCTTTCGTCGGCGACGCGAGCGTGACCGCATATGCATCGACCCGTAGGGCCAGCCCATTCAACGCAAGTGTCCGCATTACTGGCCCACGCGACCCAATGCCTCGACACCGGTCGTCCGGCGCAAGCCATCCTGGCGCTGCAGGAAGCCTTGCGCATCGCGCCCGGCGCGGCCGCGATTCATCATGACCTGGGATTCTTATGCTTACAGGCGGGCCGGCTACCTGAGGCGATTGCCGCTCTACGCTCCGCTCTGACGCTGGATCCATCCTTTGCGCAAGCCAGCCTGTGCCTCGGCATTGCACTTCAAGGCCAGGGCGATACGGCCGGCGCACTTGCGGCCTATCGCGAAGCCGCATCGCTGCAGCCGGCGCTCACCGCAGCTCACGTCTGTCTCGGGGCCCTGCTCGAGAGTCTGGGCGAACAAACGCTGGCCATCGCTTCGTTTCGTTCGGGCGCCGCATCGGGGCCGGCATCCGTGTGGGGGCGACTGTCCAACGCCCGCGCGCTGGTCGCCGAAAATCGCGACGTCGAGGCGGAATTCGTATTGCGCGAACTCGTCTCGCTCCATCCTGCCAACGCCATGGGCCACGAAATGCTCGCCATGGTATTCGCCAATGGCGGCCGCTTCGAGGAGGCTCGCGCATGCTACCAACGAGCCATCGATGCGGCGCCCCAGCTTGCCGGCAGCTACTATGATCTTACGCGGTGCCGGCGCATCACCCGGGACGACGAAGCGCTGCTCAGCCGCATGCGATCCGCCCTGGTCGCGCCCGGACTGACGGCGGACGCGCGGCTGAAGGTGCATCTCGCCCTGGGCAAAGCCTTGGACGATCTTGGCGAGCCGGCGGCGGCCATGCAACACTTCGATGATGCCGACGCCTTGCGCAGCAGCCTGGTGCGCTTCGACACTGCCGCTTTCGAGGCTCGTGTCGAGCGACTGATCGATCATTTCACTCCGGATCTCATTGCGCGCGCGTCCGACGGTGGGAGCAGCGACGCCACCGCAGTGCTCATCATGGGGTTGCCTCGGTCAGGCACCACGCTGGTGGAGCAGATTCTCTCCAGCCACCCGCAGGCGCACGGCGGGGGCGAACTGCCTTTCTGGACGGTGCGCGGTGCCCGCTGGGAAGAGGCCAATGTGAACGGCGCGAAACCGGCGTTGGACTTCGCGACGCTCGGCGCGGAGTACATGGGTCAACTTCACGCGCTGGCCCGGCAAGCCTTACGAGTCACCGACAAGATGCCGCTCAATATCCTATGGGCCGGCCTGATTCACCTGGCGTTGCCGCGCGCGACGCTCATCCACTGCCGTCGTGCCGGCATCGACATCGCCACGTCCATCCACCGGACTTATTTCAACCCGTATGTCTCGTTTCCAACGGGCGGCGCAGAGCTCGTCGCTGCCATCCGGGCAGTGGAGCGCCTCACCGCCCACTGGCGTGAAGTGCTGCCCGCCAACCGCTTCATCGAGGTGGACTATGAGCAATTGGCGTGCGCTCCGGAACCCGCCATTCGTCGCCTGATCGCCGCCTGCGGACTGTCCTGGGATGAGGCTTGCCTGCGGCCCGAACACAATCCTCGCGTCATCAAGACGCCGAGCAAGTGGCAAGCGCGTCAGCCGATTCACCGCGATGCGATCGAATCTTGGCGCCGCTATGAGCCGTGGCTCGGCCCGCTCGCGGCCCTCGTACCGTAGCGCTCTAATGCGTGTCGGTGCCCGTATGCCGTCCGATGGCAAGCGCCCGGATGATCTCCGCCTCGCCGCAAACTCCGAGAATTTTCCCGTCCTCGGCGAGCAGCACAGGGTGCCCGGTCGACTGGCGGAGGTGAATGATGGATTGCAGCGACAGCGAAGCAGGCGCCACGGCGAGTCCCCGCTCCGGGTGAGCGAGATCGGCATCGTCTCGAACATGACGGAACGCTTGCGCAACCCCGTCGAGATGCAGATGTAGAGCCTCGTTCGAGGAATTCAGGGACAGCCGATAGCGCCGCGCGCTATCCAGCCACACATTACCGTCCTCGCCGGCCATCGACGCCCGATCCCGCATGATCATTCCGCCGGTCAGCACGGTGAGAGGATTCATGTGGCGCACGAACTCCGCCACGTACTCGTCCGCGGGTGCCAATACGATGTCTTCGGCGGTACCCGTCTGAATGATTCGGCCGTTCTGCAGGATGGAGATGTGATCTCCCAGCCGCAGGGCCTCGTCCAAATCGTGACTGACGAACAAGATGGTCTTCTTGACCCGAGCCTGCAACGTGAGCAGTTCGTCCTGCAACTTGCCGCGAATCAGCGGGTCCAGCGCGGAAAACGGTTCGTCCATCAGCAGAATATTGGCATCGGTGGCGAATGCCCGCGCCAAGCCGACGCGTTGCTGCATGCCTCCGGACAGTTCGCTGACATAGCGTTCTGCCCACTGCGACAAGCCGACCAGTTCCAATTTCTCATCGACGATGGTCTTGCGCCGTGCGGCATTTTCGCCGCGAAGCTCCAAGCCGAAGCCGACGTTTTCGCGCACCGTGCGCCACGGCAACAAACCGAATTGCTGGAACACCATGGCAACACATTCGCGCCGCAGCTCGCGCATTTGCAGCGTGTTGCAGGTCGCGACGTCGATGTCCGATTCACCGTCGCGAATCAGGACGTGGCCGCGGGTGACCGGATTCAAGCCGTTGGCGGCGCGCAGCAGAGTGGACTTGCCCGAGCCCGAGAGCCCCATGAGCACCGAAATCTCGCCGCGCGCAACGCTCAAAGAAGCGCCGGCCACGCCGACGATGACTCCGTATTTGTTCTGAATGTCGGTGCGCGTGGCGCCGCCGTCGAGAGCCGTGAGCGCTTCGCGCAAACTCTTGCGTCCATCCCGTCCGGCTTGAGCGAACAGGATATCGACGTCCTTGAATTCCACGGCCGAGTTCATCGGGATACTCCGCGTTCCTTGGGTCTACTGATGCGGTCCAGGATGATGGCGAGCAGCACGATGGTGAAGCCGGCCTCGAAACCCATGCCCACCTGCACCGAATTCAGCGCACGCACCACCGGCACTCCGAGTCCGCCGGCACCGACCAAGGCGGCGATCACGACCATCGACAGACTCAGCATGATGCACTGGGTGATTCCGGCGATGATAGTGGACGCGGCGCTCGGCAGTTCCACCTTCCACAGCAGCTGCATGGGGGTGGCGCCAAACGCCTCGCCCGCCTCGATGAGCGGTTTGGGCACGGAGGAAATGCCCAAATGCGTGAGGCGGATGGGGGCGGGCAGGGCAAATATCACCGTCGAAATCAGCCCCGGAACCACGCCGAGACCGAACAGCACGAGCGTTGGAATCAGGTACACGAAGGTCGGCAGAGTCTGCATCAGGTCGAGCACAGGCCTCAAGGCGGCGAACAGCCGCGGCCGATGAGCCGCGGCTATGCCCAACGGCACGCCGATGGCCGTGGATGCTAAGGTGGCGACCATGACGAGCGAGAGGGTCTCGAGCGTCGCGAGCCAATAGCCCTGGTTGAGGATGAACAGCAGCGCCAGCGCCACGAAGGCGGCCAGAGGAAGCGAACGGCGAAGCACCCACGCCAACGCCGCGACCGCCACGATCAAAGCTGGGGCGGGCACGGCGCGCAGCAGCGCGGTCACGCCGTCGACCATGCCGCGGATGAGGATGGATATTCCATCAAACAGGTAGGTGCCATGCGTCTTGACGTAGTCGATCGCCACCGCCATCGCGTCGCCCACCGGAATCTTGTGCGTGACGATCCATTGCTCGAATCCGCCGGGACGCGGCGGCGGTACGGCATGCGCCAATGCGGATACTGCCGGCCGGCCGTCGACGGTGAGCACTCCCTGGAGCCACGCCCTGGTGGCCGTGGGATTCGCCTTCAGCCATTCGGTCGCCGCGACATCGGGTGCTTCATGCCGATCCAAGATCGCCGCCATCATTTCGCTCTCGCCGCGCAGCGTGAACTTGAGATTGGCGAGCAGCCGGCCCATGTTGGGGCATTCGGCGCTGTAGCCCTTGCGGGTAACGGTATAAATGGTGGCGCCGCCGAAATTGGGGCCAAAGACTTCGTCGCCGCCGGCGAGATATCTCAAGTCGAAGCGCATGTTCATGGGATGCGGCTCCCACGCCAGGAACACGACGGGCTTCTTGTCGCGGTAAGCGCGTTCCACTTGCGCCAACATGCCCTGCTCGCTGGATTCGATCAATTTGAAACCGCCCAGCCCAAATTGATTTTGCTTGAGCATTTCCAACACGTGGCGGTTGCCGTCATTGCCCGGCTCGATCCCGTAAATCGAGTCATTGAGCGCCGGCGCGAAGCGCTGGATATCCTTGAAGTCCCGCAGGCCGGCGTCATAGGTATAGGCCGGAACCGCCAGGGTATATTTGGCGCCGGTCAGATTCGGTCCGATCACCACCACCGAGCCGTTCTCCAGGTAGCGCGCGCGATCGGCCTCCTGCGCCGGCATCCAATTCCCCAAGAACACGTCGATGTCGTTGTTCTGGATGGACGCAAAGGTAACGGGAACCGAGAGCACGGTGATCGTCGGCGAGTAGCCGATGGAGCGCAATAGTTGCGCAACCAGCGCTGTAGTCGCGGTCACGTCAGTCCAGCCCACGTCTGAGAAGCGGACGCTTTGACAGCGGGGGGGATCGCGCTGGCCGCCGACCGGCGGGATATCGGCGTTCGTCGCGGCGCGAGCGCTGGAACTGAGAAGCGGCAGGGTCAGAGCAGCCAGTAATGCGTAGCCCGGCACGGCGGCGGCGAGATTCCAGCGCGCCTTCGCTCGGGACCCCAAGAGCGGGGACTTGACCAGGCCTCGCCTCGGGCGGCATGATTGAAGCAGGGACTGAAGCCTTGAACAGGCGTTTAACGAAGTCTGGTTAGCGCTCACCCGTGCTTCCCTAGTAGACTGAAATTTAACGCATAAATTCTATTGTTACGTATCTTAGACACAACTTCGGCCGGGCGTCCACTCGCGCCTCCGGCATTCTGGGGAGATGCCAAATTGAACAACCAGTCAATGACGTCTCTTGAAGGAACCCAGGGCCCCATCGAGGAGACGCGACGCCGCCAATTGGTCGAGGTCACCATCGATAGCCTAGCGGAACTTGGGTACGTGGGCACCACGCTCGCGAAAATTGCCGCTCGAGCGGGTGTGTCGCCGGGCTTTGTCGCCCACTACTTCGGCGACAAGGACGGTTTGCTCGACGCGGCCTTTCGGGCACTCGCCCGGCGGGTGGGCAACCACGTGCGCGCGCGCCTGCGCCAGGTGGGCACGCCGCGTGGACGTATTCAGGCGGTGATCGATGGGAATCTGGCGCCCGAGGAATTCGAGCAACGCACCGGCACCGCGTGGCTCGCCTTCTGGGGCCAGGTGCTGCACGTCAAGTCCTTGAGGCGCGTGCAATC
This sequence comes from Steroidobacteraceae bacterium, assembly GCA_036498345.1. Classification (GTDB taxonomy): domain Bacteria; phylum Pseudomonadota; class Gammaproteobacteria; order Steroidobacterales; family Steroidobacteraceae; genus Bog-1198. The sequence continues at coordinate 5,980 of DASYFQ010000099.1, forward strand.
GGTGTATCAGCAGCGCACCTTGTCGAATCTGCGCAGCTCTCTCAAGAAGCTCGTGCCGGCGGACGAAGCACGGCGCCTGGCATCCATGATCGCGGCCATGATCGACGGCGTGTGGCTGCGGGCCGCACTCTCCGGCTGGCGTGAGGCTGATAGTGAAAGCGCGCGCGCCTTGCTGACCGCATTTGTCGACGGTCGTCTCGAGCGAGCGGCGCCTGCCGCGAACGACAGCGTCGCAGCGGCGCGGGGCCGAGTTTCCCCGGCCGCAGGCGAGCGCTTCGCCTCCATCAATCCGGCGACCGGCGACGTGTTGGGCTATGTGACGGCCGACGGAGCCGCGCAGATCAATGCGGCGGTGCGCGCGGCTCAGAAAGCGCAGGTGGGGTGGGGGTCGGTGACCGGCAGCGAACGTGCACGCGTGCTGCGCCGCGCTGCGGAAA
>DASYFQ010000100.1:0-14439 GCA_036498345.1 Steroidobacteraceae bacterium
GCCGCGGGGGGACAGTCCTCCCGCGATGCCGCCACAGGATGTAAAGCAATGATCAGGGCGTGGTACCTCTGTGCAACTCTGCTCCTCGCGGCTGCGAGCGGTGTCGCGCAGGTTCCAACCGCGCCCGCGCCCGCGCCCGCGGCTGCACCTGTGCCCGCGGCTCCCAAGGCGTGGTCGTCGATGTCGCCTCAACAGCAGCAATTGCTGCATAACTATCAAGACAAGTGGGACAGCTTGCCCCCGGAGCGCCAGCAGGCGCTGGCCAATGGCAGTCAACGCTGGATATCGATGTCGCCCGAGCAGCGGTCGAGCGCGCAACAGCGCTTTACGCAGTGGCGCGCCATGCCCCCGGACCAGCGGCAAGCGCTGCGCCAGCGCTGGCAGCAGTACAAGAACCTGCCGCCGGAGCAGCAACAGCGAGTACGGGAATCATTCAACCGGTTTAGGCAAATGCCGCCGGAACGCCGCATGGAGTTGCGCAGGCAATGGCGTCAGATGACTCCGGAACAGCGCCGCAGAGTAATACAACGTCCGCCGCCACGGCCGCAGGCGCCGGCGCGGCGCGGGCCGCGCTAGTCGGCCGCGACACTCCGGCTCATGGGTGGTAGCTGCGCTCCGCGTGCGCCAGCACCTCCTCGCGGCTGAAAAGCACATCGCGGAATCGACCCTGCACGAACATGGGCGCTTGGTCCGTGAAGTGAGGCGACCCCGGGTCACCGCTTTCACCACCGCTCAAGATGGCCTTGGCACGTATCGTCGGGCCGAATTCCACCGCCGCGACGAAACTATTGCCGACTGATCCATAGATTTTTCTCGTCTTGCGCGGGTAGGTGCCGTCGAAGGACGCCAACGCACCCCAGTTGGATGGGGCAAAGCCCACCGGCAAACTTGGCTTGGCATCGTCGAAAGGCTGCACGATGTCGTCGGTTATGCGTTGATAGCGATTGATATCGCCCCACGGTGTCTCCCATCGGCCGAAGTCGTGCTGCAATTTTGCTACGGCCGCGGTCAAGGCATCGATGCGCTCGGATGAGGTCAGATGGGCGGCCAAGTAGTCATACACCGGCTCGCCGGCGTCGCGCGCCGCGGGCCCTTTGCGATCGCGCAATTCCTGACCCCAGAAGATGGCGAGGGCGGTCGGCACAGAGTCCGCCGAGGTACGCCGGTCCCAACGGCGCAGGCTCATGATCGGTTGCTTCAGGCCGTCGCGCCGCGGATCGTCCACGGACAACCGGTCGTAGTCATCGAACAAGGGCGGCAGCAGCACGTCGAAGGCGGTGAGGTGGCTATCGTAACCGGCGGCGATCAGGCTATCCAAAGTCACATCGTGAATATTTTGCAGGACCTCGACGGCGTGAATGCCGCGGGGATTCTCGCCTTTGGTCCACATGTAGGCCGGATAGCGCTCGCGCCTCGGGCTCGCCGCGCCCGCTGCCGAGAATGGCCAGTTGTTGGTGTTTTGAATCCAGCCGTTGGCGGGATTGAGCAGGGTGATGGTGTCCTCGATCTCATGCGGCCCCTGCCATTCGGTGGCGGAGTTGCTGCCGTCGACCGGATGCGTGTAATCGAACCTGGGGTCGCGCTTGGGAATAAAATTTCCATGGAAATAGGCGATCGTTCCATCCGCGTCGGCATAAACGGTATTGTTGGATGTGTCGGTGCGCATTTCCTGCGTTTTGCGGAATGAGGCGTAATCCGAGGTTTTCGTGCGCAAGTAGGACTGCGCCAGCGCCGGCACCGGATCTTGCAGCAACTTGATGGCGATCCAGCGCGCGGCGCCCCTCGTCTCGTTTTCTGCGCGAATGATCGGGCCGTGATGGCTGCGGTACACGGTGAACTTTCGAAGTCCGGATCCGGTGCCGCGCTTGAACGGAATGGCGATTCTGCCGACCTCGAGCTTTCTCAGGGCGGTGCCATATCGGTAATACAATCCGTCCGGCTTCGCGACGATGGATTCGGCATATTCATCGACGGCATCGCCGCCGTACGACGTATGCATCCAGCCGTTGCGTGCATTGAATCCCTGATAGACGAAGAATTGCCCCCAAGTCACCGCGCCATAGACGTTCAAGCCCTGCTCGCTGACCATCTGCAATTCCGAGCGGAAGTAGTACGAGGTATGCGGATTTATCCAGAGCAGGGCATGTCCCGACGCGCTGCGGCTGGGCGCGATGGCGAAGCCATTGGAGCCGCCGGGAGCCGGCTCCCTCGAGGATGCGCGCGCCGACGCTGGAATTTCCCGACCGGACGCTCCGTAGAATTCTTGCAGCTTGCCGAGGTCGATGCTCTCGATGTCGCCGCCGATACTGCCTTCGGTAAAAGACAAGGCCATCCAGGGTTCGTAATGACGGATGACGCTGGGAGCGATCGCGGGGTGGGTCGACAAGAAGTAATTCAGGCCGTCGGACCAAGCCACCATCAGCGTCCTGAGCCAAGCCGGACTGCTGCGATAGCTTTGGCGCAAGCGGCGCGGATCGATGAATAGCCGCTGACGAAGATCGCTGTAGATGGCTGTCTCGCCTTCGGCCTGCGCCAACATGCCCAGACCGTTGAGATAATTGCGCTCGATGCGGGCGAAGTCATCCTCGGCCTGGGCATAAATCATTCCGAACACTGCATCCGCGTCGGATTTGCCGTAGATGTGCGCGATGCCCCAGTTGTCGCGGACGATGAGCACATTTTTTGCATGCTGCTGCCAGCGCGTCTCTTGTACGGTATCGGTGCCGGCGGCGGCGCCAAGAGCGCTCGAGGCATAGAGAAGAGTCAAGACCAGCAATCTCATGGCAACAAGGATCTCCTTTGCGTAGGATCGCGCAATGCGAATTTCCTTGCCCATGGTTTTGCTCTTGTTGACGGCTGTTGCCGGTCCTTTACGCGCAGGCCCGGCGCAGGCGGCGACCACGTTCAGTGTGCCGGACGCCGATCTGCCCGATCCGCTGGTATTAGTGGCGTACGGCGACACGCGGTTCACGCAGACCACGGAAACCGAGGCGAGCAACCCTCGCGCGCGGGAGGCTCTGGTCGGCAAGATCGCCGCAGAGAATCCGGCGGCGATTTTCCTGAACGGCGACACTCCTTGGCACGGACTCGCGTCGGATTACGCGATATTTCACGACGAGACTCGCGCGTGGCGCGAGCGCCATTTACGAGTCTACCCGGCACTCGGCAATCACGAATTTTCGGCATGCCTGGACTATGCATGTCTCGAGCATTGGTGGGATACGTTTCCCGAATTGCGCGGCCGGCGCTGGTATTCGGTCGCCATCGGTACCCGGGTCTTAGGGTTAGCGCTCGACAGCGACGCATCGCTGTTGCCGGGGAGCGAGCAGCGGAGCTGGTTGGAGACTCAAGTCGCGGGACTCTCCCCAACGGTTCGCCTGATATTGATCGTCATGCATCATCCGCCCGTGGCCGATGTGCAGACGAGCAAACTGACGGACCATAATCCACGCCCGAACGAACTCGCGCTGGCTGAGTATCTGAAGACGGCTGCATCACGGTCGACTGCGCGCTTCGTCGTGAGCGCGGGCCACATTCACAACTATGAACGATTTGCCCAGGATGGCGTGGTCTACCTGGTGTCGGGCGGCGGCGGCGCGCGCCCCTATGAAGTGGACCGCACACCCATGGACCTGTACCAAAACGATGCCTTTCCCAACTATCACTACGTGCGCTTCGAGCTACACGGCGACCGAGTGGTGGGTGAAATGATCCGGCTCGAGGATTACGACGCAGTCAAGCCCAAGCAATGGCAAACCCGGGATCGTTTCGAGATCAGCCTGCGGCCTTGACGGCTTGAATGAGCTGGCCTGCGGCCGATTGCGCGTCGCCGTACAGCATGCGCGTTTGATCGAGCACGAACAGCGCATTGTCGATGCCGGAAAAGCCCTGACCCTGGCCGCGCTTGATGACGATGACGTTCTTGGCCTTGTCCGCATTCAAGATCGGCATGCCGAAAATGGGGCTCGCCCGATTGGCGCGCGCGTCCGGATTGACGACGTCGTTGGCGCCGATGATCAGTGCCACATCGGCGGTTTCGAACTCGGCATTGATTTCGTCCAGGTCGGAGATCAAGTCGTAAGGCACGCCCGCTTCCGCAAGCAGCACGTTCATGTGGCCGGGCATGCGGCCCGCGACCGGATGAATGGCAAACCGCACCTTGACGCCATGATCGATGAGCAATTGCGTGAGTTCCCACACCTTGTGCTGCGCTTGCGCCACGGCCATGCCATACCCGGGGACGATGATGATCTTTTGCGAGTACGCCATCATTACCCCGGCATCCGAGGCTTCGATGGCCTTCTGGGTTCCGGTGACGCCGCCGCTGCCCGCGGACGAACTTTCGCCGAAATTCGAGAACAGCACATTGCCGAGCGAGCGGTTCATGGCTTTGGCCATGAGCTGGGTCAGCAAGGTGCCGGCCGCACCGACCACGGTACCGGCGATGATCATGGCGGCATTGTCGAGCACGAAGCCTTCGAAACCGACCGCAAGACCGGTCAGCGCGTTGTACAGGGAAATTACCACCGGCATGTCGGCGCCGCCGATCGGCAGCGTCATGGCGATGCCCAACAGCAGGGCGAAGGCAAAGAACAAGGAAACCGCGGGCAGGCCGCCCAGCCCGAAGTCCATGCCGGAGACGACGATGAAACCCAGTCCGACCGTCACCAGCAATATGGCCAAATTCACGAACTTTTGACCGCCGAAGCGCACCGACTTGGTGATCAAGCCCTGCAATTTCGCGAACGCGATCAGACTGCCGCTGAAAGATACCGAGCCGATGAAGCCGCCGATGGTGGCGATGGTCAGGTGCGTGATGCTGTGTTCGTTGCCACGGTACAGTTCCACGGCGGCGATGGCGGCCGCCGCGCCGCCGCCCATGCCGTTGTACAGCGCAATCATTTGCGGCATATCCGTCATGGCGACGCGCTTGCCGCTGACCCAGGCCAGAACACCCCCGACCGCAATGGCGCCGACCACCAGCATCAAATTGAAGGAGGAAGCGCCCATGAAAGCCAGCGTCACGACCGTGGCGAGCACCATACCCACGCCCGCCCAGCGGACGCCGCTCACGGCGGTGACCGGCGAACTCATGCGCTTCAGGCCGAGGATGAACAGCGCCGCGGCAACGAGATAGGACAGCTGGATCAGGGTTTGTACGTTCGAAGCGGAGGGCATCCTCAAGGTCCTTTCTTTCGGCCGGCGGAGACGAACATCTTCAACATGCGCTCGGTCACCACATAGCCGCCCACCGCATTACCCGCGGCGAGAATCACGCCGATGACTCCAATGACCCGCAACAGCGTCGTGTCGGCCGCGGCCAAGGCAACCATGGCGCCGACCAAGACGATGCCGTGCACGAAGTTCGATCCGGACATGAGCGGCGTATGCAGGATGACCGGCACGCGAGAAATGACTTCGTAGCCGGTGAACGCCGCCAACATGAATATATAGAGCGCTATGACGCCGTCGATCATACTTACTGTCCCTCTACCGCTTTGCGCGTCGCTTCGTGCTTGATTTGTCCGTCGTGCGTGAGCACGCAGCCCGCGAACACTTCGTCGTTCCAATCGATGGCAAGATCGCCGTTCGCCAGTCCCGGCTTCAGCAGATTGAATAGATTGCGCGAGTACATTTCGCTGGCGTGATACGGCAGCGAGGCGGGCAGATTCAAGGGGCCCACGATCTTCACTCCGCCGTGGACGACGGTTTCACCCGGCTTCGTCAGTTCGCAATTGCCGCCCTGTTCGGCCGCGATGTCGATGATCACCGAGCCCGCCTTCATGCGCTCGACCGCGGCTTGGGTGATGATTCGCGGTGCCGACCGTCCCGGCACCGAGGCGGTGCTGATCACCGCATCGCTGGCGGCGATTCGCGCATCCAGCACTTCCTGCTGCTTGGCTTTTTCCTCGGGGGTGAGTTCCCGGGCATACCCGCCGGCGCCTTCCGCCGAGACACCGGTTTCGATGAACTTCGCACCGAGCGATTTCACTTGATCCTTGGTCGCGCTACGTACGTCATACGCTTCGACCACCGCTCCCAGGCGCTTCGCCGTGGCGATCGCCTGCAAACCGGCGACCCCCGCACCAATCACCAGGACCGATGCCGGACGGATGGTGCCCGCGGCCGTGGTCAGCATGGGCAGAAATCTCTCGAGCGTATTGGCCGCGATCAGCACGGCTTTATAACCGGCTACCGATGCTTGCGAGGACAGCGCGTCCATCGATTGCGCCCGGGAAATGCGCGGCACCAGTTCCATCGCGAGACTGGTCACTCCGCGATCTTTGAGCGCTCGCACGAGGTCGGGCCGTGCATAGGCCTGCATGTACCCGATCACCACCGCGCCTTTCTTGAGCGCGTTCACTTCCTCCAGAGTGGGCGGTTGAACCTTCAACAGCACATCCGCGGACCCGAGAATGGCGGCCGCATCGCTGAACTCGGTGTCGGCATACAAGGCATCCGGAAAATGAGCGGCCGTCCCCGCGCCGCGCTCGATTAGTACGCGAGCGCCGGCCGCCCGGAGCTTTGCGGCTATCTCCGGGACAACGGCGACACGAGTCTCTTTGGCAGCGGTTTCCGTGAGGACACCGACGACGACAGCCATGCAGATCTCTCCCAAAACAAGAGAATTATGCCAAACGTTGAATTATGGCATAAGAGTCGACTATCTTTAGTACTGTTATGAAGACGATGCCTGGGCCCAAGCTGCATTTGGATTGGCGGGACGACCTCGCGGTCGTGGCGCATGGGTATCCATTGTCCCAACAAATCCTGCGGACCGATGTATCCGGGATGCCGCTGGAGTGGGTAGATTACCGGGAAGCCGCGCGTCTGTATCACACCGATCAAGTCGCCTATACCTGCGGGACGCTGCTCTACCGGCTTTATGGCGGCACCTGTGCGAGGACCGGACTGCGGACCATCGTGGACGTGAATTCGATCATCGCCACGCTGGGAACTTCGGGCAATCCGGGAAACCTGCGCGGCGCTTCTTACACGCCGCCGCTCAATAATCAGACTTTGTTCCGCCGCGATGCGTATCTGTGCCTGTACTGCGGCGCTCGGTTTCCCTATAGCTTGCTGTCACGGGATCATGTGACCCCGTTCAGCCGCGGCGGGCACGATACCTGGAGCAATGTGGTGTCGGCCTGCCGCCGCTGCAACAACGCCAAGGCGTCGCGGACCCCGGAGCAGTCGGGCATGCAACTTCTTGCGGTACCGTTCACGCCGACCTACGCCGAGTACATCTTCTTGAAGGGCCGCCGGGTGCTGGCCGATCAGATGGAATACCTGATCGCGCACTTCCCACGTTCGAGCCCGCTGCACGAGCGCATGCAACGCTGGCCGATGTGAACGACGGCGCGGTTCAGCCGCAAGCGCGAGCCGGCGTCGTGTACTACATCGACGCCAGCTATTTCATTTTCCGTGCCTACCATTCCATGCCGCCCGACATGGTGGACGGCGACGGCAATGCCACGCATGCCTTGTACGGATTCGCGCGTTTCCTGTCGGATCTTCTGGAACGGGTCCGGCCGGAGCGCATCGGCGTCGCTTTCGATCTCTCGGTGCGCAGCGAAACCTCCTTCCGCAACAGTATTTACCCGGCCTACAAAGCCAATCGCGAAGCGGCGCCCGCCGATCTGGCGCGGCAATTCGCGCTCTGCCGCGAGTTTTGCCGGCACATGGGTCTTGCCGAGTTCGCGAGCGCGGAGTACGAGGCCGACGACATCATCGGTACCCTGGCTGCGCGTTCGCGTGCCGCCGGCTTCTGCAACGTGCTGGTGACCCGGGACAAGGACTTGTCGCAACTCATCCGCGCCGGCGACGTGTTTTGGGACTACAGCGGCAACGCGCGATATCATTACCACGACATAGGTCCGCGTTTCGGCGCGATCCCGGAACTCATCGCGGATTTTTTGGCGCTGACCGGCGATAGCGTGGACAATATTCCCGGAGTACCCGGCGTCGGCAGAAAGACCGCGGCGGAACTATTTGCGGTATTCGGTTCTCTCGATGATCTTTATGCGAATCTCGACCGGATACCGTTGATGAAGCTGCGCGGCGGCGCCGGCGTCGCCGCCAGACTGCTTCTGCACAAGGAGGCGGCGTACCTGGCGCGGCGATTGACTGGCATCATCTGCGACCTGCCGCTCGAGGCAACGCCGGATGATCTGAAGCCGCGGCCTCAGGACAGCGCGGGGCTCGACTTCTTTTTCGATACGCATGGATTCGGCAATATTCTGCGGCAGCAGGCGCGGCGTATCGCCGCCTTGGTGTAAATAATGCAGTCGTGAGCCGCTAAACAATTTGGGGGAGCGAAGCGATGGCGCAAAGAGACATTCAATCCGTGCTGCAAGAGGACCGCGTATTTCCGCCGTCTGCGCAGTTCCGCAGGCACGCCGCGCTCGGGGCGGGCGAACTGCAAGCGATGTACGCCAAGGCCGAACACGACTATGTCGGCTTCTGGGCGGACTTGGCGAGAGCCGAAATCGACTGGCACCGGCCTTTCACGGTGCCTCTGGACGACAGCCAGGCACCCAACTATCGCTGGTTCGTCGATGGACGGCTGAACGTGTCCCACAATTGCCTGGACGTGCATTTGCCCGAGCGGGGCGGGAAGACCGCGATCCTTTTCGAGGGCGAGCCGGGCGATGTGCGCAGACTGACTTACGCCGAGCTGCACGGTGAGGTGTGCCGGTTTGCGAATGCGCTCAAGCGCCTGGGTGTAGTGCGCGGCGACCGAGTCGTCATCTACATGCCCCTGATACCGGAGGCGGTAATCGCCATGCAGGCTTGTGCGCGGATCGGCGCCGTGCACTCGGTGGTGTTCGGCGGCTTTTCCGCCAACGCGGTCAAAGACCGGATCGAAGACGCGGGCGCCAAGCTCGTCATCACGGCCGATGGAGGCTGGCGAGGCGGCCATCCGATCGAGCTCAAGCGTGCGGTCGACAAGGCGCTCGCCGACGGCTGTCCGACGGTGCAAAACGTCGTCGTTTACGCCCGCACGGGCGGCGACTGCCCGATGCGCGGCGGCCGCGATGTATGGTGGCAGGACGCGATGTCCGGACAGAGCGCGGATTGCGAACCCGACTGGGTGGATGCCGAGCATCCCCTGTTTCTGCTCTATACCTCGGGCTCGACCGGCAAACCGAAGGGCATCCAGCATTGCAGCGCCGGATATCTGCTCAATGCCAAGACGAGCACCCGGTGGGTGTTCGACCTCAAGGACGAGGATGTGTTCTGGTGCACGGCCGACGTCGGTTGGGTCACCGGCCATACGTACGTAGCCTACGGGCCCCTGGCGGCGGGCGCCACGCTGCTCATGTACGAAGGAGCGCCGACCTTTCCCGACGGCGGCCGCTTCTGGAAAATCTGCGAAACACACGGCGTCACCATTCTCTATACGGCGCCGACGGCGATCCGTGCGCTGATGAAGTTGGGCGATGCCCTGCCGGCGAAGTACGACCTTGGCAAGCTGCGCCTGCTCGGGACCGTCGGTGAGCCCATCAATCCCGAAGCCTGGATGTGGTACCACAAGGTCATCGGCAAGGAGCGCTGCCCCATCGTGGATACCTGGTGGCAGACCGAGACCGGGGCCATCATGATGGCGCCCGTTCCGGGCGTGACGCCTACCAAGCCCGGTTCCTGCACCAACCCCCTGCCCGGAATCTTCGCCGACATCGTCGACGATGAAGGCCGGCCCGTGGAAACGCCCGACGGGGGCGGATATCTCGTCATCAAACGCCCTTGGCCCTCGATGCTGCGCACGATTTGGGGCGACAACGAACGCTATCTTCGGACCTACTGGGAGAAATTCCAGAATCGCTACTATGTGGCCGGAGATTCGGCGCGCCGCGACAAAGACGGCTATTACTGGATCATGGGCCGCATCGACGATGTGCTCAACGTCGCCGGACACCGTCTCGGAACCATGGAAATCGAATCGGCACTGGTGGCGCACCGCCTAGTCGCAGAATCCGCGGTGGTCAGCAAGCCCCACGAGATCAAGGGCGAGTCGGTCTTCGCCTATGTCGTGCTCAATGTGCCGCGGCCGGAAGGAGCGGCTGCGCAATCACTGATCGAAGAACTGCGCAACTGGGTCGGCGAACAATTGAGTCCCATCGCCAAGCCCGATGAGATTCGCCTCACCGACAATCTGCCGAAGACCCGGTCGGGAAAAATCATGCGCCGACTGCTCCGCTCGATTGCGCGCGGCGAGGAGATCACGCAAGACGTGTCGACGCTCGAGAATCCCGGGATCCTCGATCAGCTCAAGGGCGGGCCGGCGGCGCCGACGGCGGCGGCGAAGAGGCCTACTCCGGCCGAACGCGCTACGCCGGCCGAACGCGCTACGCCGGCCAAACGCGCTACCCCGGCCAAGCAGGCCGCGCCCGCGAAACGTGCCGCTTCTGTCAAGCAAGCCGTCCAACCCACGCGTGCCACGGCCGGCAAGAAAGCCGCGGCACGCCGCAAGGCGAAGAAAACCCAGGTTGCGGTCAAACAGAGCAAGCAAATGGCACGCGCCAAACGAGCGAAGCGTAAAGTCGTCAAGGGTAGAGTCGTCAAGGGTAGAGTCGCCAAGCGTGAAGTCGTCAAGGGTAAGGTCGTCAAGGGTAAAGTCGCGGGGCGTAAAGTCGCAAAGCGCAAAGTAGTTGCTGCAAAACCGCGCCGCGCCGCGGTCAAAGCAGCGGGACGTAAACCACGCAAGAAGTGAGGACGCTGCAATGGCGCTGTTGATCGTCGGCCTGGTGTTGTTCCTCGGCGTTCATTCCGTCGCCATCGCATCGCCCACGCTGCGCGCCCGGACCATCCATCGGTTGGGTGAGGGCGCGTGGAAGGGCATGTACGCCCTGGTTTCGTTGGCTGGCTTCGTACTGATCTGCTACGGATTTGGCTTGGCGCGTCAAGCACCGGTGATTCTGTATTCACCGCCGATCTGGATGCGGCATGTGGCGCTGCTCCTGATGCTGCCGGTATTTCCGTTGATTCTGGCGGCGTATTTGCCGGGGCGGATCAAAACGGCGGCCAAACATCCGATGTTGGCTGCCGTCAAGTTCTGGGCATTCGCGCATCTACTCGCCAACGGCTCGTTGGCGGACGTCTTGCTGTTCGGCGGATTCTTGGCCTGGGCTGTGGCGGATCGAATCTCCTTGAAGCGCCGCTCGACTCCCCAGGTATTGCGCACCGCGCCGCCGGGGCCCTGGAACGATGTCATCGCGGTCGTGCTAGGGCTCGCGATCTACGCGCTGCTGATTGGTTGGGCGCATCTGCGCTTGTTCGGGGTGTCGCCGATCAGCCCCTTGAGGTGAAGGTCTGAATTGAACGCCCTCACTCAGGGCACTCACTCAGGTCGCCGGAAGGCCGGAAAGCGCATGGTAGCCAGCCTACCGTTGACGATGATCAAGGCGAAATCCCAACGCCGATGAAACACTTCACGTTCGAAATGGAGGCGATCAACGCTTCTCGCACTGCAGTATTTTGCGGGTCGGATGGGACATGTCCGCACCCCTTTGTTGGAGCCCTCATATGGTCACACTTGACGATGCAAGGAAAATCATAGGTGCCGCCGAAAGGAAGGCAGCGGCGATAGGACAGCCGATGAACGTCGCTGTCGCCGATGACGGCGGAAATCTCGTCGCTCATGTGCGCATGGACGGTGCATGGATCGGCAGCATCGATATATCGATAAAGAAGGCCTTCACCGCGCGCGCCTTCGACATTGCCACCAAGGATCTGGCGCCCCTCGCGCAGCCGGGTGGCGATTTCTTCGGGATTGATGCCTCCAACGGCGGACGCGTCATGATCTTTGCGGGCGGAATCCCGCTCAAGCGTGGCGGAAAAGTCGTGGGTGCGATTGGCGTGAGCGGCGGCTCGGGCGAGCAGGACCATGCGGTGGCCGAAGCCGGCGCCGCGGCTTTCGGTTAAGGCCACAAGAGGAGTAATCCGTCATGGCGAGCAATCGCGGCGTCGTCTACGTCGGACCCGGCAAGGTCGAGGTTCGCAGCATCGAGTATCCGAAACCGGTGGATCCTCGCGGGAAGAAAATCAACCACGGTGTGATTCTGAAGGTCGTGGTCACGAACATCTGCGGCAGCGATCAGCACATGGTGCGGGGGCGCACGACCGCGCCCTCAGGACTCGTGCTGGGTCACGAAATTACCGGCGAAGTAATCGAGATCGGGTCCGACGTTGAGTTCATCAAAGTCGGAGACCTGGTCTCGACTCCGTTCAACGTGGCCTGCGGCCGATGCCGAAACTGCAGGGAGCGGGAAACCGGCGTATGCCTGACGGTGAATCCGGGGCGTGCCGGAGGCGCCTACGGCTATGTGGATATGGGCGGATGGATTGGCGGCCAGGCCGAGTACGTCATGATTCCCTACGCGGACTTCAATTTACTGAAGTTTCCCGACAAGGCGCAGGCAATGGAGAAGATTCAGGACCTCACTTGTCTCACCGATATCCTGCCGACCGGATATCACGGCTGCATCAACGCCGGCGTCACCACGGGCTCGACGGTTCTCATCTCCGGCGCCGGGCCCGTCGGGTTGGCCGCGGCCGCATCCGCGCAGCTGCTGGGCGCGGCGGTGGTGATCGTGTCGGACTTCAACAAGGAGCGCCTCGCGCACGCCGGCTCGTTCGGCTGCGAAACGATCGATCTGTCACAAGGAGCCACGATCGGCGAGCACATCGAACAAATTCTCAAAGTACCCGAAGTGGATTGCACCGTCGATTGCGTGGGATTCGAAGCCAAGCAGAAAGGAGGCGAGGAGCAACCCGCCACTGTCCTCAATCAGCTGATGGGGGCAACGCGCGCGGCAGGGAGAATCGGCATCCCGGGACTCTATGTCACGGCAGATCCAGGAGCGAAGGACGACGCGGCGAAAGAAGGCAATCTCAGCCTTCGCTTCGGCTTGGGATGGGCGAAGTCGCACGCCTTCTTCACCGGCCAGACGCCGGTTCTCAAGTACAACCGCGCCTTGATGATGGCGATTCTGCACGACCGCATCCAGATCGCCAAAGCCGTCAACACGACGGTCATCACTCTGGATGCCGCGCCCCAGGGCTATGCCGACTTCGACAAGGGCGTCGCCCGGAAATTTGTCATCGATCCCCATGGCAGTTTGAAGACGGGACGATAAATCAGCGCGCTCGATCAGAGAGTCCGCGCCCAAATCTGCCCGACGAGATCGTGTCCGAAGCTGTGATGGGGAGATTCTTCCACCAGCGAAAACCCGGCGGCCTCGTAGATCCGACGCGCTGCAATCAGTATGTCGTTTGTCCATAAGAGCATCCGCTCGTACCCGGCCGACTTCGCAAAGTGAATGCATTCGTCAACGAGTCGCCGACCCACACCGAGGCCCCGCCCTTTCGGATCAACCAAAAGGCAGCGCAGCTGCGCGGCGCGCGGGTCCTTTTCATTGCGCACGACGAACACGCAACCGACGCGTTCTCCGTTGACTTCAGCGACCCAGAATTGCTCCGATTGCGGATCGTGGTGAGTTGCAAAGCCGGCGAAGAGAGTGGCGACGAGCGCTTCGAACTCCACGTTCCATCCAAATTCCTCGGCATAGAGCCTTCCGTGCTGCTCGATCGCCCAGCCCACGTCGCCAACCCGGTACGGCCGAACCGTCATCGTCCTGTCGGCGACCGCGGCGGATTCGGATAAGGTGTCTTCCAGGATTTGCATCGCATACAGCAACCGCTCGCGCTGAGTGGGCGACAATGGCGAGATCATTTCGCCGATGGTGGTGCGCGATCTTCCGTCCAGCGTGCCAAAGGCCTTGCGCCCTTTTGCGGTGAGCGACAGTTGCGCACGTCGGCCATCTTCGGCAGATCGTTGGCGGCGAATGAGCCGCGCATCGACGAAGCCTTGGAGAATCCGGCTGAGATATCCGGCGTCCAGTCCCAACATGTCGTTCATTTGGCCGGCAGTCACGGTCTTTCGCGTCCCAAGCTCGAACAAGACACGGGCCTGCGTCAGCGTGAAAGGGCTGGCCAGCAGCCCCTCCTCCAATACGCCGATCCGCCGTGTATAGAAACGATTGAAACGGCGAACCGCTTCAACCTGAGCATCAGAATCGACGCGCACGCTCGATCTCCCAAGTGTATCCGGATCGTGCCGCAATTAGTTGACTGAGTCAAGTAACGCTGTCGGGAATTGGATGCTCGGCCGCGCGTGGGTCGGCTGCCGTCCGGGCGGGCTGGCCGGCGGGGCATATGTAGAAAAGCGCAGACTCGGGGCCCCGGCTCGGTTAGAATCTGTCTGCCGGATTGGGGGCGGTTCGCATAACGACGCGACCCATCCGAGTACCCCCGTTAGTGCTCGCGGCCGAACCGGCCGTATATCTTTGATCGGACAAACATGCTTTCCACTTCCAACGTCGCCATCCAGTTTGGCGCCAAGCCGCTCTTCGAGCAGGTCACGGTCAAGTTCTCCGA
>DASYFQ010000101.1:0-12185 GCA_036498345.1 Steroidobacteraceae bacterium
GCCCGCCACGCCGCGGCCTTATCGAGCATTCGGCTATCCATTCACGACGATCATCGTCCTCGCGGGCTGCGTGGCGCTGTGGATTGCCGCGATCATGGAAGATCGGCGGTCCGGAGTATTCGCCGCCTTGCTGCTGATCGCATCCGCACCCGTCTACGCATGGATCGCCCGCCGCCGCCGAAACAGCCAGACCGCGGTGGCCGCGGCCGCACCGACCAACCCCACTTGAGAGGACATCAGATGAATCAGCCGAAGCGCCGTTGGGCAGAGCGCGGCGCCGGATGGTCGCCGGGCGTGGCCGTTGCGACGGCGATGATGGGTTTGGCAGTAGCTGCTTCGGCATCGACGCCGGCATCGACGGCGGCAGCGCCGGCCGGCGCTCCGCGGGCCGATCAGCTCGCGTTCCGCGACATATTCCGCGAACTCATCGAGACCAATACCAGTCATTCCATCGGCAATTGCACACTCGCAGCCGAGAAAATGGCGGCGCACCTGCGAGCGGCGGGATATCCGGACGCCGACCTCCACCCCTTCGCCGTTGCCGAGCATCCCAAGGACGGCGGCTTGGTCGCGGTGTTACCGGGAACGGACCGCGGCGCGAAGGCGATCTTGTTGCTCGCGCATCTCGACGTGGTCGAGGCGCGGCGCGAGGATTGGACCCGCGATCCTTTTACCCTGGTCGAGGAAGGCGGCTATTTCTACGGCCGCGGCACTTTCGACGACAAGTCGATGGCCGCGGTGTGGGTCGATACCCTGGTTCGTCTGCGCAAGGAGGGCTACAGACCCAAGCGTGCCGTCAAGATGGCGCTCACCTGCGGCGAGGAGGGCGGCGCCGCCTTTGTGGGAGCCGACTACCTGGTCAAGCACGAAAGGCCACTGATCGATGCCGCCTTCGCGCTCAATGAATTCGCATACGGAGTTCTGGATGCTCAGGGACACCGCGTGGTCATGGAGATCGAGGCGGGCGAGAAGACCGACCAGGACTATCGCCTGGAAGTCGTGAACCCGGGCGGCCACAGTTCCCGGCCGCTCAAGAACAACGCCATCTATCATCTCGCGGCGGGCCTCACGCGCATCAGCAACTATGAATTTCCGGTGCAATTGAACGACACCACTCGAACATATTTCAGCCGCATGTCCACCATCGTCGGGGGCGAAACCGGTGCCGCCATGAAGGCGCTGGCCGCTGACGCCGCGGACGCCAGGGCGGCGGCCACCCTGTCGCAGGATCCGCGCTTGAACGCCATGCTGCGCACCACCTGCGTCGCCACCCTTTTGGACGCGGGACACGCCAGCAATGCCTTGCCGCAGCGGGCGCGCGCGAATATCAACTGCCGTCTTTTTCCGGGTGTGGCGATCGAGGACGTGCGTCAAACTCTTGCGCGCTTGGTGGCGGATCCCCAGATCGCCGTGACGACCGTCGAGCCGTCCGACCCCGTAGTCATACCGCCGCCGTTGACCCCGGCGATCATGAAGCCGATCGAACAGGTCACGCACCGGATCTATCCCGGCATCGAAGTCGTGCCGGTGCTGCAGGCCGCCGGCACGGACGCCGTGTATCTCGCCGAGGCGGGTATTCCCACTTACGGCATCAGCGGCATGTTCGTGGATCCGGACCTCAGCAACGTTCATGGTCTGAACGAGCGCATTCGAGTGCAATCGCTGTACGATGGCCGGGATTTTTTATTCTCGTTGGTCAAGCTCTACGCCGAGCAGGTGCGCTGAGATAATCCCGGTTGTCGCTCCATCGCTGCGACGATCGCCGCGGCTGCCGCGAGTTTGTGTTTAGCCTGCCACGGCGGACCGATCGATTGGCCCATCGCGGACAGAAAAGCCTTGACGTCGTCGCGGCCGATCGCCGCTGCCGCGTCGCGAAATACGTGCTCGCGGTCGTACCAGTGCACCGTCCAGCCGCGCGCCCCGGCTGCGCTCGCGAGCGCCTGGCGATACATGACGGAGTCGGCGACGGTCTGCGCGCGATTGTCGGCAATCTGCTCCTCCGTTGTCGGTGGAAGCTTCGGGCACACGCGTATCGCGATGCTTGCGATCGGCACGGGCATCGCTGCGGCCAGCGCCTCAAGGTTCTTGCCAGCGCCGCGCGCGGCGGACTCGCGCACATGTTCGACGAGTGCCACGGCGTCGGCGAGCGAAATCCGCCGCGCCCACGGGCTGTTTAGGTAACGGCCCACAGCCCACGACCCCTCGTGGTGATGCGGATGCGTCGGCAGACCGCGATCGGTAAGATCGATGCGCCGGCGATCGAGAAGCTCGCCGGCGGAGGAGACCGTAACGAGAACCGCCGAGTTACCGTGCTCGGTGACACCGACGGCAGCGGCTCGCTCCATTCGTGTTCTCGCCACGCATGCCTCCTTCGGGGTCTCACCCCCGCCGCATCCGGATAATTATATCCGGGCGGCGTTCGGAAAGGTGACGCGGATATCAGCCCGTGAGGCTGCTTCTTGCCCGTGCAATCGCTGCGTCCACCTGGGGTTTCGCAGACGCGACGGCCTCATCGACACATGTGCCGTCGTCATCCGCAAGCGGATCCGCCTGAGTGCACGCCTTGCGAGCAGCGTCGAGCACGCTGTAATTGAGCATCAGCGCGCCGTAATTCGTCCTCAATGCAACGGGGTCGGCCTGAACGCGCGCCGTAATCGTCACCTGCTCGATGGGTACGCCGGTCGCCGTATCGCGGTCGACGATCTTCGTGGCTGGTGCAGAGACCGTAATCGGGTCGAGCTGGACCGGGTCGAACTGCTCGGAATCGGCGGCATGCGCGCGAGCGCTGACGAGGGCGATCGCCCCGACAGCGAAGGCGACAGGCAGGATGCGGCCCAGGATGTTCACGCGAATCGAAGTCAAATAAGTCATGATGCAAGCTCCTTTAAGTCAAGCACGGCACATTTGCCGTCTCTACGGTAGAGAGTCTGCGCGAGGTCTTGAACCGGTTGATTTCAAATCGTCTGGGGGGCCGTTTCAGTTGTCACGGCCACTCAGCAAGAGACTGAGGCACTGAGGAGCGCCCGACCGGATGACAGCCACTGCCGCGGAGACACCGCGACGTGAGCTGCAAGCGCCTGGAGATCACGTGATGACCTCGCCAGCTCGTCGCCTTGAGCAATCGCACTCATGCCCGCAAGTCGTGCGAGATCTCGCACCGCCGCTTCGAGTTCCGATATGCACAAGGTGCAACTCGCCGTGATCTCCGCCAGTTCATGCGCGTTTGGCGGACGGCCACTGAGTGCGATACGCCAGCTATCTTCGGCGAGCGAATACAGCGCGGCTCGAATGACGCGCCAGCGTGCGTGACTCGCCGCATATTGGGTCTGGACGGTCGGGTCGTCGGAAAGCGAGATATCACCACCATGGGGCTTCTTCTGTTTCGCGAGCAATGCGAACACATCGAGCGCATGCCGTGCGATGCCGACGGCGACGGCGGTAATGGGCAATTCGGTCAATACTCCGAACGGCAGGCGATACAAGGCTCCGGCCTCGCGCGGTGCATCGGTGAAAACGGAGAAGGTACGCTGATCGGGTACCAGTACGTCGCGCACCTCAAAGTCATGACTGCCCGTACCCCGCATGCCGCTGGTATCCCAGCTGGGCAGAACCGCGACCTGAGATGGCGTGAACGTCATGGCGCGGATGAGCGGCCTCCCATCGGCATCGACGAGCGGTGGCCCATCCGCCGTCACCACACAGTTGGCCGTAAACGTTGTCGCATAATTTGCGCCGCTTGCATATCGCCAGCGACCGCTCACTCGATAGCCTCCCGCGACGCGCTCGGCCCGACCCTCCGGCGCACCCGAACCGGCGATTACCGCATTCGCTGGAGCAAAGATCTCGCCGGCGACAGCCGGGTCGAGATAAGCCGCAAACAGCCCGCCGCCGGACCCGATCATGACCGCCCAGCCAATCGAGCCGTCGATCCGGCCCGCCGCCTCGTAGATCGCCAGGGCCTGCGGCAGCGGGAGCTCGAAACCACCGTAGCGCCGCGGAATCCACAGGCGGAACAAGCGCAGCTCGATCAGGGTGCGAACGACCTGCTCGGGCAATTGCGCCAGGCGATCCGCATCGTTCGCGTGTGCGCGTAATGAGGGGGTCAGTTCCGCGAGTTGCGCGAGGAGTCGATCGCCCGAGTTGGGTTCCATCAGCCTGCCATTCGTGTTGTCGGTTCGGTGCCTCTCTTCCAGTTTGCCTGGAGCCCGACGGACGGTCCATCGGCGACAGGTAGGAGAAGTGGCGGGCAAGGTGCATCCGCTACCTCGACGGTACACAATAGCGATTGACCGATTTGCGACAGAGGGGATGCCGCTATCGACCTGCTCGAGCGCGATCAACAGCTGCGACGGTTGGAGGATGCATTCGCACTTGCGCGCGAGGGCAGGGGGCGGACCATCGTCATTGCGGCGGAGGCAGGCGCCGGCAAAACGGCGCTGACGGAGCGATTCGTCGCCAATCATGTTCAGGTTGCGCGGGTCTATTGGGGTGCCTGCGAAAACCTATCCACGCCCGAGGTGCTGCTGCCGCTACGGGACATCGCCCGCGCCAGCGGTGAATCTTTCGATCTCGGCGCGGATCACATCCGCTCTTTCGAATCTCTCTTGCGCCTCCTATCCAATGGTCCCAAGCCATCCTTGCTCGTCATCGAGGACGTTCATTGGGCCGACACGGCCACGTTGGATCTGATCCGCTTTCTCGGGCGGCGGATAGCGCGGGTACGTACGCTGATCCTGATCACGTATCGCGACGAGGAAGTCGACGCGCGTTCGCCCGTGCGCAACCTCCTTGGCGAGGCGCCGGCTGGTAACGTGGAGCGAATGACCCTGGCGCCCCTCTCGCTGGCGGCTGTCACCCGTCTCGCCGCGAAGCATGGGCGGCGCGGCGAGGAGCTGTTTGCATTGACCGAAGGCAATCCGTTTTTGGTGACCGAGGCGCTGGCAGTGGACGGCGATGTACCTACCGCCGCGGTACGCGATTCGACGCTTGCGCGGGCGTCACGCCTTCCGGACTCGGCTCGGCTCGTGCTCGATGCGGTATCCATATTCCCCCGCCATGCGGAAACTGTGGTCGTCGCCGACCTGGTAGGGGCGATCGACGCCGGTCTGGATGAGTGCGTGGAGAAGGGCATGCTTTCCCTGGATGGAGGGATACTGCAATTCCGTCATGAGCTCGCCCGCCGCGCGATCGAAGCATCGATCGCGCCGGCACGGCGGCGGGCCTTGCACCAGAAAGTGGTCGACGTGTTGAAGCGGCGATCCGATGCGCGCGCGAGTGAGATTGCACACCACGCGGAGCGGGCGGCAGATGTGGCAGCCCTGCTCAAGTTCGCGCATCGCGCCGGGGAGGAGGCCGCTCGTGCCGGCGCACCTCGCGAAGCTGCCGCCCACTTTGCCGCGGTACTTCGCCATCGCGACGCCCTCGACCCCGTCCTCGTCGTCGAAGTCCTGGAGCATTACGCCGAACAGGCCCATCTCATGGGAGCGGCCGACATCGCCATGATTTCGATGACAGAGGCCGCCGAGCTCAGGCGGCGCGCAAACGACACGCTCGGGTTGGGGCGGGACCTCACCCGCTTGACGCGATTCGCGTGGATGTGCGGCCGCCGCGCCGAGGCCGAACGATTGGTCGAAGAAGCGATCGCGGTATTGCAAACGGCGCCGCCCGGACCCGAGCTCGCCTGGGCATATTCGCATCAATCGCAGCTCGACATGCTCGCCTCCCGCATGGACTTCGCCATCGTCTGGGGCGAGCGGGCGCTCGAGCTCGCGAGATGGTTGGGGCAAAAGGAAATCGTCATTCACGCTCTGGGTAACATCGGCTCGGCCAAAGCCGACGGCGGCGGCTCGAGGAACTTTGTCGAGTTGGAGCAAAGCTTTGAATTGGCCGTCGCCGGCAAGTACCACGATCATGTGGAGCGCGCGTCGTGCAATCTGACCTGCATTTACTATTGGCGCCGCGACTATCGGGCCGCACTGGATTATATCGATCGCGGTGTTTCGTACGCGTCGGCACTCGAGTTGACTCATTGGGAGGGGTATCTGCGCGGTTGGCGCACCATGATTCGACTCGACCGGGGGGATTGGGTGGGTGCGGAGGAGGAAGCCCTGGAGATTTGCAGCCGGACATACGCGGCCGACGTGTACCGCTTCCCCGCCCTGGTCACGCTTGCGCGGCTGCGCGTGCGGCGCGGCGATCAAGATGCAGAGACTCCGCTCGAGGCGGCCCGGCGTCTCTCCGTCACGATGGCCGAGCTGCAGCGCAGTGTGTACATCGCGACGATCGGGGCCGAGTGCGCGTGGCTGGAGTCGTCTGTGCCCGCCCCGGCGGCTGACGAAGCAAGGTCGCTCCTTCGCGAGGTGCACACGCTGGCCGAAGAGCGACACTCGCGCTGGGCGGCCGAGGATTCGGCGCTGTGGCTCTACATGTTGGGTGAACCGGTCGCAGGAACGGCCGGATTTTCAACCCCATTTCGCGAGCATTGCGAGGGCCGTTGGTATGAGGCGGCTGCGGGCTGGCGGGCGCTGGGTCATCCGTACGAGGAAGCGCTGGCCTTGAGCGGCGGAGACGATGACGCTCAGCGCCAGGCACTGGAAATTTTCGATCGCTTGGGAGCCGTGCCGGCGGCAGCGCGCTTGCGGCGGCAGATGCGTGCCGGCGGGGCGCGCGCGGTTCCGCGCGGTCCCATTGCGGTCACCCGCGCGAATTCGGCGGGGCTGACTCGTCGGCAGGTTCAAGTCCTCGGTTTGATCGACGAGGGCTTGAGCAACACCGAAATCGCCTCTCGCTTATGTATTTCCGCTAAGACCGCGGAGCATCACGTCTCGGCGATCATGGCTCGCCTGGATGCCTCGACCAGGCGGGAGGCCGCGGCTGCCGCTCGTAACCGCGGACTTCTGGGCAGTTCCGAAAAATAGGGATACCAAACATCAAAGATGGGGATCCCCGCCCCATGCGCCGAACAGCCTTGCTCGGCACCATACGACACCTTCAACTTGTTCAAAAAGGGAGTCGGAGATGTCACGCATCGGAATTTTTGCCTACGGGGTCTTGAGCTACGTGGTCTTTTTTGCCGTGTTTCTCTACGGCATTGGCTTCATCGGCGGCTTTCTCACGCCGACGAGCTTGGATAGTGTCCCGACATCCGCCCTAGGTCACGCGCTGACGGTGGACTTGAGCCTGCTGGCCGCATTTGCCATTCAGCATAGCGGCATGGCGCGGCCGGCTTTCAAGGCTTGGTGGAAGCGCATCGTGCCGGAAGCCGCCGAGCGCAGCACCTACGTGCTGTTGAGTTCGCTTGCGCTGGCGGCACTCTATGTATTCTGGGAGCCGATCGGCGGTGTCGTCTGGAGCGCGCCGGAGGGCGTCGCCCGCAACCTGGTTCTAGGGCTGTATCTCTTCGGATGGCTGCTTCTCCTATATACAACCTTCCTCATCGATCACTTTGATCTGTTCGGATTGAAGCAGGTGTGGCGGCGTCTTTCCAACAAGGCCTACCGTACGCCGGTGTTCCGCACGCCCAGCCTTTATAAATTGGTACGCCATCCTCTCTACATCGGCTGGCTGACGATTTTTTGGGCGGCACCGACCATGACGGCGGCACACCTGATCTTTGCGCTGGTCACCACGGCGTACATCTTGATTGCCATACGCCTCGAGGAGCGAGATCTGGTATCCGCGTTCGGGAATGCGTACGTCGACTACCGAGCGCGGACGCCGATGCTGATTCCGCGGTTCTGGTCGCGTTGAAACGGCGGGGCGCAGCGCCAAATAATTTAACGAATCGGAATGCGCTGAAGAGCCTTACTCAAACCGGGCGCGCAGAAAACCTCCGCGCCCGGACAGGCTCAGTTAGCGCTGTGACCGCCGTCGACGTTGAGGATATGGCCGGTGATGAATGACGCTTCGTCCGACGCGATGAAGACGATCGCGTTGGCAAGCTCCTCCGAGAGGCCGAGGCGACCCATCGGAACCCCGGTCACCAGTGCCGCCTTGTTTGCCGGCGTGCCCGTAAAGCGGGTCAACATGCCGGTGTCCGTAGGACCGGGTGCCACGCCGTTCACACGGATTCCCGACTTGGCGATCTCGAGCGCCACCGACTTGGTGATGCCTTCGACGGCGTGCTTGCTGCCGACATAGACGGAGGCGCCGGCCGCACCCTCGTGCCCGTAGGTCGAGGAGATGTTGATAATGCTGCCTTTGCCCTGTGCCTGCATGACGCGCACTTCGTGCTTCATGCTGAGGATCACGCCGAGAACATTGGTGTCGAACGTCGCGGCGTAGCTTTCTGCCGTCTGATCGGTGATCGGGCCAACCTGGCCTTCGGTGCCGGCATTGTTCACCGCGACATCCAGCCGGCCAAACCGCGCGACGGTCTGGTCGACCAGGGCGCGGACGTCATTTTCCTTGCGGACGTCGGCGTTGATGAACTCGGCCTCCGAACCGAAAGAGCGCAGCTCCTTGACGAGCGTCTTGCCTGCCTCCTCACGCCGGCCGGCAACGACCACCTTCGCACCCTTCTTGGCAAAGGCAACGGCGGCGGCACGGCCGATGCCCGTGAGGCCTCCCGTGATCAAAACGACTGGGCTGTTCATTGCGCGACTCCTGGTAACAATCGATGCATAACTTGTTTGATAACAGGGACCTGTCCTGTCCCGACTACCCTGCTTCCATGGCGGCCACTGTAGGTACTAATGGCGCGGCCGGAAAAGACTTTGTAAGCTGAGAGGCATACCTGTGGGGCATGGAACGGCTATGGAGTTGAGGCACCTGCGTTATTTCGTGGCCGTGGTCGAGGAAGGCAGCCTGACGACCGCCGCCGCGCTCCGGCTCCACACCTCCCAGCCGTCGCTGAGCCGGCAGATTCGCGATCTGGAGTACCAGGTCGGGGCCGAGCTGCTGTCTCGCAGCGTTCATGGCGTCGAGCTGACCGCCGCCGGCAAAGCCTTTCTCGATCATGCCCGGCTGGCGCTGGCGCAGGTCGACGCCGCGGTGGAAGCCGCGCGCAGGGCCGCACAGCCTGCAAGAAAGACGTTCGCCATCGGCTTCCAAACCGGTCACGAGATGAACTGGCTGCCAAAGGTCATGCAAGTGCTGCGCGACGAGCTGAAGAACATCCAGGTCACGATCTCGAGCGATTATTCGCCGGACCTCGCCGAGGCGCTCGTCCGAGGCCGTCTCGACGCGGCCTTTCTGCGCACCGAGCCGGCCTTCGATCTGGGCTACGAGGTGGTGGATCACGAGCCGCTGATCGTCCTGATGCCGAGCGACCATCGCCTCGCCAGCCGCGCAGCGATTCACCCGCGCGAATTCGTCGGCGAGATTTTCATCGGCGGTTCGAACAAAGCCACGGTGCTGCGCGCCGTGACCGAGGACTACCTGCGCCGCTGCGGGCTCGACATCAAGCTGGATCATGGGGTGGACAACCTGGCGATGGTCATGTCTCTGGTTGCGTCCACCCGCGGATTGGCGCTCATGCCCGCCTATGCCGAGAATCTGCTGCCGTGGTCCGTGGTCAGCCGTCCGCTGGAGGGTGAGGCGCCAACGATCGATTTGGCCGTGGGTTACAGCAAGGCAAACACCTCACCGATTCTCAAGCTATTCCTCTCCAAGCTCGAGGAACTGCGGGCGCCCATGCCTAAAGAAAAGGATTGAATGCTCGAGGCCCCCGGCCGGCAACGAAACGGATGCTACAAAGTTGCCGCCCCGAAGCGGATATTGCTCGCTTGCGGTACGCTGGGTCCGCCGGGCGCGGGGATGGAGAACGAAGTGATCAGAATAAACCTTCTTGCAATTGCCCTACTGATCCTGTGGGCCTCGCGCAGCATGGCGCAGGAGCATCAGCATGGGACTGCTGAGAACTTGGGAGCGGTGCATTTCGCCACCTCGTGCAACGAAGGGGCGCAGAAGGAATTCAACCGTGCGGTAGCGTTGCTGCATTCATTCCAGTTCAGCCGCGCCATAGAGGGATTCAACGCGGCGCTGGTTCAAGATCCGACGTGCGGAATCGCCTACTGGGGAATCTCGCTCAGCGATTGGAGCAACCCTTTCGCGCCGGGAATTAAAGACAAGAGCCAGTTGCAACTCGGGCGGGAAGGCACGGAACGCGGCAAGAGCGTGGGCGCGAAGACGGAGCGCGAACGCGCCTATCTCGCGGCCGTGGGCAAGCTGTACAGCGACTTCGAGAGCACGGCGCAGCGTGTGCGCTTGCTGGCCTATCGCGACGCCATGGGGGAAGTCGCGGCGAAATATCCAGAAGACCATGAGGCGCAAATTTTCTACGCGTTGGCGCTCGCGGCGTCGGAGGACCCCGCGGACAAGACCTACGCCGGGCGGCTCAAGGCGGGAGCAATTCTCGAAAAATTGTTCGAGGAGGAGCCGGCGCATCCTGGGCTCGCACATTACATCATCCATGCGTACGACGTGCCGGCGCTCTCCGCGCAGGCGCTCGTTGCGGCGCGCCGCTACGCGCAGATCGCGCCCGATGCGCCGCACGCGCTGCACATGCCATCGCATACATTTACCCGCTTGGGCTACTGGCAGGAGTCCATCGACAGCAATGTAGCAGCCGCATCGGCGGCGCGGCGCGAAGGCCAGACGGCGGAAGAGTTGCATGCCAGCGATTACGAAATTTACGCCTACTTGCAAACCGGGCAGGACGAGGCCGCGGGACGGCTGGTGAATTCCTTGCCGGAGATCGCATCGCGCTTCGATTCGAACGTGGTGCTGAGCGGCGCCGGCGGCCCAGCGGCTGGATATTTTGCGCTCGCCGCGATCCCTGCGCGGTATGCACTCGAGCGCCAGGACTGGAAGCAGGCCGAGCAACTGACGCCTCGCAAGACGCAGTTTCCCTATACGGAGGCGATGACGTGGTTCGCCGTAGGATTAGGCGCGGCGCGACTGGGACACTCGGTGTCGGCAAACGAGACAGCGGCAGCGCTGCAGCAGATCCAAGAGCGCCTCTTGAAGGCCAACGAGCCCTACTGGGCGCGGCAGGTGGAAATCCAGGAACTCGAGATCGCCGCATGGGCTGCGCTGGCAGCGGGTAAGAAACAAGCAGCATTGCGGCAAATGAACTCGGCAACGGAATTGGAGGATGGGACGGAGAAAAGTGCGGTGACGCCTGGGCCGCTCGCCCCGGCGCGGGAACTCCTGGGGGAGATGTTGCTCGAGCTGAAGCAGCCGACCCAGGCATTGGAGCAATTCGAAGCAACGCTGAAGAGGGAGCCGAAGCGCTTCCGCTCACTGTACGGAGCGGCACATGCGGCGCAGCTCAGCGGAAGCCGCGATACGAGTCAAAAGTATTTTCGCGAGCTGTTGAAGGTTTGTGCTCGTGCCGACAAGCCTGCAAGATCCGAACTCGACGAGGCGGAACGCGCGATTTCGCACTGACGGCGCATGACTAGGGCGCTTCCGGATCCGGCGTCTCGATCGACCTTTGGAAAAGGAAAAAGCGATGTTGAGCATCTCGAGACCTGCGGCCCTAGCGCTCGCTCTAATTCTGATCCCCTGGGCGGGCGGGCGTGCTGGCAATACCCCCGGGGTCGCTTCGGAGGAACATAGCACCGCTGCTAACCCCATTTCTGGTAAAGCGCACTACGCGCTAAGGGATGGTCTTCGAATTTATCTGTGGGAAAAATACAAAGCAGGGACGGAAGGCTCCTTCGGAAGAAGCGGAAAAATCGCACTGCTTGTGCACGGTGGCACGTGGTCGGGACGTCCTGATTTCGACCTTCACATTCGCGACTACTCTCTGATGGACTTGCTCGCGACGAATGGCTACGACGTCTGGGCCATCGATATTCACGGTTATGGCCACTCCGACAAGACAGATAAGGATTGGTCGGGCGTCCAGTCTGCCGCTGCCGATATCGACGCGGCGGTGGAGTACATAGCAAAGCTCCGAGCCGTGAGCAAGGTGGATCTGCTCGGGTGGTCCGCGGGCACGCAGAGGGCCGGGCTGTATGCCATGCAGCATCCGGAGCGAGTGGGGAAGCTGATTCTTTACGCGCCGCAATGGAAGGGAACCGCCGAGTATCGCGACAAAGTCCGTAACAGGATCGAAAATGGAGGAAAGCCTCTGGGGCAGTACCGAATCAACACCGAGGCGGCCGCTCGCAGTGATTTCGTGGAAGGTGAGTTGGCACGTGATCCGCAGTTCGAAGAGGACGTCGTTGCGCTCTATG
>DASYFQ010000102.1:0-14136 GCA_036498345.1 Steroidobacteraceae bacterium
ACCTATTCGATATTGCAACCGGAACTCGCCCGGCAATTGCGCGACCGCAAGCTCGAGAACCTGGCCGAGCTCGAAGCGCAATACATCATCTCGGCCAACGTGGGCTGCATTCAGCACTTGCAGTCGGGTACGCTGACCCCCGTGAGGCACTGGGTCGAGGTAGTGGACGAAGCTCTCGTCTAGTACCGATAGAGCGGGAGAGGCTGGGATGTGTTTGGTTCTTGTCGTCTGGCGTGTGCATCCGCTGTATCCCTGTCTGGTCGCGGCGAATCGGGATGAGTTCCACGCGCGGCCGACGGCCCGCGCGGAGTGGTGGCCGGACCATCCGCAAATTCTCGCGGGGCGGGATCTGGAGGCGGGCGGTACCTGGCTCGGCGTCACCCGCACGGGCCGATTTGCCGCGCTCACGAATTACCGCGATCCGGAGCAGCGGCGCACAGGGGTACCCAGCCGCGGTGCGCTCGTGGCCTCCCTGCTCGAGTCGGGCGCCTCGGTGGCGGAGGGTTTGAGCTATCTGGGCGCCGTCGGCGGAGACTACAACGGCTTCAACCTGATCTTCTCCGACGGCGAGCGGCTCGGCATCTATGAAAGCGTGCGCGGCGCCGGCCGCGAGCTCGGCCCCGGCATATACGGGCTGTCGAATCACTTGCTGGACACCCCATGGCCCAAGGTTCAAAACGCCAAGACCCGCCTGCAGGCGGCGCTCCTGGGTCTGACCGACACCGCCCCGCTCCTCGACCTGCTGCGCGACGATCGGCCGGCGTCCGATGCACAATTACCCCGGACGGGCGTGAGCCTGGAATGGGAGCGACTGCTCTCGAGTGCCTTTGTGCGTGCGCCGGACTACGGTACGCGCTGCTCCACAATTATTCGCATTGAGCGGCAAGGCCGAGCATACTTTGACGAGTGGAGCTGGAACTCCGTCGGGTCGGACATTGGCAGGACCAGCCTGCAGTTCGAACTGGAGTGACGTCATGTTCAAGCGAGTGCTGCTCTGTTACGACGGCTCTGAGGTGGGGCGCCGGGCTCTGAGGCGCGGCGCGGAACTCGCGATACTCGTCGGTGCACAGGTTTATGTGTTGTCCATCATTCCGACCGGGATGACGGATGCCGCGGTCGCCGCCGGTGCCGCCGGCCACGCATGCCTCGTTGATGAGGCGGGCAGCTATCGCAAACTGCTCGATGAGTCCGTTGAATGGCTGAAGGCGCGCGGCGTCTCGGCCGAGGGATATTTGGCGAGCGGCAACACCATCGAGCAGATCGTCGCATTCTCCCGGCGCTTGGCCGTAGATCTAATCGTGTTGAGTCACTACCCGCAGCCCTCGGGCGGCTTTTGGTGGGGCAGCCCGCAACGCGTGTCATTGGCCGAGCGCACCAACTGCTGCGTTCTCGTCGCGGTGAATGTAACGGAAGAGCCGCCATCAAGAACTGCTTAACGCGGCGTCGACGGCGCGTGCGAACTTGGTGACGATTTCCTCCAGTTCGCCGTCGCTGGCATTGTAGGGCGGCGCGATGATGATGGTATCGCCCGCCGTTCCGTCGACGTTGCCGGAACAGGGATAACAGATCAGCCCATCGGCGAAAGCGCGCGCGCCGATGTCGAAACTCAGCGCCCGCTGCGGAGCAAACGGCACCTGGCTGAGGCGGTCGCGAACCAGTTCGATGCCGATGAAAAATCCCCGTCCCCGCACGTCGCCGACCTCGTCGAATCGCGACAGGCTGCGGCGGATGCTGTCTTGCAAGGTCGGGCCGACGGTACGGACTCGATCGAGCAGGCGGTCGCGCTCGACGATGTGCTGGACCGCGAGCCCTGCCGCGCAGGCGGCGGTGTGTCCGGTGAAGGTATGGCCGGTCATGAATGACCCATGCTCGCTATGAATGGGCGCGGCGACCCGCGGCGTGACCAGCGTTGCCGCCAAGGGGATGTAGCCGCCCGCCAAGCCCTTGGCAATGCACATGATGTCGGGAACGATCTCGTCATGCTCCAGTGCGCGCCAAGTGCCGCTGCGGCCCGAACCGCACATCACTTCGTCGGCAATCATGAGCACGTCGTACTTGCGGCATACCGCCTGCATGGCCTGCGCATAGCCGTGGGGTGCCGGCACGACTCCGCCGGCCGCACCCACGATGGGCTCAAAAATGAACGCCGCAACGCGTTCTGGCCCCAGAGATACGATGGTCTGCTCGAGCTCCGCCGCGAGATGCGCCGCCAGATCCTCGGCGCAGACTCCGTCGGGCCTGCGGTAGGTATTCGCCGCAGAGACGAAGGTGACGTCGAGCAGACTGCCCTCGAAGGCGCGGCGCCGCTGAGCGAAATCCGAAATCGACAGGGCTCCGAGCGTATTGCCATGCCACGACCGGCGCCGCGCGATGAAGCGGCGCTTAGCCATCAGGCCGCGGGCGGCAAAATGCTGAAGGGCGATCTTCAACGCCGATTCCACCGCCTCCGAGCCGCTGCCGGTGTACACGATGTCCCGGAAATGGCCGCCGCACAGACGCAGAACGGTCTCGGTCAGGTTTTCGAGCGCCGAACTCGTGAATAAATATCGATAGGCGTAGGCGATCTCCTGCAGCTGCTGCGCGATAGCCGCGTTCACCTCGGGGTGGGCGTGCCCCACGCAGAACACCGCGGGTCCGCCCGAGCCGTCGACATAGCGATTTCCCGCCGAGTCGAACAAATAGCTGCCTCTGCCGTGCACGATCCGCGGCAATTTTTCGATTCCAAACCCGCTTGGGCGGTTTTTCATTGCGTATCCTCTCCTGGCAATATGCGAATATATCGCATGGAACCGCCTGCCTCGGCACCAGATCCCTCACCGATCGTCCATCGCGAACGAGCCCTCGGAATGATCGCCACAGCGACTCTGTTGGCCTTGCTGTACTTTGCCCGAGACGTGTTGGTTCCGATCACATTGGCGGTCATCTTGAGCCTATTGATGGCGCCGTTGGTGCGGGTCCTGCGCCGCATCGGCCTCGGGCAAACCCTGTCCGTGCTGGCGGCCGTGCTGGTGTTCGCCTTCTCGTTTGCCGCGGTCGCCGGCGTCATCGGGTCGCAGGTAGTTCACATGGCGCAAAGTCTGCCTCGATACGAGCGGACCATCGAGCGCAAGCTGAAGACGCTCAATGCGGTGACGGTGGGCAGGTTCAATGATCTCACCAAACAGGCCGGGCGATTCACCAACCGGCCTGCCGCGACTGAGCAGCAGGGAACGGCCGAGCCGACGCGCACGTTGCAGCAACCCGATCCGGCGGCGCCGAGCGGCCCGATCCCGGTGGAGTTGCATCAACCGCCGCCGAACCCCTTGCAGGTCATCGAACGGGTTCTCGGCTCGATCTGGGTGCCGATCGAGACCGCGGGCATCGTCTTGGTCGTCCTGGTGTTCGTTCTGCTCGAACATGAAGCACTGCGCGACCGCTTCATACGTATTGCCGGCGGCGCCGACATTCGCTTGACCACCCTCGCAATCAACGATGCGGGCGAGCGCCTGTCGCGGTTTTTCGTATCGCAATTCGCGGTCAACTTGGGACTGGGGATCATGGTCTGGATCGGGCTCAGCCTCATCGGCCTGCCGCACCCGTTGTTGTGGGCCGCGCTCGCGGCCGTTCTGCGCTTCGTTCCCTATGTCGGGGTGTGGATTGCAGCCCTCTGTGCAACTTTGTTGGCGGCCGCCGTCGATCCGGGCTGGATATTGGCTCTAACCACCTTGGGACTCTTTGTCATCGTCGAGATGATCGCCGGCCAGTTGGTCGAGCCGCAACTGTACGGTCATACCACGGGTCTGTCGCCGCTCTCGGTGGTGGTTGCGGCGATATTCTGGAGCTGGCTCTGGGGTCCGATCGGCTTGATCGTATCCACCCCCTTGACTCTATGCCTGCTGGTGGCCGGGCGGCACATCAAGGCGCTCAGTCTGCTCGACGTGTTGTTGGGGGATACGCAGGCGCTGACCATGCCGGAGCGTTTCTACCAGCGCGCGCTGTCGGCCGATTCGGCCGAGATCATCGCCAGCGCACGCGTCTTTCTGAAGCGCAACACGTTCGCCGATTATTGCGACTTGGTGTTGATGCCCGCCCTGCACCTGGCACGCATGGATCTCTTGGCGGGCGCCATCAGCGTCGATCAACAGGCCGAAGTTCGCAACGCGATGGTCGCCGTGATCGCGGCCATCGGCGGGGAGAGCCGAAGCCTGCGGCGGCGCTCTCGCAAATCCTCGGTTCTCGACGGTTCGAACGTCGGTCTCGCGCTGCGCCGCCAGCGGGAACAAGTCAGCGGCCGCTGGCAGGGACCGCTCGTGGTACCGGCGGGATCCGTGATGTTGTGCGTGGGCTTGGGATCCATGGCCGACGATTTGGCGACCGAACTCCTGGTACGCATCCTGCGCGAACAGAAGATCGATGCCCGCCACATGTCGCTCGAGGACATGGCGGACGTGCCGCCGCCCAATGCCGCCGACGCCGTCGCCATCGTCTATGTCGTCAGCGCCTTCCCGAGCGAGGAGCGGGGGCGCGGCGAGGCTGCGGCGGACGAATTGCGCCGGCGATTTCCGCATGCCTGCATCGTCGCGGTGTTCCTCCCCGGAATGCTCCTGCAACCGGAGCCCGTGGTGAGTTTACGCGGCGCCGACAAGGCGGCATCGTCTCTGGGTCACGCAGTGCAGATCTGTCTCGATCTGCATCGAGAGCCGGCTCAAACCTGATGTTGAAGTCCGTTACACGCGCCCCTTTCGTCCGCATCCGTTGGCGAATTTTCTCCCTGTTGTTCGGATTCGGTTTCCTGGCTTATTTGCAGCAGAAGAGCATCACGGTGGCGGCCGAGCGCATGATGCCGGATTTGAGCCTCAGCCAGTTTCAGATCAGTTTGATCGAGTGGGCCTTCGTTCTGGGCTATGGCCTATTCCAAGTACCCGGCGGCATTTTCGGGCAACGCCAGGGCGCGCGGCGCACCTTCGTCATCATTGGGCTCGCCGCGTTTCTGGCCACCATCGCGACTCCGCTGGTGCCGTATTGGCTCACCGGCGTTTCGCTGTTCGTCGCGCTGCTCTTGGCGCAGCTGCTGTTGGGATGCTCGCAAGGCGCCATTTTTCCGGTATCCGCCGGCGTGTTCGAGGTATGGTTTCCGCCCCGCAGCTGGGCCTCCGTGCAAGGACTGCAGACGATGGGATTGTCGCTCGGCGCGGCCCTCACTCCGCCGCTCATCGCGAACCTCATGTCCGTGATGGGATGGCAGCAGGCCTTGCTGTGGGCGAGCCTGCCGGCCATCGGGTTGATCTCGATTTGGGCCTGGTATGGGCGCAACACGCCGCGCGAGCATTCCGCGGTCTCGCCGGAGGAACTCGAGGAAATCGGCACTCTCAGCGCGGCGCCCGTCGATAGCACGATCAGCGCCAAGCAGGTCCTCAACATTCTCAAGAACCGCAACGTATTGCTGCTCGCGATTTCCTATCTGTGCTTGAATTACTCGTTCTATCTGCTCTCCAATTGGGTCTTTCTGTACCTGGTGCAGGAACGAAAATTTTCGGTGCTCGAGAGCGGCTGGCTCGCGATGACGCCGCCCCTGGCCGCGGCGCTGGGCTCGGGCATCGGCGGTCTGATCACCGGCGCCCTGTGTCATCGCTTGGGCGCTCGTTGGGGTTACCGGCTCGTGCCCCTGATCTCGATGCCGATTGCCGGCGCGTTGCTGCTGGTTTCGGTCGATGCCGCGAATCCCTATTGGGCCGTGGCGGGGCTCGCATTCTGCTTCGCGGCCGTGGAGCTCAACGAAGGCGCGTATTGGGGCGCGGCCATGACCGTGGGCCGCGGGGACACGATGGCGGTGAGCGGCGTCATGAACACCGGCGGCAATCTCGGGGGCATCATCGGCATCCCGATCGTCGGCTATCTGTCGGGCGAACATTTGTGGCGTACGGCGTTTGTCCTTGGCGCGGTATTTTCAGCCGTTTGTGCCATCGCGTGGCTCTGGATCGAAGTCGAGCAGCCGGTCGGTGCGGGCGCGAATCATGCGGCCGGTGACGGAGACTAGCCATGTGGCTGCAACACACGAGCGTCAATGAGCGCCGCGCGATGCTGGCCGCCTACGCCGGCTACGGATTGGATGGCTTCGACTTCATGGTCTACACCTTCATCATTCCGACTCTGATCACGCTGTGGGGCATGAGCAAGGCCGAGGCCGGATACATCGCGAGCGCCGCGCTGGTCACGTCGGCGATCGGCGGCTGGGGTGCGGGCGTGCTGGCGGATCGATTTGGCCGGGTGCGCGTTCTGCAGCTGACGGTGCTGTGGTTTGCGGCCTTCACCTTCTTGAGCGGATTTACGCACTCCTACGGGCAGCTGCTGTTCACTCGCGCCATGCAAGGGTTCGGTTTCGGCGGCGAGTGGTCCGTGGGCTCGGTGCTGGTTGCCGAGACCATCGAGGCGCGCCATCGCGGCAAAGCCGCGGGCGTCGTGCAAAGCAGTTGGTCGGTGGGCTGGGCCGCGGCCGCCCTGGCGTTTTGGGCGGCCAACGTGCTGCTGCCGCCGAGCTTGGGTTGGAGAGTCCTATTCTGGGTAGGTATTCTCCCTGCGTTGCTGATCATCTACATTCGCCGCAACGTGAACGAGCCGGCGGCCTATCTCGACATGCGCACGCGGCAAGCGCACACCCTGATGCCTGCGCGGGCGGCATCCGGGACCGCTGACTTCTTGGATATCTTTCGACCGCCGCTGCTGCGCAATACCCTGTTGGCCACTTCTCTGGCGACCGGTGCGCTCGCCGCCTACTACTCGGTCACGACCTGGTTGCCGACGTTTCTGGAGACCGAGCGACATCTCTCGGTGACGGGGAGAACCGGCTATCTCTTGATGCTGATCACAGGTTCGCTGGCAGGATACTTGACCAGCGCATGGCTCGCGGACGCCGTGGGGCGCCGGCGCAGTTTCATGTCGTTCGCCTGCTGCGGAGCATTGCTGATCCTCGCGTATACGCATATGCCGGTGAGCGGCGGAATGCTGCTCATCGGTTTCCCTCTGGGCTTCTTCGTCCTCGGAATTTTTTCCGGCATGGGAGCCTGTTTCGCTGAATTGTTTCCGATTGCCGTGCGCGGTTCGGGCCAGGGATTCTGCTACAGCGCCGGCCGCGCCATCGGCGCCGCGTGCCCCGCATTGATCGGGCTGTTGAGCACGCATATCTCCTTGGGTCGATTGATCAGCGGCATGACCATAGGGGCGTATGCACTGGTCGTGGTATCGGCCCGGGCGCTGCCGGAAACCCGCGGCCGACTGCTCGGTCTCGAACCCGACGCAGCCGCCTAGGCATGAGCGGGCGTTGGCAGTTTTGGATCGACCGGGGCGGCACCTTCACCGACATCGTCGGATGTGCGCCGGACGGCAGCCTGCACACCCGCAAACTACTGTCGGAGAATCCATCGCAGTACCCCGATGCAGCGGTGGAGGGCATCCGGCGGCTGCTGGGATTGACGCCGGGAGAATCGATCACGGCGCAGCGTGTGGCCTGCGTGAAGATGGGTACCACGGTGGCTACCAACGCGCTGTTGGAGCGCAAGGGCGAGCGCACCGTGCTGGTCATCACCCGCGGCTTTCGCGATGCGCTGCGGATCGCGACCCAGGCGAGGCCGCGGCTGTTCGACCGCCGCATCGTGCTGCCGGAATTGCTGTACGAACGCGTGATCGAGGCGGCCGAACGCGTGGGTGCGGACGGCGAGATCATCGAATCATTGGACGAGTCCGCGCTCGGCGCCGGATTGCGGGCGGCATTCGCGGATGGCTTGCGCTCCTGCGCCATCGTGTTCCTGCATGGTTACCGTTACGTGCGGCACGAGCGCACCGCCGAGGACATCGCGCGGCAAATCGGCTTCACGCAGATTTCGGTGTCGCACCGGGTGAGCCCGCTCATGAAGCTGGTACCGCGGGGCGATACCACGGTAGTGGACGCCTATTTGTCGCCGATTCTGCGGCGCTATGTGGATCGGATCGCTCATCTGATGCCCGGGGTGCCGTTATTTTTCATGCAGAGCTCGGGCGGCCTGACGCAGGCGCATCATTTCCAAGGCAAGGATGCCATTCTCTCCGGCCCGGCCGGGGGCATCGTCGGCATGGCGCGCACGGCCCAGGCGGCAGGGCATACCAAGCTCATTGGCTTCGACATGGGCGGCACCTCTACGGACGTGAGCCATTTTGCGGGCGAGTACGAACGCGCGTTCGATACGGAAGTGGGCGGAGTGCGGATTCGTGCGCCCATGATGAGCATTCACAGCATCGCCGCCGGCGGCGGCTCCATCATTCGCTTCGACGGCGCGCGCCTGCGGGTAGGTCCCGAGTCCGCGGGGGCGAGTCCCGGACCCGCGAGCTACAGGCGCGCAGGGCCGCTGACCATCACCGACGCGAACGTCTTGCTGGGCCGCATTCAGCCTGACTTCTTTCCGCGGGTTTTCGGGCCCGAGGCCAACGAATCCCTGGATGCCGACATCGTTGCGCGGCGCTTCAGCGAGTTGGCAGAGCGCATGACGCTCGCCACGGGTAACCCCATCAGTCCCGAACAGGTCGCAGGCGGCGCGCTGCAGATAGCGGTGGGCAGCATGGCCAACGCCGTGAAGCGCATTTCGGTCATGCGCGGCTACGATGTGAGCGGCTACACGCTGCAATGCTTCGGCGGCGCGGGCGGTCAGCACGCCTGCCGTGTGGCCGACGCGCTGGGTATGAGCCGCGTGTTCATCCATCCGTTGGCCGGTGTTTTATCCGCCTACGGAATGGGGCTCGCGGACCAGATCGTCATTCGGCATGCGGCAGTGGAGCACGAGCTGAACGAAGCTGGGGTGCACGAAGCTCGGACGCTGTCCGTGCGCCTGCAGGCCGACGCCGGCGCTGAACTCGAGGCGCAGGGCGTAGTGCGGGATGCGCGCGCGCTGCGCACGGTGACCCGCGCGCACGTTCGCTATCAGGGCACCGACACCGGCCTGGGCGTCGATTTGCCGATGCGCAACTCGCCCGCCGATGCCGTTGCGTCAATCCGCAAAGCCTTTGAACACGGTTACCGCCGCCGTTTCGCCTTTTTGATGCCGAATCAAGCGTTGGTGATCGAGTCGGTATCGGTCGAGTGCATCGCCCCCGGGGCCGAGGCGCCGGGCGCCGACCCGGGCGTTTCGGCGCCCGCCGCCCCCCAAAGTCCGGGCGCGCGCGCTGACGCAGCCGCCGATGCCGTCCTGCGCATGTACTGCCTCGGCGGTGACGAGCCCCCGGGCTGGCGCGAGGCACGGCTGTTCCGGATCGAAACCTTGCCTGCCGGCGAGAATATCGACGGTCCGGCCATCCTCGCCGAGCGCAATGCGACCACGGTGGTCGAGCCGGGCTGGCGGGCGTCGGTTACGGTCGCGGGCTGCGTCGTCCTCGAGCGTATTCGCCCGCGCGCCGCGCGCCACGCGGCGGGCACACGGGTCGACCCGGTGGTGCTGGAGCTGTTCAACAATGTGTTCATGAACATTGCCGAACAGATGGGGCTGAGGCTCCAGAACACCGCCTATTCGGTCAATATCAAGGAGCGTTTGGATTTCAGCTGCGCCTTGTTCGATGCCGAAGGCTCGCTGATCGCCAATGCGCCGCATATGCCGGTGCACTTGGGGTCGATGAGCGAGTCGATCCGCACGGTCATCGCACGCAATTCCGAGATGCGCAGCGGCGATGTCTATGTGTTGAACGATCCCTACCACGGCGGGACGCATCTGCCGGATGTGACGGTGGTGACGCCGGTCTATCTGGAGGGAGGCGACGCCCACCCCAGCTTTTTCGTGGCATCGCGCGGCCACCATGCCGACATCGGCGGCACCACGCCGGGTTCCATGCCGCCGTTCTCGACCAGCATCGCCGACGAAGGCGTGTTGATCGACAACTTCAAGCTCATCGAGCAGGGCACCCTGCGTGAAGACGCCCTGCGCGACTTGCTCAGCGCCGGAGCCCACCCGTCGCGCAACCCCGCCCAGAACCTCGCGGACCTGCGCGCGCAAATCGCGGCAAACGAGAAGGGCGCTTTGGAACTCAAGTCGACGGTTGCGCAGTATGGGCGCGACACCGTGCTTGCCTACATGCGGCATGTCCAGGACAACGCCGAAGAGTCGGTCCGCCGCGTGATCACGGCGCTCCACGATGGCGAGTTCACGCTGCCGCTGGACAATGGCTCGCAGATCCGCGTGAGCGTGCGGGTCGATGCGCGGCAGCGCAGCGCCGTCATCGACTTCAGCGGCACCAGCCCCCAGTTGACCAATAATTTCAATGCGCCGCGGGCGATTACCACCGCCGCCGTGTTGTACGTGTTTCGCAGCCTGGTGGACGATGATATTCCGCTGAATGCCGGCTGCCTCAAGCCCTTGCAAATCATTCTGCCCGACGGCTGCATGCTGAACCCGCGACCCCCGGCGGCCGTGGTCGCCGGCAACGTCGAGACCTCGAGCTGCGTCACCAATGCCTTGTTCGGAGCGCTGGGCGCCATGGCGGCGAGCCAGTGCACCATGAATAATTTCACTTTCGGCAATGCGCGGTACCAGTATTACGAGACCATCGCCGGGGGCTCCGGTGCGGGTCCTGAATTTGCCGGCACCAGCGTGGTCCAAACACATATGACCAACTCTCGGCTGACCGATCCGGAAGTGCTGGAGTTTCGATTCCCGGTACGCCTCGAGTCCTATGAGATTCGGACGGGTTCCGGGGGCACGGGCCGCTGGCGAGGCGGCGACGGCGGAGTGCGGCGGATTCGGTTCCTGGAGGCGATGACGGCCTCCATCTTGAGCAACGGGCGGCGCCACGGCGCGTTCGGCTTGAACGGCGGCCAGGCCGGTGCCGTCGGCGAGAACTGGGTCGAGCGGGCGGACGGGCGCGTGGAGCGGCTTGCGCACCTCGCGCAGGTCGAGATGCGGCCCGGCGACATATTCGTCGTCGCATCACCGGGGGGTGGCGGCTACGGTCGAGGCGGCGGCGGTGATGCAGAACCAGCATGATATTATCCAGTTAATCTATTGATATGAAAGTGCTCCTATGCCTGCCATAGAGATTGTCGAAGTCGGTCCCCGGGACGGGCTGCAAAACGAGTCGGTGTTGTTCACCACGTCGCAAAAATTGGAATTGATCGGCCGCGCGCTCGATGCCGGAGTGCGCCGAATCGAGGCGACCAGCTTCGTGAATCCCAAGCTCGTACCGCAGATGGCCGATGCCGAGGCCGTGGCCTCAGGGATGCCGCGCCGTGACGGTGTCATTTTCATCGGCTTGGTGCTGAACAAGCGCGGTGCGCTGCGCGCCATCGAGGCGGGCATGGATGAGCTTGGCGCAGTGTGCGCAGCGTCCGACGGCTTCGCGGCTCGCAATCAAGGCACGACGTCGGATGCGTCCCTCGCCATGTGCTGCGAGGTGGTGCGTCTGGCGCGTGCGCACGCCCGACGCGCGCAGATCACCATTTCAACGGCCTTTGGCTGTCCCTTCGACGGCGAGGTGGATCCGTCGCGAGTCGTCGAGATGGCGAGGGCGGCGGCGGCCGCGGGACCGGTGGAAGTCGCCATCGCAGATACCATCGGGGTCGCAAGCCCGGGCGAGGTGGCGGCACTGGTCGCGCGGGTGGCCGCGGTGATCAAGCCGCTGCCGGTGCGCGTGCATTTTCACAACACGCGAAACACCGGGCTCGCCAATGTGTGGGCGGCGGTTCAAGCCGGCGCCAAGGTCGTGGACGCCTCCCTGGGCGGCATCGGCGGCTGTCCGTTTGCACCGCGCGCCACCGGCAATGTGCCGACCGAAGATGTGGTGTACATGCTGCACCGGTCGGGCTATGACACGGGATTGGACGTGGATCGCTTGATCGGGTCCGCGCGCTGGCTTGCGGGTGCCATGGGCCGGGATGTTCCGGGCATGCTGAGCAGGGCGGGTGGCTTTCCGAAGAAATTGACCGAGTCGGCGATCGAATAGTGAGCGCACGAAGTCCTGCCGATGATCTCGAGCCCCTGATTCGGCAACAGCGGAGGGGCGATGCCGTGTTCCTGACGCTCAATCGTCCCGCCGAGTACAACGTGCTGTCCGAACAAATGCTGGCTGCCTTGCATGCTGCGCTTGAATCGCTCGCTGCCGATAGCTCGGTACGCGT
Organism: Steroidobacteraceae bacterium; assembly: GCA_036498345.1. Taxonomy (GTDB): domain Bacteria; phylum Pseudomonadota; class Gammaproteobacteria; order Steroidobacterales; family Steroidobacteraceae; genus Bog-1198. The sequence continues at coordinate 12,107 of DASYFQ010000102.1, forward strand.
CGTGGTGCTGGGGGGTGCCGGCAAGGCGTTTTGCGCGGGCCATGACCTGAAGCAGATGAAGGCTAACCGGAGCTTGGAGTACTACCAGCGCCTGTTCGACGACTGCAGCCGATTGATGCTGCGGATTCAGGCGCTGCCGCAACCGGTGATCGCACGCGTGCATGGCGTCGCGACTGCCGCCGGGTGTCAGCTGGTGGCGATGTGCGACCTTGCGGTGGCCGCCGACGATGCGCGCTTTGCGGTGTCCGGCATCAATGTCGGCCTGTTCTGCGCAACTCCGTCGGTTGCGCTGTCACGCAATGTCGGGCGCAAGGCGGCATTCGAAATGCTGGTGACGGGCGAGTTCATCGATGCCGCCGCCGCCGTGCAGCGCGGGCTGATCAATCGCAGCGTCCCTGCGGATCGGCTCGATGAGGAGATCGACAGGCTGGTCGCGGCGATCGCTGCCAAGCCGCAGGCCGTGATTGCGGCAGGCAAGGCCTTGTTCTACCGCCAGCTGGAGCTGGGCATTGCACCCGCGTATCAGCTAGCCGGCCAGGCGATGGCCTGCAACATGATCGACGGCATTGCGCAGGAGGGCGTTGCAGCCTTCATCGACAAGCGCCCCCCGAACTGGACGCCCAATCAGAAAAAGGGCGCAAGTCCCGCATAGTGTTGCAAATTCGCTCATCGTCGGCGGTGGATTTGGGCATTTGTTTCTTGGGCGGGTTCTTTAAAATGGCTCGCCAGGCCTATCATTCTGACTACCCTGCATCGATACGAGCAGAACTATGAGCGCCGTCTCCATCGCTGCCAAGCCGGTCTACCAGCCCACGAACAAGGTCCGATTCGTGACCGCCACCTCGTTGTTCGATGGCCATGATGCCTCCGTCAATATCATGCGGCGGGTGTTGCAGGCCTCGGGAGCCGAGGTCATCCATCTGGGCCACAACCGCTCGGTGCAAGAGATCGTCAACGCCGCCTTGCAGGAGGACGTGCAGGGCGTGGCGATCACCTCGTATCAGGGCGGTCACGTCGAGTTTTTCAAGTACATGATGGACCTGTTGCGCGAGAACGGCGGCGACAACATCAAGGTATTCGGCGGCGGCGGCGGTGTCATCGTGCCGGCCGAGATCCGGGAACTGATGGCCTATGGCGTGACCCGCCTGTACTCCCCCGACGACGGCGCCAAGCTCGGCCTGCAGGGCATGATCGATGATGTCATCCGCACCAGCGACTACGACCTCTCGGCGTTGGCACCCGCGGAGGCGGATGCTCTGGACGCATTGCGTACCGGCAACCGGCGGCAGCTCGCACGCGTCATCACGGCGGTCGAAAATCGGGCCTACCCCATGCGCATCCGCCAGGCGCTGCTGCAGGCCGCCGCGGGCATCAAGACCCCGGTACTCGGTATCACGGGCACCGGCGGTGCCGGTAAATCCTCGCTGACCGACGAGCTCATCCTGCGGCTACGCCTCGATCAAGAAGATCGCCTGCGCGTGGCGGTGATTTCGATCGATCCCTCGCGCAAGCGGACGGGGGGCGCACTGCTCGGCGACCGCATTCGCATGAATGCGATCGAGTCCGACAAGGTGTTCATGCGCTCGCTGGCCACTCGCGATACCGGGACGGAAATCTCCGGCGCGCTGCCGGAGGTATTGGCCTGCTGCAAAATCAGCGGCTTCGATCTGATCGTGGTGGAGACCTCGGGAATAGGCCAGGGCGAGTCCGCCATCGTTCCGCTGGTCGATACGTCGGTCTACGTCATGACTCCGGAATTCGGGGCGGCCTCGCAGTTGGAGAAAATCGATATGCTCGATTTCGCTGACTTCGTCGCCATCAACAAGTTCGACCGCAAGGGCTCCGAGGACGCGCTGCGCGACGTGCGCAAGCAATATCAGCGCAATCACGAATGGTTTGCCCAAAGCACGGAGACCATGCCGGTCTACGGCACCATGGCCTCGCGCTTCAACGACGACGGCGTCACTGCGCTCTACCAGGCCCTCGTGCCGCGCTTGCAGGACCAGGGCCTGAAGTTGAGCGCGGGCAAA
>DASYFQ010000103.1:0-15287 GCA_036498345.1 Steroidobacteraceae bacterium
GCCCGCGACGAGCGGCCGGGCCCATTCGATCACATCGAAGACGCCGGCTTTCGCACCGCACTGAGCGGTGCGATCGATGTGCTGCCCGAGCGTGAAAAACTGGTGCTGTCCCTGTACTACGACGAAGACATGAATCTGCGCGAAATCGGCGAGGTGCTCGAGGTTTCGGAGTCACGCGTCTGTCAGATTCACGGCCAGGCTTTGGTGCGGCTGCGCGCCCGATTGTCGGAGTGGCTGTCGCCGGACTGATATGGATATCTTAAGCATCATCGGCATCGTGCTCGCGCTCATCGCCATCATCGGCGGCGCGATCTTGAAGGGCAGCAGTGCCGGCGCACTGGTCGGCAGCGCGGCCTTCGTCATCGTGGTGGTGGGCACGCTGGCCGCCAGCCTGGTGCAGACTCCGATGGCGACATTCCTGCGGGCGTGGAAGATCGCGTCCTGGGTGTTCAAGCCGCCGGCCAACAATCCCGCCGGCATGATCGGTTTGCTGGATGCGGCGAAGCACTATTCGGTCACCAAGGGCGCCAATTTCGAGACCTATGCGGGCATTCGGATCCGCGGCGCCATGCTCGACGAAGTGCGCAAATCCGATTGGACGCCCCGCTCCGTGCACCGAAACATGCGCGAAATGGCCGATGTGGTGCGCAAGATCGAAAACGCCAAGGGACGGGACGCGAGCCCCACGGACATCGCCGAAGGCCTCGGCGTATCCATCGAGGAATATCACAAGCTGGTGCAGGACGCAGCCAGCTGCCGCCTGTTCAGTTTCGATCAAATGGGGTCGAGCGACGATGAATCGAGCCCGGCCGATCACGCCCGCGACGAGCGGCCGGGCCCCTTCGATCACATCGAGGACGCCGGCTTTCGCGGTGCGCTTGCCGGTGCGATCAATGTGTTGCCCGAGCGCGAAAAGCTGGTGCTCTCGCTGTACTACGATGAAGACATGAATTTGCGCGAGATCGGCGAGGTGCTCGAGGTATCCGAATCGCGTGTCTGCCAGATCCACGGCCAAGCGCTGGTGCGCTTGCGCGCGCGCCTCGCGGAGTGGTTGCAGCCCAACTAGTCCATGGATATTTTAAGCATCATCGGTGTCGTGCTGGGGCTGATCGCCATCATCGGTGGAGCGATCTTGAAAGGCAGCAGTGCCGGCGCCCTGGTCGGCAGCGCGGCGTTCGTCATCGTGGTGGTGGGGACATTCGCCGCCAGCCTGGTGCAGACGCCATTGGCCACGTTTCTGCGTGCCTGGAGGATCGTCTCCTGGGTATTCAAGCCGCCTGCGAACAACCCGGCCGCAATGATCGAGAAAATCGTCGAGTGGAGCAATATTGCCCGCAAGCAAGGGCTCCTGGGATTGGAGTCCGCGGTGGAGGCGGAGAAGGATGATTTCTTGAAGAAGGGCCTGCAGTCCTTGGTTGACGGCGGCGAGCCGGATGCCATCCGTTCCAGCATGGAAATCGAATTGGATGCCATGGAGCATTTCGACACGCAAGCCGCCAAAGTCTTCGAAGCCATGGGTATCTACTCACCGACGCTCGGCATCATCGGCGCGGTCATGGGCTTGATGGCGGTCATGCAGAACCTCAATGACCCGTCGAAGCTCGGCCACGGCATCGCCGCAGCCTTCATCGCGACCATCTACGGCATCGCATTCGCCAATCTATTGTTCCTGCCCATGGGCAACAAATTGAAGTCGGTGATTCACGGCCAATCCCAGGTACGGACCATGGTGATCGAAGGCATCATCGCCATCGCGCAGGGCGAGAATCCGCGCAATATCGAATCGAAGCTGCAAGGGTACTTCCACCACTGATAGGACCCCATGGCGCGCAAGAAGAAGCACGAAGAGCACGTCAATCACGAGGCCTGGGCGATCCCCTACGGCGACCTCGTGACGCTGCTGTTCGCCTTGTTCACCGTGATGTACGCGATGTCGTCGGTCAACGAGGGTAAATTTCGCGTCCTGTCCGATTCGATGATTGCCGCATTCAACGGCGCACCGAAGAGCCTGCGGCCGCTCAACATCGGCGAAAAGGAACCCGGCAAGGGCGGCGAGAAGCCGCTGGTGGGGATCGTGCCCACGGCGCTCATCAAGATCAAAGATCAACGCTCGACGCAGGAGGGCAAGTTGACTCCACGCGATCCGACCACGTCCGAAGGGTTGACCTCCCCGGATCTCCCCGGGGCGTTGATTCGCATGCAGCGTCAGGTGCAGGACGCGATGCAGTCGCTGATCGACGCCAAGCTGGTGACGGTCCGCCGCGAGAACATGTGGCTGGAAATCGAGATCAACGCCGACATTCTTTTTCCGAGCGGCGCCGGAGAATTCGCACCGGCCGCTGAACCCGTGCTCGACAAATTGGCGGAGGTGCTGAAGCCCTTTCCCAATCCGATCCGCGTCGAGGGACACACCGACGATAGGCCGATCCGTACCACCGCCTTCCCATCCAACTGGGAGCTGTCGGCGGCACGGGCCGCAAGTGTGGTACATCAATTCATGAGGCAGGGCATCGATCCGCTGCGCCTCGAAATCGTCGGTTTCGGAGAATTTCATCCCCGCCAGCCGAACGACACGAACGAAGGGCGCAACGCCAATCGTCGCGTCGTCGTGCTGGTGCTGGAGGAGGTTGCGGCCGGCGCGACGATGACCGCGAGAACCACCGATCAAACGCCGGGGACCGCCGCGCCCGGGGTCGAACTGGCGGATTCCAGCAGCGCGGCGAATCGGCTTCTATACCGAGTGCCGCCCGCCACTCTCGAGAAAACCGTGCTGGTCAAAGAGCCGGTGAAGCGGCCACCGAACGAGCAACCCAAGTCAGAATGAGCGAGGTCACGCAATGAGTGAAGTTGACCGCTTGAGCAATTCCGGCCTTTATCCGGCGCTCCCCATTGCGGATAAGCGACCTTCGAGGGACGGTTCGGGCAGTCCGCCGCGCGGCGATAAACAGGCGCCGGACAAACCCTCGCCGCAGACAGCTGAAACCACCAATCCTGCAACGCCACGTTCGCCCAAATCTCTCATCGACGAGTACGCTTGACAGCATGAACATCAATACGCTTCTTGGCTTCGCGGGTGCGGCGCTCGGCTTCTTAGGTCTGGCTTCGGCGCTGTTCACGATGCGCGCAGTCCACGGCTGGCAGGCTCGCTGCCTCATGGTCGAATCGAGTCTGGCGGCGGTGCGCCGCGAACTGGAATTGATGGCTTCGATCAGCGTGAAGACCGGGCGGCGCGTCAAGCGCATCGAACAGGAGTACACGGGGGTCGCCGATCGCGTCGATCAGGTCGAACTTCGCGTGGCGGCGCCATCCTTCGATCAAGCGATCGATTCGGCCCGCCGCGGCGCCGATCCCGGCAAGCTCACGCAGCAGTTCGGATTGAGCCGCGGCGAAGCGGATTTGGTGACGCGGTTGCACGGACGCAAGCTAAGCGCCTGAATCGCACCGCCGTTGCGGCCGCGGCGGAATCGGCTCACACTGGTTCCCGCACGATTCCATGGCAATCGTAGGTGGGTATTGAAACGTCTATTGCTGACGCTCCTCGCCGTGATCCCACTCGGTTCAGGCACTGCGGCCTGGGCCGGTAGCGCATATACCCAGGGTTTCGTGCACCTGCGCGCCGGACCGAGCTCCGACTATCCCCTGGTCATGACCATTCCGCCCAACACTCTCTTGAACGTGAGCGGATGTCTCGACGATTGGACCTGGTGCGACGTGGACTGGGAAGGCAACCGCGGTTGGGTCTACGGCAATTATCTTTATTACGACTACCAAAACCGCCGCGTGCCGGTCCTCGAGTTCGGCGCGAGTTTGGGGATCGGGATCGTGGCCTTCAGTGTCGGCGACTACTGGGACCGCTACTACAGAGGACGTCCCTGGTACCGTCGAGAGAACTACTGGATGCATCGGCCGCCGCCCCCTCGGCGCCCACGACCGCCGGTCCGGCCGAATCCGCCGGCACGACCGATTCCACCGCCCCGGCCTAGGCCGCCGATCGATCGACCGTCGTCGGGCAGACCCATCCGTCCGGGCAATGGAAACGGCCCGACGCGGCCGGAAACCCGGCCGAATTCCAGACCTTCGTCGGATCAGCCGCCGCCCGGCTAGGGCTCAGTGACGATGCTCTGCGTGCGCGGCTCGACCCGAAACGACATGCCCTCGAGGCTCCAACAGACCTCTAAGCGATTCAATTACTGCGCCGGCCGTTATGGAGGCGATGTCGGAAGTGACAGTTTCGCTGTGAGCATACAGTCCGTCGCCGAGACGCTTGCGCCTGCGATTGAACACTTCCGGGTAGAGCGTTGCTACGTGACCGATACCGATGTTGCCGTATTCGGAAAATCGCATGTAGTTGAGCCCATTGGCAATGATCACGGTCGGCGTGCTGAGGGACGCGCCCATGTGGGCCGCCATGGTGTCATTCGTGATCACGGCCTCCGCACCCGCGACCCACTGAAGCAGCTCCGACAACGCAACCTTTCCGGCAATACTGTCCACGCCGGTTCGTTCCTGAATGTTGCGCACCATCTCACGCTCGGCTTTGCTGTTCCCCGCAAGGAAAATCTTGCTGAAATAATATCGGCGGTGAAGCGTTATGAATTCGATCCATCGCTTCATCGGCCAGCGCTTGCTGCGCGCGCTGGCACCGACAAAGCAAACGATGTATGAACCGGCCACGGGAGGAGCAAATCGGTGCTCGATCCTGGGACGGTTACCGCTATAGCGGATTCCGCAGGCCCACTCGGCGAATTCAGCATTGAAATGAAATTCGTGCATCAAGGCACGAGAAGGTTTGAAGAGCGAGGTATACAAGCCATCCGACACCTGGTTCCAACTCGCATGGACAGTCGTATTTTCGCTTCCTAGGCTGGTGAGCGGAGCGGCGGCCAGCATGCAAAGATCGTCCACCAGCAGGGGCCGCGTACGGGAGGGAGCGATGACGGTCTCGAACGAGTTGTCCCTGAGTCGTTTCCAGATTTCCATCCGGTAATCTGCGCTTTCAAAGTACCGATTTTTGTCGACCCACAGCGTATGGTCGACGGTATCCTGATCCAATAGAGTGAATAAGTCCTGCCAGGACTCATTCCCCAACAACGTAATTTCATGATCCATCCAACGCGAGGAGTTCTTGTAGGCCCGTAGTTGGTCTCGGAACAGGAGGTAGTCCCCGATATCGTCCAAGCGGATCACTAGGAGCGTTTTGGGGCATGGCCGAGGCGGCGGCAATCCTTGCTGAAGGATCTTCCACTGGGCAAAGCTTCGTAACCAACGCCGGCGTTCCTTCGCAGAATCGAATTTGCGTATGAGCAGGGAAACGTGACGGCCCAAAGATCGCATGCTTTGCGTCTCAAAGTGATCGATTCGGAAGTCTAGCCCAATCGACCTCCGAGGGGTGTAGGACTACACACGCTCCATGTCATAATTCACCGTTTCGCTCCATCGGGGAATTCGTTTGAACCAGATTTTGCCGCAACTCGTAACGCTCTTCGACGAGCCTCACTATGCCCAATTGGCATTGGAGTTCAAGGATCAGTTCCGGAATAACGACCCCTATCCCCATATCGTTCTGGATAATTTTCTGCCGGCCAACGTGGCTCAAGAGCTGGCGTTATCCTACCCGGATCCAAACGATCCTTCGGTGCGTTGGAAAACGCATGCAAATAAGAATGTGGTTCGTAAGTTCGTCGAAGACGTATCGTCGCTGTCGATACCCATGCGGGTATTTGCAAATACGGTCATCAGCCGTCAATTTCTCCTCTTCCTCGAGGCCCTATCCGGCATCGACTGCCTGTTCGCCGACCCATACTTTATCGGCGGCGGCGCCATGGCTACGGGACGCGGCCAATTCCTGAAGATCCATGCGGATTTCAATTGGCACCATAAGCTTCAGGCGCATCGAAGGCTCAACGTACTGTTTTATTTGGCGCCTAATTGGCAAACGGAATGGGGCGGCCATCTCGAGCTGTGGTCGAAAGACATGACCCGCCGAATTCAAATCGAGCCCGTCTTCAACCGCGCCGTGATTTTCGAGGTGACTGACGACTCCAACCATGGGCAGCCGCAGCCGCTGCAAACCCCTGAATCGATCTATCGGCGGGTGTTCAGCGCCTTTTACTATACGACGCGAAAAAATGACTCCGAATGGAACGCTCCCCACTTCACGTTATATAAACCGGAGAATTCTCCTTACGGAATGAGTCTTCAAAAAGACTATCAAGAGAGAGCCAAGACCGGTTCCAAGTAACGAGGAAATCACGCTCGTCCGGCCTTGACCCAATACGATCCAAGGGCCGCGAGGCTCGACCGTATTCTCTTGAAGCCGAAGAAATTTCCGAGCCTGATCTGCAAACTGAAAACTTTGCCCAATTTGCTGACCAACTTGAATACATCCTTATATTGTTCCCGGCCGACCGTAGCATACGCAATCTTCAACGCGTCGCAGGCAATCGCTCCCGGCAACTTGTAAAGGCGGGAACGCGCCGCGAACGGATCTCGCACGCGGGCAACGAATCCCGAGTCGCGCGTGAGCATCCACGTGGGGATGCGCTCCATGATGAATATTTTCATCTGGGCGTTGTGATGCCCCCGGTATGAGGTCGGCTTGCGGAGCTCGGCACCCAGCGGGTCGGTCGGCGACTCGGCCATCCCGATGAGTCGTTCGGTGACGTCGAGCCACGCCCTCCAGAATCGGGGCTTGGCCAGCATATAATTCGAATAAATCTCGTTGCGCGAATGCGTGACCAGTTCCTTGAGATCGGTGGGCTGCCCGATGCGGTCGAAGAACTGCGTGGCGAGATTCAAAAGACCGGGGTGACAGAAATCCCCATATTCGAACACGTTCCAATGATAGGCGGTCAGGTGCAGACTCGGACTGAAAATGACCAGATCGGCCGTGCCGTCCCCGCGATTCACGAAATCACGGACCGCCGCAGCGCTCAAATTCGTCTTGGCTTTGAAGCTGGGAGAAAGAAATCCGTAAAAAGCCTCTTCATCCAGCGATTCGTTGAGCAAGAACTTTCTGATCGGCCAATATTCGTACCAATCGGGTCTTTCGTTGGACGAATTATCGAGCACGAGACAGCTGGGGTCCAAATCCTCTTTTTTGGTGTAATAGCTGCGAATCTGGTAAATGAATATTTCCGACATTGGCAGGATTGCCCCGGTAGTGGTGCGCGAGTGAGTCGTGCAAGATCGTCATTGTGAGTCTTGGCAATGGAGAGGTCCACCGTTGGCGTTCCGCCCAAGCCGATCAAATTTAGCGCGAGATCGCGGCCGTGCGGATCCAGGTCACCGTTTTGGTTGTCCGGCGAACGGCCTCGCGGACGGCGCCGGTCAGGAAAGAAACGATATATGTTCGGGCATCTTGGATGCCGTCACGCGGACGGCTTCCTTGATTCGCCGCAGGTAAATCAGGTTTTCCTCGGAATTTATTGCGTCGATCAGCGGATTGTAATCCTTGGGCCTATGCCCTTGGCCGACCAAGACCGCAAACCAGCTCGCGTCTTTGAATAGCTCATCCGAGGAGAGCACGATGCGACCGGATCGGGAAAAGTGTTCTTCTTTATGGATCAGACCCTCCGGCAACTGCATTGCGCGGCAATGTACCCAGAGCGGGTCGGATCTGTCCCGGGTCGAATGATAATGCAACGCAAGAAAATCTCTGATCCCCTCGATCTCTTCCGAAATCGCCCGGTTGTACTGCTCCGTGGCATAGATGTCGCAATCACGAGTAGGGAAGAGGGAAAGGAGCTTTGCTATGCCGCTTTGGATCAAATGGATGCTCGTGGACTCCAGCGGCTCCAGGAACCCGCCGGATAATCCGATGGCGATGACATTCTTGTTCCACGCCTTGCGCCGACGACCCGCTTTGAAGGGGATCAGCCGAGGGTCGGCCAGCGCGGGCCCTTCCAGGTTGCGCAGTAAAACCGCGGCGGCTTCGTCATCGCTGATGTACCGACTGCAGTACACGTAGCCGTTGCCGGTGCGATGCTGGAGCGGAATGCGCCACTGCCATCCCGCCTCGCGCGCCGTCGCACGAGTGTGCGGCGCCGGCGGTCCGACGCGCTCGCAAGGCACGGCCACCGCCCGATCGCACGGCAGCCATTCGGACCAGTCATCGAATCCCGTTTTCAGCAGACCTTCGATGAGCAATGCGCGCATCCCGGTACAATCGATGAACAGATCCCCATCGATCACATCGCCTCGGTTGGTGTGTACGGCCGTGACAAACCCTGATTCCGGGTGTTGGACTATTTTGTTTACGATTCCTTCGTGACGCTTCACGCCCTTGGATTCCGACCGCGCCCGCAAGTACTTCGCGTACAGGCTTGCGTCAAAGTGGTAGGCGTATCCCAAGGTAGAAAGGATCGAGCGAGGATCGGTGGCGGGAAATTCAAATTTTCCCGCTCGCGCCGCCACGGTATTCAGCGAATAGTCCTCGAAATTGTCATCGAGTCCCTCGAGCCGCGCCTTGATCCATCGGTGCTGAAAAGACACGCCATCGCCGGCAAAGCCGTAGCGGCCGAATGGATGAAAATAGGTGTGATCGGGCCTCGCCCAGTTCCGAAACTCGATGCCGAGCTTGAAGGTCGCCTTGGTCTCGCGCATGAATTCTTTTTCATCGAGTCCGACGATTTGATTGAACCAGTGGATCGTGGGAATCGTGGCTTCGCCCACCCCGATGATCCCGATGTCATCGGATTCGATGAGCGCGATGCGGCACTGGCGCAGGTCAACGGCTCGAGCCAAGGCGGCAGCGGTCATCCAGCCCGCCGTCCCGCCCCCGACGATGACGATCTTGCTTACACGCTCGTTCATGAGATGACGAGACTACTGTGATTCCGAGCCGGCGGCCAACTATGCAGGTTGAACCGCCGATTCGGCACTTTATGGATCTTCTACGTCAGAACTTGTAGGTCAGAGCAACCAGGGCGTTGGGACCCGCGATGCCACGGGCATAGAAATAGCCGTTGACCACCGCTTGCGTTACACCCGAATTGGGATTCCCTTCGGTCAATCCCAGCGTGTTGTTGACGTTGTATACGTTGACGTTCAAATTGAGCTTCGGCGTAAAGTTGATATTGGTACCCACCGACAGCACACCGTAACCGGGAAGGGCGACGCCGTTGCCCGCGTCAGCATATATTTTTCCGGTGTACTCATAACGAAGATACACGGCACCCCATTGATTCGGGAAATCATACGCGGGCTGGATCGCATACATGACTTGCGGCGTGCGCTCCGCGATGTTGCCGTCGTACTGAGACGATGCAGCGCTATTGATCGTCTGGCCATTGACTATTTGGCCGATGAACACGTTCGATAATTTAGGCTTTTGATAGGTGCCCGTCACAAAGATCGAAAAGGCGCTCAACGGCTCGAACGTGGGGCGGTAGGTCGCATCGAGACCGACGCCGTCGACCTTCAAATCGGCTGTGAAGCTGCCCTGCACCGCCAGGTCGTTGGGTTGAACGAACCCATGGTTTGAATTTTTGAACGTGGTATGAAAGTAGTTCGCGGACGCGACGAGCCCGTAGCCGCTGAAGCGCAAGCCCGCTTCGGACAGTCCGATGCGGGCAGGTTTGCTCAAATTATTGCCGCCGTTGGTCTGATTGCCGGTTGCGTAGCGGGCGTACGCCGATAGATTCGGCGCAATCACATAGGTTGCGCCGGCCGTATACGAGGTCGGAATCGTCGTGAACTGAGTCCGGGTGTATGTCCCATCGAAAGACGTACCCAGGTTCTGAGCGAGACCGACGGTGCCCGGGGGAACGGGGGGGTTCACCAAGGCCGAATTGCCCGTAAACAGGACGTTGCTGACGTCTTCGCGCCGCGCACCGAAGTCGAGGAACAGCTTCTTGTCCAAGACGGCGAGTTCGTTGTTGAAGTATTCGGAATAGGAATTCAAGGTGCTCGACCAGATCCCGGCGCCCCAGTTGCCGTAATTCAACAGGCCGTTGTTGGTCAGAGTCCCGACGACGCCCCCGGCGGCGTTCAGCGCCTCCAGGTCATAAATGGACGAGTTATTGGAGACGCCGTTGAGAAGCGTGGTCACCCCCGATTGATCGTTGTACTGCCGAACGCGGTAGTACATGCCGCCGACGGTGAGGGAATTGCTCCAGCTTTGGCCCTCGAGGTCGTATCTCACACCGAAGTCGGTGCCCAGGTCCCGCGTTGCCTCGTACTGATGATTCAACACTGTCTGTTGCAGCAGGCCATTACCATTGAGGCCGTTGATCGCCGCAAGATTGGTCGCGCTGATGATCTGGCCGGTCGACAAATTACGCAGACCGAACTGCGTCGTGCCGGGGAATGCTGTAGAGCCTGCGGTCAGCGTGGAGGCGATCGGAGAAATGCCCGGGGTCAAATAGGTGAGGGCCGTCTGAAGGCCGGAGTTGCCCGTACCACTGCCGGGAAATATGCCGTTGAAATCCCAATTGCTCTGAAGATAACGCGCGTGGCCAAAGATGGTCCACGAGTGGTCGATGGGCACCTCCAAGTCGATGCGATATTGATTGCCCGTGCCGTGAATACCGCTTGCACCATTGAAATTTCTGATGCAATTTCCGGTCGCGCACGAGTCCGGGACACCGATACTCGCAAAGCCGGGACCCAGAATATTGCTGGATTGGGTGTTGAGCCCGGGCACGGCTGCGACCCGGCCGCCGACGTAGCGATAAGGCATGTCGGCATAGTACGGATCGTGCTCGTCCCACCGCTTGTAGGTCACCTTGACGAAGCCGCCGCCGTCGAATTTCTTCTCGAGCGCGCCTTTGAAATGATAGGTCTGGTAGGTAAAGGGCGAGCTACGAACGCCTTTGGTCGAATCCGCATACCCGCCTACGCTGAAAGCGACGCCGTTTCCCAACGCCTTGATGGGCGCGGTGTAATACAGATCCGCCCGCTGTTCGCCGTAGGTCGCGCCCATCAGGCGGCCCTCACCCTGTCCCTCGTCAAAATTCATCGGCTTTGAAATGAAGTTGATGGTTGCTCCTGCGCCGTTTGGCGACAAGATACCGGAGGTACCGCCCTCGACCGTCTCCACGCGCTCGATGGTGATGTCGTTCTGAAAATATTCGTCGGCGCCGCCGCCGCCGTACAGGATCGGCATGCCGTCCTCTTGCAGCGTGATGAAGGCTTGCCCGCCGCCCGGGAGGCCTCGAACGGAGTAATTGTTCGAAACGGGTCCGGCCGTGCTCTCAACGAATATGCCGGGGACAAGTTGTAGGACGTCTGCGGTCGTACGCGGTGCTTTTTGCTCAAGGTCGGTCGGTGTTATCACCGTCACATCGACTGACGCATTGAGCAGGGTCCGCTGGGACGTAGTGCCGGTTACAACGATGGTATCCAAGCCCGGCTGTTCGTTCGCCTCAGGAGCGGGCGGTTGTGCCCTGTCTCGACCGCCGGTCGCATCTTGGGCACCCGCTGCATTGGGTGTTGCGTCAGTGGCGCGTTGCGCAAGTACCGGCGCGCTGGCGGTCAGCGACAACGCTGCCAAAATACCCAGCCGCAACTTGTCGTTGTTTGTTGCTTTCATGCACTGCCCCCGAATGCCTCATGGATTTGTGAAGCCGATGCAAAATCCGAGCCGCCGAATCAGACCGACCAATGCGCCGCGTGAACGCGCCGGTCGGCGCATAGGCCCGGGACAATCCTGAATACGGGTGTGGGCGACCCGCCGTATGCGTAGTTTTTACGCAAATGGATTTGAAATTTTTTCCAGTCCCGCGAGATTGCCCGGGCGGATTTGGGACAAACCGCGGGTTGCGGTGGACTATAATCCAGACCGCGTGGTGGCGATTTACGTGCCTACGCCGCGCCGGCGCGCGGCAGGGAGCGCGGCGATGTTTACTTACGTCTACTTAGGGACCAATGACCTCGAGCGGGCCCGTCGTTTCTACGACGCGACATTGGGCTCGCTTGGCTTGCAGCGATGCGTTACAAACGATCCGGCCTGGGATCGCATTTCGGCGGGTTGGGGAATCTACGAGGATGGCGGCGTTCGCGAGCTCGCGCTCTGGGTGGGCCTCCCGTTCGATCAACAGCCGGCGACCGCAGGCAACGGCACCATGGTTGCATTCAAGGCGCGCTCGTGGAAAGAGGTCGATGATTTCCATGCCGCTGCCCTCGCCAGCGGCGGAAGGTCCGAAGGTGCTCCCGGCTTGCGCCGCCATTACGGCCCGGACTTTTATGCGGCGTATGCGCGCGATTTGGACGGCAACAAGCTTGCTGTCGTTTGTCGTGGGTTTGAAGAGGATCCCCGCGACTAACGCGACTATCGATTGTAGACTATATTGGCGGCGATGCCGGCTTCCCCTAACGACTTTCGCTGCTACGAGGAGCTCGCCCAGCGCTACCTAGAAGGAATCGACTACGCCGTGCACGTCATGCCTCGCGAGCGATCCGGGGTCGTTGTTGTCGCGCCGCACGGCGGCCGGATCGAGGGGCGCACGTCCGACATCGCACGCCTGATCGCCGGCGACGAACACGGGCTGTACCTGTTCGAGGGGCTACGGATGACGGGCGATAATTTCGACTGCCTGCACCTTGCCAGCCATTGGTTCGATGAGCCGCGCGCGCTCGATCTCGTCTCGAGCTGCGACACCGTCATTGCCGTGCACGGATATGCGGCGCCGGGGCCCGATGTGTTGTTGGGCGGCTTGAATGAACCGCTGAAAGACGAGGTTGCGCAGGCTTTGGCGGGGATCGGAATTTCGTGCGTGACCGACGGGCATTGTTTTCCCGGTAAACACCCCCGCAATATTTGCAACCGAGGCCGTTCGGGCAAGGGCGTGCAACTCGAATTGAGCGAGAGATTGCGGAAGGCGGGCGACTGGTCGGGCCTCGCCGGTGCCATTCGCGCGGTGCTGGCGCAACTCAACCGTCGTTCGGCCGAAGACGAGATCCGGCGATAGATCGAATTCAGCGAGTCAATTACTGCGCGGCCACTTCCACCCGCGAATCGTTATAGCAAGCGCCGTCGGCGAGGTCCGCTTTGTGCGTGGGAGCCAACGCCGACACCGTCTGCCCATTCCGGCTCGTCCGAAGCCACGCGCCTTTCTCCGAACTGACCACACCGGGGCGGACGGCAGCCGTAATGTGCAGGGGAAGAAACACTTGCCCCAAGTCATTCCACACTTTCACGAAAGATCCATCGACCAGTTCGCGCGCAGCCGCGTCAGCAGGGTTCATCTCCAGCACCGGAGTACCATCATTGACCGCGAGACCACCGAATGTAGAGGTGATGCGCTTGTCGGACGCTGGTGTGATGAGCGTCAGCGGAAAGAGAGATGCCAGCGGCCGGTACGCCGGCAACGCGGCGCCGTAACGCGCATCGAGCGCCGCGGATTCCAGCTCGACCTTGCCGCTGGGTGTTCGCGGCGACACGTTCTGGAAAAGTACCGGCTCCTCGCCGGAGAACTCCATTCTCAGCGCACGATCGAGGGGAACCTGGCTCGCGCGAATACCTTGCATGCGTGGATCATCCGGGTTCAGCGCGTCGTCCATCAACTCGGCGTCGCTTGCCCCGAACGCGGCGTCAGAAAAGCCGAACCGGGCCGCAAGGCGGCGAAAAATCTCGGTATTCGGCTGGCTCTCGCCGACCGGCGGAATGACCGCTTCGGCACGTTGCAGAAATTGTTGGCCGTAGGCCGCATAGATATCCGCATGTTCGAAGTGCGTGCAGGCGGGCAAAACCACGTCCGCGTACGCCATGCTGTCGGTCATCGCCACCTCGATGCCGACGATGAATAAATCCTCACGCGTCAATCCCTGCTTCAGACGATTCTGATCCGGATGAACAACCAGCGGATTATGGTTGTAGACGAAC
Organism: Steroidobacteraceae bacterium; assembly: GCA_036498345.1. Taxonomy (GTDB): domain Bacteria; phylum Pseudomonadota; class Gammaproteobacteria; order Steroidobacterales; family Steroidobacteraceae; genus Bog-1198. Next base: position 13,826 of record DASYFQ010000103.1, read on the forward strand.
AGTGCCTTGAGCGGCGGGTCCAGGCTGTCGTCCAGCAGAAGCTTGCCCACGTCAATGATGTTGATAGTGCGCGTTTGCGGCGCCACGAAGTCCGGGCGGGTCAATTTATCGGGCGTCTTAGGAAAGGCATGGCCTGCGCCGCCCACGAGACCGCCGCCGGCAACTCCGAATTTGCCGGCGAGCGCCGGAAGCGCGGCAATGGCCCGCAGCCCCGAGCCGCCGTTCTGATTGCGCTCGAGACCGTTGCCCCATGCAATGACCGCCGGAGTCGCCTCGTGGTACCACCGTGCCAGTGTTCGAATGTCATCCACCGCGACACCACAGATCTCCGCAGCGTGTTCTGGTGGGAAGCGACGCGCGGCTTTCATGTAAGCATCGAATCCCAGTACGTGGTCTTCTATGAACGCGTGATCCAGGCCTCCGATCCGTTCCAACTCCACGGCGATGGCCCAAGCAAGGACCACATCCGTGCCGGGGCGCACGGCTAAATGCAGATGCGCCTGTTCGGCCACTTTGACGCGCCGCGGGTCGATGACTACCAGCCGTGCGCCATTGCGCTTGGCGGCGTTGATTTGCCGCATGAGATGCAGATTACAGCTCGTCGCATTGTTGCCCCACACGATGATGAGCTTCGCAAGACTGACCTGTTGGAGCGGTGTACCGGGCGTTGCGCCGAAAGTCCCGGCGTAGGCCGCGCTGCGGATGCCGCCACACAACGGGGTACGGCTCAACAGCGAGGCACCTATCTTGTGAAAGAAGCGCAGCGACATGGAATCACCCGCCAGCATTCCGTGCGGGCCGGCGTAATTGAGCGGCAGCACCGCTTGCGAGCCGTAGCGATCAATGATTTGACTGAGGCGACTGTGGATAGTATCGAGCGCCTCATCCCAAGAGATTCGCTCGAACTCCGCGGCACCCTTTTTCCCGACGCGCCTCAGTGGATGGCGCAAGCGGTTCGCGCCATGGACGAACTCCGGGTAGTAGTTGGCCACTTTGGCGCACACGGCACCGTGGGTGATGGGATTGACCTTCGAGCCGCGTACGGCGACGAGTTGATCGCCAGCAACCGTCACAGCCAGGCTGCAGGTGTCCGGACAATCAAGGGGGCAAACGCTGCGCTTTTCGTCGTTCACGTCGATTCCCTCGGCGGGTGACGCTCCAAGGTTACCTCAGCCTCCGTGCGGCTGGCCAGATGACACAAGAACCCTGCCTGGCGACGTGCAAATCGGTCGAGTCCCAAACGACCCCCAGTTTCGGTAGGTCTTTACGAGTAAGCTGCAGCGAAATGATGAATATTTCCAGATTCTTCCATCGCACTCCTCACGCTCGCATAATCGCGGCTCTCTCGTCGGTATTCGCATTGTCGGTTCCGGCTGCGGCTCAGTCGGTACTGTCCGTGGGCTCGCGCAGCGTGCAGACCTTGGTCGTCGAGCAACTCTTCAACAGAGCCGGTCGATGGTAT
>DASYFQ010000104.1:0-16856 GCA_036498345.1 Steroidobacteraceae bacterium
AATGCGAGTGAAGCGCTTGGGTGCCTTCTGCTCCTCGATTCCCGCCGACTGCAGCAGGAACACGAAGGGTCCGGCGCTGCCGTCCATGATCGGAACTTCGCCGGAACTTACCTCGACCAAGGCGTTGTCGATGCCGAGTCCGGCCAGCGCCGACAATAGATGCTCGACAGTGGACACCTTGACGTCGCCCTTGTGCAGGGTCGTTCCCATGGTCGTGTCGCCGACATTCTCGGCATGCGCCTTGATGTCGACCGGATGCTGCAAATCGGTGCGGCGAAATACGATGCCGGTGTCCGGCTGCGCCGGCCGCAAGGTCATCAGCACCTTCTTACCCGTGTGCAGCCCCACGCCCGTGGCGCGAATCGAATTCTTCAGAGTTCGCTGATTCAGCATCTTTGAGAGGAAACCGGACTATGTAATATCCGCAAAGGTACCATACTGCGCACCTCGGCCTAAAGAAACGGCAGGCCAAAAAGGCGCCCCGGGAATCGAATCCCGCGGGCGCCAAAGCTGGAATGTTAATTAGTGCAAAGTTCAGTCCGCTTGCCGCCGCAAGAATGCCGGAATATCCAGCAAATCCTCCGATTCGACCTCCGTCCGCAGACCATCGCCGACCGCGCGCTGCCGCTGTACCGTCGGCTTGTCCAAGATGGCGTAGTCGGTCGGCGCCATCGGCGATCGAGGACGTACCACGCGCATGGTCAGCGCAGGTGCGATGGCTGCGGCCGCCGTCTGCTGCGACTGCGCCGGACGCGCGGTTGCCACCGGCTTGCCCAAACCTGTGGCCACCACGGTGACCCGGATTTGGTTGGCCATATCAGGATCGATGACCGTGCCCACCACCACCGTCGCGTCGTCGGAAGCGAATTGCTTGATGACGTTGCCGACTTCCTGGAACTCGCCGATGGACAGATCCATGCCCGCGGTGACGTTGACCAGGATCCCTTGGGCTCCCGAGAGATTGATGTCCTCCAGCAGCGGGCTGGAGATGGCCGCCTCGGCCGCTTCGCGCGCCCGATCGTCGCCTGCCGCACTGCCGGAGCCCATCATGGCCATGCCGGTTTCGGACATGACCGTGCGCACGTCGGCAAAGTCGACGTTGATCAAACCCGGCCGCGTGATGAGTTCCGCAATGCCCTGCACCGCTCCCTGCAGCACGGTGTTCGCGGCCTTGAAGGCATCGAGCAGCGTGGTGCTGCTGCCCAGCACCGACAAGAGCTTCTGGTTCGGAATGGTGATCAAGGAGTCCACATACTTGGAGAGCTCGAGCATGCCTTGATCGGCCACGCGCGAACGCTTGTTGCCTTCCATCTCGAAAGGGCGGGTGACCACGGCCACCGTCAAGATGCCCAGTTCCTTGGCGACCTGCGCCACCACGGGAGCCGCGCCCGTTCCGGTTCCGCCGCCCATGCCGGCGGTGATGAACAGCATGTCGCATCCCTCGATGAGCTCGATGATGCGATCACGATCTTCCATCGCCGCTTGACGGCCCACCTCGGGGTCGGCGCCGGCGCCCAATCCCTTGGTGATGTTGCAGCCGATTTGCAATGCGGTGCGCACCTTGGAGTGCTTCAGCGCCTGCGCATCGGTGTTGATGCAAATGAAATCCACGCCCTCGAGGCCGGCTTGGACCATGTGCGAGACGGCATTGCCGCCGCCGCCGCCCACGCCCAGCACCTTGATGACGGCGCTTTGACTGTAAGAATCCATCAGTTCAAACATTCCAGTTCTCCTACTATTTTATATAAAAGCACATGTCGCTCTCAAAAATTGCCCTGAAACCAGGCCTTCATTCGCTCGAAAATATTCTTCATTCCGCCCGCGAGCAGCGGCGCCTCCGTGCGTTGCCCATCGAGATTGCCCTTGGCGTAGAGCAGCAGCCCCACGCCAGTGGCGTGAATCGGATTACTCACCACATCGACCAATCCGCTGACGTACTGCGGCACGCCCAGGCGCACCGGCATGTGGAACACCTCCTCGGCGAGTTCGATGGCGCCTTCCATCTTGGAACTGCCGCCCGTCAGCACGATGCCGGTCGCCACCTGCTCCTCCAAACCGGCGCGGCGCAATTCATCGCGGATCAAACCGAACAGCTCCTCGTAGCGCGGCTCGACGATCTCCGCGAGCGTTTGCCGTGCGAGACGCCGCGGCGGGCGATCGCCCACGCTCGGCACTTCGATGGTCTCGTCGGGATTCGCGAGCTGCGACAGAGCACACGCGTACTTGATCTTGATGTCCTCGGCGTACTGCGTGGGCGTGCGCATGGACACGGCGATGTCGTTGGTCACCTGATCGCCGGCAATCGGAATCACCGCGGTGTGACGAATCGCGCCGCCGCCGAATACCGCGATGTCGGTGGTGCCGCCTCCGATGTCCACCACGCACACACCCAGATCCTTTTCATCCTCGGTGAGCACGGCGTAGCTCGAGGCGAGCTGCTCCAGGACGATGTCGTCGACCGCGAGGCCGCAGCGCTGCACGCATTTGACGATGTTCTGCGCCGCGCTGTCGGCGCCGGTGACGATGTGCACCTTGGCTTCGAGACGCACGCCCGACATGCCGATCGGGTCGCGGATGCCTTCCTGACTGTCGATGATGTATTCCTGCGGCAGAACGTGCAGGATCTTCTGATCGGCGGGGATGGCGACCGCCTTGGCCGCATCGATCACGCGTTCGACGTCGCCCTGCACCACTTCCTTGTCCTTAATGGCGACGATGCCGTGCGAATTGAGGCTGCGCACGTGGCTCCCGGCGATGCCGGCGTACACCGAGTGGATTTCGCACCCAGCCATCAATTCGGCTTCCTCCACGGCGCGCTGGATGGACTGCACCGTGGACTCGATATTGACCACGACGCCTTTTTTCAGGCCGCGCGAGGGGTGGCTGCCGATGCCGATGATCTCGAGCTGGCCGTCGGCCTTGATTTCACCGACGATGGCGACGACCTTGCTGGTGCCTATGTCGAGGCCCACCACTAGATTTCGATCAGAACGCTTAGCCATGGTCTTTGCGCAATTCCTTCAGACGTCGGTATCGTCGGTATGCTTGGACGGTACCGATGCCGGGACCGCGGGGTTGCGCCAGCCGATGGCGAAGCCATTGGAGTAGCGCATGTCGATGTAGGTAACTTCGTTCAAGCGGTGCGAAATGACTTGCGACGCGGTGTGGATGAAGCGGTCGATGCGTTCATCGACTTCGCGTCTCCCCAGGCGCACCGTCACTCCGCTGTCGAGATCCATCTCCCAGGCACCGCGTTCATCGAGGCGCAGCGCGGCAATGCGCATGCCCGCCTCGAGCATTCGGCCCTGCACCGACAGGTAGCGCTGCGCGACCTGCGATTCCGTGCCGTCGGGACCGCTCAAGCGCGGCAATTCCGCCGGCACGTGCGTCGCTGATCTCACGAAGAGTTCGCCGCGCGTGTTCAAGAGACCCGACTCGCCCCAGCGCGCGGCGGCGGTTTGCTCGATCACGGTGACATGCAAGCTGTTGGGCCAGCGGCGCTGAATGCGGGCGCGCTCCACCCAGGGCAGCGCTTCGACCGCGCGTTGGATGCCGTCGAGGTCCGCCGACATGAACCCCGCCTGGCTGAAGGGCGCGATGGCCTTTTCGATTTGGCCGGGGGAGACGCGTTGAAAGCTGCCGTCCATCGAGATGACGCGCACCGGGCGATCGAGGGCCCAGGTGAGCGTGGCCAAGCCCCCGGCGAGCAGCGCCAGCAGCGCGGCGCGGCGCGTGTAGCTGCGCCACTCGATCACGAAGGTCGGCCACTTCCACTTCGGCTTCTCCGCTTTGGGCTTGTTCTTGAATCGATTGCGGCGCATGAGCCAATTCAAGTTCATTTGCGTTCTCGCAGAAAACTTGTTTCAAGAACGCGCCACACCAGCTCTTCGAAGTCGATGCCGGATTGGCGCGCCGCCATGGGCACGAGGCTGTGACCGGTCATGCCCGGAGTCGTGTTGATCTCGATGAAGTAGAATTTGCCGGTGGTGCGGTCGCGCATGAAATCGACGCGGCCCCAACCCGCACAGTCGGTTACTCGGAATGCCGCGAGCGCCGCCGCCTGCAAGTCCGCTTCGGCCTTTGCGTCAAGGCCGCTCGGGCAGTGATACTGAGTATCGTCGCGAAAATACTTCGCCTGGTAGTCGTAGAACTCGGTCGCCGGCTGGATGCGGATCGACGGCAGGCCGCCATCGTGCAGCACGCCCACGGTGTATTCGTCGCCGGTGACGAAGGTTTCGGCGAACACGATGGGATCGATGGCGCGCGCCTCGGCATACGCACCCGGCAAGTCCGCGGCGGTCTTGACCTTGGTGATGCCGACACTCGAGCCCTGCGAAGCGGGCTTCACCATCATGGGCAAGCCGATGCGCTGCAGCGCCTGCTGCAAATCCGCCGCGCTCGACAACACGGCATACTCGGGCGCCGCGTATCCCGCACCGACGACGACGCGTTTGGTCTTGAGCTTGTCCATGGTCAAGGCAGAGGCGAGTACGCCGCTGCCGGTGTAGGGAACCCCCAACCACTCGAGCGCACCCTGCATCAGGCCATCCTCGCCCCCCGGTCCATGCAGCGCGATCCATGCCCGGTCGAACCCCTCGCTCACCAGATCCTGCACGGGACGATTCAAAGGATCGAAAGCGTGCGCGTTCACGCCGCGGCGCAGGAGCGCCGCGAGTACCGCATTGCCGCTCAGCAGAGAAATCTCCCGCTCGGTGGAATCACCGCCCAGCAGCACCGCTACCTTGCCGAATTCCGCAGCGGAACCGGTGCGTCGGATGGCCGGCTTCAGAGTGAGCAGGCTCATGCGGCTTCTCCGACGATGCGTACTTCGGTGTGCAGGTCGACGCCATGAACCTGGGCGACGGTGCGCTGCACATGCTCGATCAGCGCCTCGACATCGGCGGCACGCGCGCGCCCATGGTTGATGATGAAATTCGCGTGCTTCAGGGATACCGAGGCATCGCCGATGCGAAAGCCCTTGAGGCCGGCGCTTTCGATCAAACGCGCCGCATGATCGCCCGGCGGATTGGTGAATACCGATCCGCAACTCCATTCGCCGATGGGCTGTGTCTGTTTGCGCTTGTCCAGCAATTCGCGAATCGCGTCGATGTTGACGCCGGGTGCGCGGTCGAATTCGAGCCGGGCGCCGATGAACCATTCATTATCCGGGCCCTTCACCGTGCGGTAGCCGATGTCGTAGTCGGCGGCCTGCCGCGCGTGCAGCGTGCCGTGACGGTCCAGCACGTCGACCTCGACGACATGGTTCCACGTGACTTCACCCCAGGCGCCCGCATTCATCGCGAGCGCGCCGCCCAAGGTGCCGGGGATGCCGGCAAAGAATTCCGCGGGCCCCAGCCCCCATTTCACACACTGTCGGGCGATTCGCGCGCAGGGCACGCCGGCCTCAGCCTGGATGCGAGTCGCGCTCAAGCGATCGAGCGTGCCCAGCGCGCCGTGCGTCGAGACGACCGCGCCGCGGATGCCGCCGTCGCGCACCAAAAGGTTGCTGCCGAGCCCGATCCAGAGCATCGGCACGACCGGCGGAAGCTGACGCACGAAGGCCGCGAGGTCCATGACGTCGCGCGGCGTGAAGAACACATCGGCCGGGCCTCCGACGTGCCAGGAGGTGTGCTTGGCCATCGGCTCGTCCTTTAAAACGCGTGCGGCAAATTCAGGCGCCAGCTCCAACGATCGCTGCGCGCTCATGGCAGGGCTCCCGCCGCGAAGCGGCTCTTGAGATCCTGGGCAACGGCGCCGATGTTGCCGGCCCCCATGGTCAACACCACGTCGCCGTCATGCAGCACGCCGCGCAAACTATCGGCGAGATCGTCGACGCGCTCGATGAAGATCGGTTCGACGTGGCCGCGCGTGCGCACCGCGCGGCAAATGGCGCGGCCGTCGGCGCCCGCGATCGGCGCTTCGCCGGCGGCATACACTTCGGTGACCAGCAGTACGTCGCATTCGCTCAACGCTCGGCCGAAGTCGTCCAACAAGTCGCGCGTGCGCGTATAGCGATGCGGTTGGAACACGAGCACCAGCCGCCGCGTCGGCCAGCCTTGGCGCACGGCATCCAGCGTTGCCGCGACCTCGGTCGGATGATGACCATAGTCGTCGACGATCAGAGCGCCGCCGCCGGGCCATTGAATTTCGCCCAATTGTTGCAGCCGCCGGTCGATGCCCTGGAACTGCGCGAGCGCGCGTTGAATCGCGGCATCGGGAATATCGAGCTCGGTCGCCACCGCCACGGCCGCCAGCGAATTCAAGACATTGTGCCGGCCGGGCAAGTTGATGGTGACGCTCAAGGGCTCACGGCCCGCGCGCAGCGCCTCGTAACGCGACTGCAGACCGTCGCGCACCACATTGACCGCACGAATATCCGCCTCCGGCGCAAAGCCGTAGGTCAGGAAGGGCCGCGCCACGGCCTCGAGAATGTTGCGCACCTGCTCGTCGTCGCTGCACAGCACGGCGAGTCCGTAAAACGGCAGGTTGTGCAAGAATTCGACGAAGCTCTGCCTGAGCCGCGAAAAATCGCCCTCATGGGTGGCCAGGTGATCGTTGTCGATGTTGGTGACGATGGAAATCATCGGCTGCAAGTGCATGAACGAGGCGTCGCTCTCGTCGGCCTCGGCCACGAGATACCGGCCGGCGCCGAGCTTGGCGTTGCTGTCGGCACTCTTCAAACGGCCGCCGATGACGAATGTGGGATCCAAGCCGCCCTCGGCGAGCACGCTCGCCACCAAGCTCGTGGTCGTGGTTTTGCCGTGCGTGCCGGCCACGGCGATCGAGTAGCGAAAACGCATGAGCTCGCCCAGCATTTCGGCGCGCGGCACCACCGCGATGCGCTTCGCGAGGGCGGCCGCGACTTCGGGATTCGACCGGTTGACGGCGCTCGAAACCACCACCACATCGGACTCGCCCAAGTGCTCCGCGGAATGGCCGATGAAAACCGTTACGCCCAGGCGCGCCAGGCGCTGGGTGACCGCGTTGGCCTTGAGATCCGAGCCCTGTACTGCGTAGCCCAAGTTGAGCAGCACCTCCGCAATGCCTCCCATGCCGCTGCCGCCGATGCCGACCAGGTGGATGCGGTGAATGCGGCGCATGCGGTCTTCCATGCGCGTGCGGTCGCTTGCGCGCGTGCGGTCGCCGGTGCGGGTTCGATCGTTCGGGCGCGAGCGCTGGGTCATGCGTGCGCTCCGGCCGCGATGCAGCAGTCCGCGAGTTGGGCCGCCGCGTCGATGACACGCGAGCCGCGGGCGGCTTCGGCCATCTTGAGCAGCCGCGCCCGGTCGGCGATGAGTTCGCTGATCGCCTCGCCCAAGCGCTCGGGCGTGAGATCGCGCTCCTGAATGACCCGTGCGGCGCCGGTACGAACCATGACATCGGCGTTCTTGGTCTGGTGATCGTCGGTGGCCACGGCCAACGGCACGAAGATGGCTCCCAAGCCAGCCGCCTGCAGCTCGGCAATGGTCATGGCGCCGGCTCGGCACACGGCGAGATCGGCCCAGGACAAGGCCTCGGCCATGTCGTCGATGAAGGGGAGCACTTGCGCCTCGACCCGCGCATCGGCGTACGCGGCGCGCGCCGCCTCGAGTCCGCGCTCGCCCGTCTGGTGGCGTACCTGCGGCCGAATCTCGGGAGCGACGCGAGCGAGCGCTTGCGGAACGACGATGTTGAGCCGCAGCGCACCCTGGCTGCCGCCGAACACGAGCAGTCGCGACCGGCTTTCACGACCCGCGAATCGCGCCGGGGGCGGCGCCAGCGCCGCAATGTCGGCGCGCACTGGATTGCCGATGGTACGCGCCCGGACCTTCGGTCCGAAGCTCCCCGGGAACGCTTCCAACACTTGGTTCGCGAGACGCGCCAGCCAGCGATTGGTCAAGCCGGCAACCGCGTTCTGTTCATGGATCAATAGCGGAACTCGCAGCAGCCACGCGGCGATTCCGCCCGGTCCGCTGACGTAACCGCCCGCACCCAGAACGGAACGCGGCTGCACACGGCGCAGCACGCCCATGGCCTGCGCGACGGCTTTCATGATGCGTAACGGCGCGAGCAGCCAGGCCGCGAGGCCCTTGCCGCGAATGCCCGCGACCCGCACCCATTCGATCGGAAAGCCGTTCGCCGGCACCAGCCGCGACTCCATGCTGCCGGGCACCCCGAGCCAGACCACGGCGACGCCACGATCGCGCAGCACGTTGGCCACCGCGAGGGCGGGGAACACATGACCGCCGGTGCCGCCCGCCATGATGAGCACTGGGCCGCCGCTCATCGCGTACCGCCCGGCATGCGCATCACGGCGGAGCGTGAGCTGCACTTGATCTCGTGATAGATCCGCAGCACCACACCGAGCCATGCAAGGCTCACGAGCAAGCTGCTGCGGCCGTAGCTCAACAGCGGGAGGGTCAGGCCCTTGGTCGGCAGCACTCCCATGTTGACGCCGATATTCACGATGGCCTGCAAACCCAGCCACACGCCGAAGGCCAGCGCCAGATAAGACTGGAAGCGCATGCCGGCTTGGGCCGCCATGCGTGATATCTGAAACGCGCGCCACACCAGCGCCATGAAGAGGGCGATCACGCCGAGAACGCCGACCAGGCCCAGCTCCTCGGCGAGCACGGCGAACACGAAGTCGGTGTGCGCCTCCGGCAAATAAAACAACTTCTGCACGCTGCTGCCGAGGCCGACGCCGAACCAGGAACCGCGGCCGATGGCGATCAGCGATTGCGTCAATTGAAAACCGCCGTTGAAGGGATCGTCCCAGGGATGCAAGAAGCCGGTCAGGCGCTTGAGGCGATAGGCCGACGTCAACGCCAGCACCGCGAACGCCAGCGCCGCCGCCGAGACCAGCAGCAGCACATATCGCAGCCTCGCGCCGGCGACGAACAGCACGGCGAAACCCGTGGCGAACAGCACCGTGGCAGCGCCGAAGTCGGGCTCGAGCAGCAAGAACAGCGCGGCGACGGTCAATAACCCCACCGGCTTGGCGAGGCCCGGCAGGGTTTGTTCGAGCTCATCGCGCTTGCGCACGCAATAGCTGCACACCCAAATGAGCACCAGCACCTTGGACAGCTCCGAGACCTGGAAGTTGATCGGCCCGACGCGCAGCCAACGCCGCGCGCCGTTCACCATCGCACCGATCCCGGGAATCAACACGAGCAGCAGCAACAGCAGCGCCAGACACAAGAGCGCGAGGCTGTACTTGTCCCAAAGTTCCGCCGGCACGCGGGTCATAGCCAAAGCGAACAACAGCCCGACGGCGCCAAAAATGAATTGCCGCTCGAGAAAATAGAACGGGTTGCCGAGATCGCGCGCTGCGATCGACATGGAAGCCGACGTGACCATGATCAGGCCCACCAACAACAGGCTGGCCACCAGCCCCAACGTGGTGTAGTCCCAGGCGAAGGGCATCCGTTCGCGCGCCCGCACTCCATAGGCCATGGTGGCCGTATTCATGCGCCTCCCCGCTCGAGATCATGAACCGCGGCGGCGAACACGTCGCCGCGATGTCCGTAGTCGCGAAACATGTCGAAGCTGGCGCACGCGGGAGACAGCAGCACGGTATCGCCCGCCCGAGCAACGCGAGTCGCCGCGATGACGGCCTCGGGCATCGACGCCACCGTCTGCGTGGGGCACACGCCCGCAAGCGCCGCTGCCACCGCGGGCGCATCCTTGCCGATCAGCACCACGTGCCGGACCTTGCCGCGAAAGGCTTGCGCAAGAGGCGTGAAGTCTTGACCCTTGCCCTCGCCCCCCGCAATCATCACCAGGGGACCCGGCATTCCGGCGACCGCCGCGATGGTGGCGCCCACGTTGGTGCCCTTGGAGTCCTCGATGTAGCGCACCCCGTCCACATCGGCGATCCACTCCGAGCGGTGCGACAGGCCGGGGAAGGACTCGAGCGCGTTGAGCATGGCGGGCACGGGCAATCCCACCGCATCGCCCAAGGCCAATGCCGCGAGCGCATTGGCGGCATTGTGCAAACCGGTGATCTTCATGCGCGATACGTCCAGCAATGCTTCGCCGCGACGAGCGAGCAGAGTCTGCGTCCCGGTCCGAAGCAAGGAAAAATCGGCGTCCGTGCGTTCAATGGAAAACGTCACGGTGTGCTCAGGCCCCCCGCGGTCAGCCGCTCCGCGCATCCCCGCCACCAGGGGATCATCTGCGTTCAACACCACGGTCGCCGCCTTGGCGAAAATCCGCGCCTTGGCGAGCGCATATGCCGCCACCGAGGGATAACGATCCAGATGATCGGCCGTGACGTTCAGCACCACCGCTGCCGCGAGTTCCAACGAATAGGTGGTCTCCAGTTGAAAACTCGACAGCTCCAGGACATAGAGATCCGGAGTGGGCTGCTCGAGCAAATCGAGGGCGGGTTCGCCCAAATTGCCGCCGGCGAGCACGCTGCGTCCCGCCGCCGCGGCCATGCCCGCGACCAGGCTCGTGACCGTGCTCTTGCCGTTGGTACCGGTGATGCCGATCACCGGCGCCTGCACGTTGCGCGCGAACAGCTCCACATCGCCGAGCACGTCGATGCCGCGCTCGCGCGCCGCGCGGGCGATGGGCTCATCGAGCGATACCCCGGGGGACATCAGCACCTGCGACGCACCGTCGAGCAGCGACAGGTCGAAGCCGCCGAGCCGAAGATCGAGCGAATCCGCAAGGCCGCCCAACTGCGCAAGTCCCGGCGGCGTGCGGCGCGTATCGGTGGCGCTGACCGGGATGCCGCGCTTCGCGAGATAGCGCAGGCACGAGGCGCCCGTCTTGCCGAGTCCGACGACGACACTGTGCATCATCATCGAATCTTCAAGGTTGCAAGGCCCAGCAACACCAGCACGAAACTGATGATCCAGAATCGCACGATCACTTTGGGCTCAGCCCATCCTTTGAGTTCGAAATGATGATGAATGGGCGCCATGCGGAATATCCGTTTGCCCGTGAGCTTGAACGACGCCACCTGCAGCATCACGGAGACAGTCTCCAGCACGAATACGCCGCCCATGACGAACAGCACGATTTCCTGACGCACGATCACCGCGAGGGTGCCGAGCGCGGCGCCGATTGCCAAGGCGCCCACATCGCCCATGAACACCTGGGCCGGATAGGAGTTGAACCACAGGAATCCCAGGCCTGCGCCCACCAAGGAGGCGCTGAAAATCAGCCCCTCGCCGACCCCGGGAATGTAGGGAATCTGCAGGTACGTCGCGAACTTTATGTTGCCGGTGACGTAGGCGAATACGCCGAGCGCCGCCGCCACCATCACCGCCGGCATGATGGCGAGGCCGTCGAGGCCGTCGGTCAAATTCACCGCGTTGCTGGTGCCCACGATGACGAAGTAGGACAACGCGAGGAATGCCGCGGTGGACATGGGGACGGCCACGGTCTTGAAGAACGGCACGTACAGTGCGGATTCGGACGAGAATTGGTGCAGGTTATGCACTGCCAGTGCTGCCGCCAGGCCGATTATCGATTGCGCCAAGTACTTGTAGCGCGCCGCCAGACCCTTCGAATTGCCCACGACCAATTTCAAGTAATCATCGTAGAAGCCGATCAACCCGAAGCCCAGAGTAGTCGTCAATAAGATCCAGACGAAGCGGCTGGACATGTCGGCCCACAGCATCGTCCCGAGGCCCATGGCCACCAAGATGAGGCCCCCGCCCATGGTGGGCGTACCGGATTTCTGCAAATGCGATTGCGGACCGTCGGTGCGCACCTGCTGCCCGATCTGGTACCGGCTCAGCAGCGCAATCATGGTCGGACCGATGAACAGCGCCAACGCCAGCGCGGTCACCGCCGCGAGGATTCCGCGCAGCGTGAGGTACTGGAACACGTGAAATCCGCTGTAGAACTTCGCCAGATACTCGGTCAGGGATAGCAGCATGTTCTAGCTCGCTCTCATCATGGGACTGGAACCGCCGCCTCCGCCGATGAGCGCTTGCACCACGCGCTCCAGGCGATTGACCCGCGACCCCTTGATCAACACCGTCACACCCGGCGCGAGCTCCGCCTGCAGCCGGCGAGTCAGAGATTCGGCGTCGGCGAACCACTCGGCGCCGGAACCGAAAGTCTCGACGGCGCGCGAACTCTGCGGACCCAGCGCGAACAGGCGCTTGATTCCGCAATCGCGCGCGTACGCCCCCATGTGCGCATGACTGTCTTCGGCGTACTCACCGAGCTCCGCCATGTCGCCGAGCACCAGCCAAGTCGCGCCCGGCAGCGAACGCATGACCTCGAGGCCGGCGCGCACCGAGCTCGGATTGGCGTTGTACGAGTCATCGATGATCCAACTGTCGCGCACGCCGGCCTTGAGCTGCAGGCGGCCTGCGACCGGCCGAAAGTCGGCGAGGCCCAGAGCGATTTCCTCGAGGGAGGCGCCGGCGGCGCTGGCCGCCGCCGCCGCCGCCAGTGCGTTGCCGATGTTGTGCGCGCCGCCCGCTTTGAGCGTGATCGGACGCTCCCCCAACGGACACACCAGCCGGAAGCGCGTCGCGAATTCACCACGCTCGATGGCCTGCTCGGAATCCTTCGCCATGAAATCCGCGTCCGCGTGCACGCCGAAGGTGAGGATGCGGCGCGCCGCGGCCACTTTTCTCCAATAGCCGGCGTATACGTCGTCGGCGTTGATGACTGCGGTCGCGGTGGAGTCGAGGCAGGACACCATTTCGCCCTCGCCCTGGGCGACGCCGTCCAGATTGCCGAAGCCTTCGAGGTGTTCGGCGCCGGCGTTGGTGATGAGACCCACCGTCGGCCGCGCGAGGCGCACCAGCTCGGCGACATCGCCGATACGATTCGCGCCCATTTCGATCACGGCACCGCGATGCGAGTCTTCGAGCCGCATCAGCGTCACGGGCACGCCGATGTGGTTATTGAGATTGCCATGAGTCGCCATGCATAAACCCATGCGCGACAGAATGGCCGCAGTCATTTCTTTGGCGGTGGTTTTGCCGTTGCTGCCGCCGATGGCCACAATGGGTATGGTGAACTGCGCACGCCAGGCTTGGCCCAGCTGCTGCAGTGCGCGCAGCGCATCCGGAACCACGACCTGCGCCAGCGCTTGAGGCACCGCCCGTTCGACGATGGCGCCGATGGCGCCCTGGGCCGCCGCGGCCGCGACGAAGTCTCCGCCGTCGAAGTTGGGTCCGCGCAGCGCGACGAACAGCGCGCCCGGTTTCAGGGTGCGGCTATCCGTGGCCACCGCGCCGTAGGGATGATCGGCGCCGACCAATTGTCCGCCGACCGCGGTTGCGGCGTCGCGCAACGTTCGTTTCATCGGCTTGGACCCGGCGCTCACGCGGCCACCCCGAGATAGCGCTGCGCTTCGCTCCGATCGCTGAAACTGCGCCGCGTGTCGCCGTAGATTTGGTAGTCCTCATGGCCCTTGCCGGCGATCAGTACCACATCCCTCGCCTCCGCTTCCTTGAGTGCCGTGCCGATGGCTTCGCCCCGGTCGTGAATGACGCGTGCACCGCCCGATTTGATGCCGCTCACGATGGCGCGGGTAATGGCTTGCGGGTTCTCGGAGCGCGGATTGTCGTCGGTGACGATGATCCGATCGGCTAGTTCGTCGGCAATCTCGCCCATGATGGAACGCTTGCCGGGGTCACGGTCGCCGCCGCACCCGAACACGCACCAGAGCGCGCCTTTGCAATGCTCGCGCAATGCGCCCAAGGCCTTGGCCAGTGCGTCGGGCGTGTGCGCGTAGTCAACCACGGCCATGGGCTTGTCGCCGGCAGCAGGTTCAATCACTTCCATGCGTCCGGGAGGCGGGACGCATTGCGCCAAGACGCGCACCGCATCGGCGAGCGGAATCCCCAGGGACACGAGACAGGCGATGACCACCAAGGCATTCTCGGCATTGAAGCGGCCGAGCAGCCGGGTGGCGACTTCCGCGCTGCCGAAACTGCCGTCGAGCTGCATCGAGACGCCGTGCACATCCAAGGTCACTCGAACTGCGCGCAGCGCGCGCTCGGCCAACCATGCGGCATCGCCGGTGCCGGCGCAAATGGCCGTCAGCGGCACGCCTCCGGCATACTTCTGTGCAAATTCTCGGCCGAAGGCGTCGCCCACGTTGACGATGATGTGCTTGAGATCGGGAGCATCGAACAGCCGCACCTTGGCGGCGCCGTAGGCGGCCATGGTCCCGTGATAGTCCAGATGATCGCGGCTCAGATTGGTGAACGCACCGACATGGAATCGCACTCCATCGAGCCGATGCTGATCGAGCCCCTGCGATGACACTTCCATCGCCACCTCGCGTACGCCGGCGGCGCGCAAGGCGGCGAGTTCGCGATGCAGCGTGACCACATCGGGAGTCGTGAGCGTGGGCCGCTCGAGCGAGGCGATACGGCCCCAGCCGATGGTTCCCATGTAAGCAGCCTGGAACCCCAAGCGTTCGAGACATTGAGCCAACAAATAGGCGCACGTGGTCTTGCCGTTGGTTCCGGTGATGCCCGTGATGCGCAGCTGCGACGAGGGCCAATTGAAGAAGCGATCGGCAATACGGCCCACCAAACCGCTGAGTCCGGGTATCGCCGCCGCGAATACCGTCGGCGGCAACTTCGGCAGTGCCACGTCGGCGCTGGGTTCCCACAGCACCACGCCGGCGCCGCGCGCGGCGGCCTCGGCGGCAAACTGGAGCCCGTGCGCGGTGCGTCCGGGCAATGCGAAGAACAAGCTTCCGGAACGCGCCTCGCGGCTGTCGAGCGTGAGATCGGCGACGTTGCGTGACTCGATATTGGGTACGTTCACGATGCCATCGAGCAGCCAAATGAGGGAAGTGTTCATGGCGTGTCGTTGGCCTGCACCAGAGTGGCGGCCGGCACGTTCTGCAGATCATCGGGCGGTACGTCCATGAGGCGCAGCGCGCCGGACATCACACTCGCGAATACCGGCGCGGCAACCGTGCCGCCCTGGGCCAGCGTGCCGCCCTCGCGCAAATCCCGGCTCGGCTCGTCGATCACCACGACCGTGGCCAGTTTGGGGTGCGACGCCGGCACCAAGCCGGCAAAAACCGCCATGATTCGGTCGGTCGAATAGCCGCCGGCGATCGATTTGAACGCGGTGCCCGTCTTTCCGGATACGCGGTAGCCCATGAGCGAAGCGCGGGTCGCGGTGCCGCCCTTTTCGACCACCTGCTCCATCAGTTGCACCAGTTCATGCGCCACCTTCGGACTCATGACTTGCTCCCCGGACACCGGCCCGGATACGCGCTCGAAAGTAATGGGACGCTTCACCCCACCGGCGCCGATCGTCGCGTATGCATGCGCCAATTGAAGCGGGGTGACCGACAGTCCATAGCCGTGCGACAGGGTGGCGATGCCGATGGGGCGCCAGTGAGAATAGTTGCTCAGCATGCCGGCCGACTCGCCGGGGTAGCCGCTGCCCGTTACCTGGCCGAGGCCCAATCCTGTCAGCGTGTTCCAGATTTGCTCGGGTTGCAGCGACAGCGCGACCTTCGCGGAGCCGACATTGCTGGACTTCGCCAGGATCGTCGCCAGATCGATCGCGCCCAAGTCGTGTTCGTCCTCGAACACCTTGGTGCCGACCTTCAGGAATCCGGGCGAGGTATCCACCACGCTGTCGGGGCGATATTGCCCGGAGGCTAGCGCCGCGGCCATGATGAACGGCTTGATGCTGGAGCCCGGTTCGAAAATATCGGTGGCGGCGCGATTGCGGTACAGACCCGGCTTGAGCTGCTCGCGGTCGTTGGGGTTGTACGACGGCTGATTCACCATGGCCAATACTTCGCCGGTGTCGACGTCGATGACGATGACCGAGCCCGCGCGCGCCCGGTATTCCTGCATGGCCGCCTTCAATTCGCGGTACGCGAGATACTGAATCCGAAGGTCGATGCTCGTGACCAAATCGCGGCCCGGCCGGGGGGCTCGGATGCTTTCGACGTTTTCGACGTAGCGTCCGTACAAATCCTGAATGACCCGCTTCGCGCCGTCCTCGCCGTTCAGCAATTGATCGAAGCCGAGCTCCAAACCTTCCTGGCCCCTGTCGTCGATGGTGGTAAAGCCGACGATGTGTCCCGAGACTTCGCCTGCGGGGTAGTAACGCCGATACTCGCGCAACAGGTACACGCCGGGGATACCCAGGGCCTTGATATGCGCCGCTTGTTCGGGCGGCATGTGCCTCACCAGGTATAGGAACTCGCGGTCCAGATTGCTGGTAATCCGCCGCGCAAGCGGCTGCTGGTCTACTTTCAAGGCCTTCGCGAGTTTCGGCAGCTGATCGATGTTGTCGTTGATCTCCTGGGGATTGACCCACACGCTGTCCACCGGCGTCGAGACCGCGAGCGGCTCCCCGTTGCGATCCGTGATGGCGCCGCGATGCGCGGCGATCTTGACCACCCGCATCGAGCGGTCGTCGCCCTGCTTGGCGAGAAAACCGTGATCGAGCAATTGCAGCTCGACGGCACGGGCCACCAGTCCGGCCGCACCGAGCAGAACCAGACCCAAAATTGCGGTCGAACGCCAGCGATAGCTCTTCGCTCGAGCATCGTTGTCGCCGGAGCGCAATTTCACGGCCGCACGATCCGCACGTCGCGGGTCTGCGGCAGGTTCATTTGCAACTTCGCGTTGGCGACCCGCTCGACGAAGGCGTGCGAAGACCAATAACTCTGCTCCAGCTGCAGGCGTCCCCACTCCATCTCGAGCGAGTCGCGTTCGGCATTGAGCTTCTCGAGGTGCACGAACATGTCCCGGGCCGTGTGCCGCGCGTAAATCACCTGCACGGCGGAACCGAGCACCGCGAGCCACAACACGGGAATGACGAGCGGCCACCAACGTGAGATTTTCATGCGGCTATTCCTTCGGTTGTGCGTTCGGCGACGCGCAGACGCGCACTGCGCGAGCGCG
>DASYFQ010000105.1:0-27828 GCA_036498345.1 Steroidobacteraceae bacterium
TACGAAGAAAGCGGCAAATGCTACGAGGAAGGCGCTGGCTTTGAAATTTCTAAAGTAAAACAACACGGCGGTAATCACCAAGGGTTCGGCCAACGACCGCGCGGTCAACCAATCCTCCGAATAATTGAAAACCGAATAGCCGCCGTAGCTGCCCGCGATGACCATTACGAGCGCAGTCGAGAGGAATGCCGAACGACGGTCGAAGAGTTCACGCGTCAGCGCCCACACAGCGACAAAAAACCAGATCTTCAACACAACCACCAGCGACATCGCAGCGCCGCGAAGCCCAAGCCAGCGAATGCACCAAGCATAAATCGGGGAGAAAACCGTATATGTATCCTGCGAATTGTTCTGCAGAAAAAGATCGCCGGCGAGGTTAGGATGTATTTTTGCCAAGGCTTGCACGGCATAAAGCTCCGCGTCGCCTGCCAGGCCCTTGTATCTGTGAGTCAAAGGCCATAGCGTGACCAGCAACAGGACAAGGCAAATAGTGACCATCCGCCGATCCTGCGTGCGAGGGACGTTATCCGCGACTGTGCCGGGGTGTACGTTGTCAGAAAGATCGGGCATTTAATGAGGTCGCGTCGGCTCGAGTCGGAAAATTGGTCAAGAAGAAGGAAAATTACCGCATTATGTCGCCTGCCTCACCTCTCGTATGTGACCAAATGCGCATTCAAGCGGCGTTTTTGCGGCTGTTTGTCGGCGCGCGGCAAACCATCATGCAATCGGTGTCACGAAGATGGTTTGAGGCGCCAGGCTTTCGTGCTGTCTCTCCTGAACCTTCGTATAAGCGACCTCCAGGTGCTTAGTGAATGAGCGTGTGTCGAACAGGGCCGTCTTGAGCCGGTTCTGCGCCAATTTTTGCTTGATCTTGCGCAGAAGCTCAGGATTCTCGGCGAGTTGAACGGCCATCTCTTCGTACTGCTCGGCTGTCGATGTCACGAGTTCCGGCAAATCGATGGCCTTGAGCAAACTGGCCGCAACCCGGCCGGCAAACGCTTGGCCCGCGCACGTCAGCACCGGCAGCCCTGCCCACAAGGCATCGCTCGCGGTCGTGCCGGCGTTATAAGGCAGCGTGTCGAGGAAGAGGTCCATCGAGCGAAAACGCGCCAGATAATCCTCCTGAGCAAGAAACCTACCGAACACCATTCGGTGTGGGTCAACGCCGCGACGTTCGGCCTCCTTGCGTAGATTTCGTTCAGCAACTTCATTCCCTGCGTAAAGGAAAAAACTACTCCCCTCGACACGCAGCAAGATCCGCATCCAGACCGCGAACGCAATCGGCGTTATTTTGTAGTTCGCGTTGAAACAGGAGAAGACAAACCCCGTCGCCGGTAGGCCAAGCTCTTCGCGCGTGAGCGCCCGCTCGACTACCGGCCGCTTGGAATCGTTCACTTGGTAGCTCGGAAGGTAGATGATCGCCTCCGAGTAAGACTGGCGCTCGTTAGCAGGGATTATCGTGGGGTCAGCCAAGAGATAGTCCATGTAAGGCGCCCCCATAGTTCCGAGGTACCCGATGTAGCTGATCTGTATCGGGGCGGACCGCAGCGCGAAGATCTTCGGCCGGGCATATTCGGTAAATCCACCGAGATCCACCGCAATATCAATCCCCATGCGGCGGGCCGTCTCGGCCACTTTCAAATCAGACCATTCACTCACGTCGATGAAGCGATCAAAGGCTCGCTCCAGGCGCTCGCGTACCGCGTCGTTCACTTTGGGACCAAGAGCAAATGCGATGATTTCGAATCTCGATCGATCGTGAGTTTCGAACAATTCGGCCGTCAAGAGTGACACCGGATGGCTGCGAAAATCGGCCGAGAAATACCCGATCCGAATCTTATCGGTCAGTGGCCGCTGTGGGATCGCACCAAGGGTAGTGTCGGGCGGGCATTCTTCCCGCACCCATATCTCTGCGGCCAATCGATGCAGAGGTGGCGAATCGACGAGCGCCAACACCTGGAACGGCGCGGACACGGGATTGCGTGCCCTCAGTTCCTGCTCGAGTCCCTCTATGTACGACGCCAGACCGTCCCAATCGCATATTTGCATTTGCACATATCGGCGAAAACCAAGAAGGTACTTTTGGTCCGCTTTCAGCGCGATCGCTTGGTCGAAGCTCGCTATTGCCGCCTCGTGCCGCCCACGATTGAGGAGAGAGAAACCGCGACCCTGATATGCCTCAACATGGTCGGGCTTGAGAACGATCGCCCGGTCGTAGCTCGCAATTGCAGCCTCGTGCCGCCCCATCTCCTGCAGCACACCTCCGCGATTGATACGAACTTCAACGTCGGTGTCCTCAAGGGCGATTGCCCGATCGTAACTGGCCAGCGCGTCTTCGAACCGCTTCAGTTCCTTGAGCGCAAAGCCTCGGCTAGAGTACGCCGGATGCGCCCGCAAATCGTCGGGATCGAGTGCGATGGCCGCGTCGTAGCTCGCAATGGCCGCCTCGTATCGCCGCAATTCATGCAAGACATGTCCACGAGAGCAGTGAGCCTCGAAATAGTCGCTCTTGAGAGCGATGGCCTGCTCGAAAGCGGCCAGGGCCTCATCGAATCGCTTCAATCCAGCGAGCGCAAACCCGCGACTCGAATGCGCCAAGTACGGCGATAAATGTTCGGGAGTCAGTTCGATGGCCTTGTCGTGGCTCGCAAGGGCCGCCTCGAATCGTCCCATCTCCTGCAGCACTTGCCCTCGATAGAAGTGAGCTTCGACGTAGTCGCTTTTCAACAAGATAGTTTGCTCGAAATTGGCAAGTGCCTCCTCGAGCCGCCGGAGCTTTTTAAGCGCCGCGCCGCGGTTGGAGTACGCGAGATAATCGGCGGGATCGAGCTTTATTGCTTCACCATAGCTCGCAACGGCCTCGTCGTATCGTGTCAACTCTGCGAGCGCCAAGCCGAGACCGCAATACGCCAACTGCAGGAGAAAACTGCCGGGAGCGAGTTCGATCGCTCTACCGTAGCTCGCAACGGCCGCCTCGTATCGTCGTAACTCCCGCAGGATATTTCCGCGGTTGATGTAAGCCTCGACATAATCTACTTTCAACGCGATGGCGCGCTCGTAGCTGGCCAGGGCATCATCGAACCGCTTCAGTTCCTTGAGCACAGAGCCGCGGTTGTAGTAAGCCAGAAAATCCTCAGGATTGAGGGCGAGCGCCCGCTCGTAGCTGATCAGCGCCTCATCCCACCGAGCAAGGCGCTCCAACACGGCGCCTCGATTGCAGAAAGCATTGGCATATTTCGGGTTGTGTGCAATCGCTTGATCATAGTCGACGAGTGCCGCCTCCCAACGTCCGAGTCCATTGCGGGCATTGGCGCGCTTGTAGTAGGCCTCGGCGTGATCGTGCTTACGCTCGATCACCCCGCTGTACAAATGAATCGCCCTCTCGAACTCCCCGCCCCGCAGGGATATCGCCGCAATTGCATTTAATGACTCCCAATGATCGGGGTCTGTTTCAAGGATCAATTGGTATGCGGCCGCAGCCTGTACCAACTGCCCTTCCTCTTGAAGCGACCGAGCCCGCAGTAAGATCTCGGCCGTTTCCGGCGACATCTGCTTTTCAGTCGCCCTCGCCTTGAAGATATCGAGGATTTTTAACGCCATAGGGTGATCCTGTCATTTACGATTCACACAAGCCGAGCGCTAAACTTCGTGGTGGAGCGTGTTGATGGGTGCGGCGAGCGGATGCACGCCTTGGACGAAGCCGATCTGCGTTATTCAATCCCCAGCTTCTTGATCCTATAGCGCAACGCGCGAAACGACATCCCCAACACTTTGGCCGCCGCCGTCTTATTATAGCGCGTCTGCTCGAGTGCCTTGATAATGGCTTCGCGCTCAATGTCCTCCAAATGATCGCCCAGCGCACCGCCGTTTGCGGCACTGATAGCGACGGTCGGCGCACCTGGCGTCAGCCGGAGCTGAATATCGACGGCCCCAATTTCACCGCCGGTAGTCAACGTAATAGCCCGTTCGAGGATATTTTCGAGCTCGCGGACGTTTCCCGGAAACGCGTATGATTCCAGCGCGGCGAGAGCGTCCCTGGCGAGCATTGGTGGAGCTATCTTCATGCGCCGCCCGAGGCGACGCAGCACCGCCTCCGCCAGTTCGGGCACATCTTCAAGCCGTTCGCGCAGCGAGGGGACACGCAACTCAATGACATTGACGCGATAGAAAAGATCCTCGCGAAACTTGCCCTCAGCAACCAGTTGCGAGAGATTCTTGTGCGTGGCGGATAAGACCCGTACATCGACGCCGACCTCGAGTTGCTCGCCGACCGGGCGTACGGCCTTTTCCTGAATCACGCGCAGCAGCTTGACTTGCATGTGCAGCGGTAAGTCGGCGATTTCGTCCAGGAACAGTGTTCCGCCTTCCGCTGACTGAATCAGGCCTTTCTTGTCGCTGATCGCGCCGGTGAAACTGCCGCGCTTGTGACCGAACAACTCGCTTTCCATGAGCTCGGTGGGGATGGCGCCGCAGTTGACGGGCACGAACTGTCCATCGCGACGCGGGCCGGATTCGTGAATCAGTTTCGCCACTAACTCCTTTCCTGTCCCGGACTCGCCGAATATATGCACGGGAGCTTGACTGCGCGCGACGCGGGCGATCATTTCCCGCATATTCTGCATGGCCAGCGAGGCGCCGAGCAGGCGTGGTCCGAAGACGCTGGTATCGCTGTCTTTGTCTTCAGAGAGCTTGATGGCCGTGGCCACCAATTTGCGCAAGCCGGCGAGATCAAGGGGCTTTGAGACGAAGTCGAACGCGCCCAGCTTGAGTGCGCGCACCGCGGTTTCCATGTTGCCGTGCGCGGTGATCACGGCGACGGGGACACTGGCGCAGTGTTGCTGGATCCACTTGACCAGTTCCAGGCCGTCGCCGTCGGGCAGTTGCATGTCGGTCAAACACAGATCGAACTGCTCGGTTTTGAGCATGCGTTGCGCGACCGCCACGGTGTTTGCCGTACGCGGGCTCAGATCCATCCGTTGTAGAGTGATGGACAGCAGTTCGCAGAGATCGGGTTCGTCATCGACGATGAGTACTGCGGGATTCGGCATGTTTCTATTGTAGCGTCAGTGTACCTATTCCTCCCAGCGCTGGGGGTCGCTGAACACGATCCTGAAGGTACTGCCGCCGTCGGGGCGCGGTTCGTAGAGGAGGATGGCGAGGTTCAACTGACCTAGTTCGCGCGCAATGAATAGGCCGAGTCCCGTGCCGCCCTTTCGGCCGGTGAAGAAAGGCTCGAATATCCGATCGACGGCATTCGGTTCGATACCGGGTCCGCGATCCGCAACTTCCAGGAAGGGTCGGTTGCTGGGGGTCAATCGGCCTAGCCTGATCTCGACGCTGATTCCGGCGCGAGCTTCGCCATACTTGATGGCGTTGTCACATAGATTCCAGACCACCTGATGCAAATGAGTGGGATCGAAACGCACTTCCAGGTCGTCCGCGTCCTCGTGCAGGGCGATCTGGGCCTCGGGGACTTGCATGGTCTCGCAGAATTCTGCCAAGAATTCCCCGATCCAGTCGCCCAGGGTGAGCCGGGTGGGCTGGGTGGCTTCGCGGCGCGAGAGCTGCAATACGTTGTTGATAATAGTGCTGACGCGCTCCGCGTTGTTGCGAATGATGTCGGTCAGGCGACGCTCGGCCGCGTCGATGTTGGGGCTCTCGGCGAGCAGCTGGCCGGCGTGGCTCATGGCGCCGACGGGATTGCGGATTTCATGTGCGATGCTTGCGGACAGCCGCCCAAGCGCGGCGAGCTTGCTCTGCTGTACGCGCTCAGCCATCAGACTGGTGTCCTCGAGAAATATTAGCGTGGGTCCGGGAGCGGTGCTCCCCAGGGGCGCGAAGTGCGGTTGAATCACTCGCGCGCCGTCGGCCGCCACGAAGCTTGACGGCGAATTCTCGCTACGCTCGCTTTGCCGCCAGGTCGTCAGGGAATAGAGCAAACGTGGCGATACCTCGCCCGCCAAAGCGCCTGGCACGGCGTGGTCGTCGCCGAGAATTTTCGCCGCCGACTCGTTGATGAGCCGAATTTTGTCGGCGCCATCGACCACCAGCAGGCTTTCACGCAGATGCTGCACGATGTACTGCGACAGCTCTGCCAGATTCGCCAGATCGAGGTCCTTCTGGCGAACCAGGTCTTCGCTCTCGCGCATGCGGCTGGCGACGAAGCTTGCAGCGGTCGCTATCGTGAACAAGACGATACCTAGGAGGCCGGCGGTTGCAAAGGAGGCTATGTCAGTGTGTCCGGCCAGCTGCTGCCAGATGGTGTCCGCCAGCACCGCCATGGCGGCGACGGCCGCCAGGAAGAGGGCGCTGCGCGGGGGCAGCAAGAAGGCGAGACCCCCTACGGGCAGAAGAAATAGTGGTCCGAGACCGCTGGCGACACCGCCCCAGGTATGCAACAGCACCACCGAAACCGTTATGTCGACCGTTGCCTGAAGGATGGTCTGAACGAACACGCTTCCCAGCCGCCGCCGCACCAAAATCACGTTGCCGAGCCCGAAGCACAGGTAAAAGACGGCAACGCCAAAGAAGGCCTCTGGCGAGGTCACTCCGGTGCCTCTTGCGCCGCCCAGGGAATACAGGCTGAGGAGCACCAGCGGCACCAAAACGCGATACAAATTGAGCAGGCCGAGCACGCGCCAATTGAGTGCGGGCTCGGAGGCCATACTTCGGTCGAATTGGCGGTTCAAGTGTACATCCCGGCGGCTTTGCGCTGTCCTTGAGCTTAATTCAGAATAGCGCGCCTTACGGCGTCCGACATAGGGGAAGATATTGACTCATTCGCGGCGTTTGCGCTGTGCGATGGCGCAGCTCAATCTGGTCGTCGGCGACGTCGACGGCAATACTTCGCGCATTGTGGCGGCGGCGGTCGCCGCGCGCGATCAGCATCGGGCGGACGTGGTTCTGGTGCCGGAGCTCGCGGTGTCGGGCTATCCGCCCGAAGACCTGTTGTTCCATTCCGGCATGCGTCTGCAGGTCGGGCGCTCGCTCGAGCGACTGAAGCAGGAGGTCCGGGGCATCACTTTGATCGCGGGGTATCCGGAATACGTCGGCACGCAGATCTTCAATTCGGCCATCGTGATCCGCGACGGCGCCGTGCTCGCCAATCATCGCAAGGCTTGTTTGCCGAACTATCGGGTGTTCGACGAGAAGCGCTATTTTACGCCGGGCACCGAGCCCACTGTGGTCGAGCTCGGCGGGGTGAAAGCGGGTGTGCTGGTATGTGAAGACGTATGGGATGCGGAGCCCGCGCTCCAGGCGCGCAGGGCTGGTGCGCAAGTGCTCTTGGTCATCAACGCGTCGCCTTATGAAGTCGATAAACAGACACAGCGCGAGCAGGAAGTCGGCCGTGCGAGGGTAGGAGAGACTGGCGTACCGCTGGTATTCGTCAATTTGATCGGCGGGCAGGATGAGCTGGTGTTTGACGGCAATTCCTTCGTCATGGACGCGGAGGGCAGGGTCACGATGCGGGCGCCGGCGTTTACCGAAGGCATGTACGTCGTGGATCTGGTGATGGACCCGTCAGGGGTGGTCGAGCCTCTGCCCGGCGACATCGTGCCGCTGCAAGGCCAGGAAGAAAGTGTGTATGGGGCGCTGGTGCAGGGCACGCGCGACTATGTGGACAAGCATCGCTTTCCGGGCGTGGTCGTGGGTCTGTCCGGAGGGGTGGATTCGGCCTTGACCTTGAGTATCGCGGTGGATGCGCTGGGCGCGGAGCGCGTGCATTCGGTGGCGATGCCCTCGCGCTATACCTCGCAAATGAGCAAGGATGACGCCGCCCTGCAGGCGAAGTGGCTCAAGGTCAAGCACAGCGAGATTTCCATCGAGGGGATGTTCGAGGCGACCCTGGCCGCCCTGAAAGACGAGTTCGCGGGCCGCGCGCCCGACACCGCGGAGGAGAATATTCAGTCGCGCTGCCGCGGGGTGTTGCTGATGGGTATTTCCAACAAGACCGGCAAGATGCTGCTCACTACGGGCAATAAAAGCGAGATGGCGGTGGGCTACGCCACGCTGTACGGCGACATGGCCGGCGGCTTCGCTCCCATCAAGGATTGCAGCAAGTTATTGGTGTATCGGCTCTGCGCCTGGCGCAATGCGCAATCGCAGGTGATTCCGGCGCGCGTCATCGAGCGGCCGCCGTCGGCGGAATTGCGCTACGAGCAGAAGGACACCGACAGCTTGCCGCCCTATGAAATTCTCGACCCGATCCTGGAGGCCTTCATCGAGGAGGATCTATCGGTGGATCAGATCGCGGCCCGCGGGTTCGACCGGGCCACGGTGGGCCGTATCTTGGACCTGGTGAAGCGCAACGAGTACAAGCGCCGCCAGGCGCCCCCCGGCGTGCGCGTGAGCGGCCGGGCGTTCGGGCGCGATTGGCGGTATCCGATTACAAGCGGGTATAAGTCGCGGTAGGGTGTCCAAGCACGATCATCGACCTCTCGGGTGAGCGGTTCTCGCTAGAAAATCGCCCACCAATGCTTCTTGGGCAAAATGTCCTTGGTGTCGCCGGGGAAGTTGGCGGCGTACACCTTCTCGGCGTTGGAGGCTAGATCCATCATGTGCAGGTCGCGGTAGGCGTCCACCAGGACCTTCATGGAACCCTTCACGGCAGGGGCGCCGTCGTAGTTTTCGACGCAGTATTTGGCCCGATTGATCGCGCCCACGTAGGCGCCGCGCCGCATGTAGTACAGGGCGACGTGCAATTCGAAGTCGGCCAGGCGATTGCGCAGGAAGATCATGCGCTGGCGTGCGTCGCCGACATATTGGCTGTGGGGGTATTTCTCGAGCAGCTGCTGGAAGGCCTCAAAGGACTTGCGCGCGTTGACGGGCGGGCGCTGCGACAGGTCGACGTTGAATTTACGCTCCAGCCAATTGGATTGGCGCTCGAAATACACCAGGCCCTTCATGTAGTAGGCGTAGTCGACGCGGGGATTGGTGGGATTTTCGCGTATAAAGGTGTCGGCGGCGTCGATCGCGGGGTCGACTTCGCGATTCTTGTAATAGGCGTAGATCAGGTCGAGCTGCGACTGGCGCGCAGGCTCGCTGAACGGAAAGCGCGATTGGAGCGCTTCGAGCTGCTTGATCGCCTCGGCGTAGCTCGAATTCTTCATGGCTTTCTGCGCCCGCGCATAGATCACTTCGGGGCCGGATTTGGCATCGTCAGCGCGGTGGCTGCGGCACCCGGCAACCAGCACGCTCAAGCCCAAGGCGATGAGCAGCACGCGGCTCGGACGGACAAGATCACGCAGTCTCACAGGCGATTCCTTACAATGGGTGGGTGCCGAAAGCGCGGCAGTATACCCGATGCCTCGCCGCTAGCTTCGAGTGCCCTATGACCACAGAGTTCCAAGAGATCGATCTTACGATTCCGCCCGAATTGGCGGGTCAGCGGCTGGATAGCGCGCTGGCCCGTCTGATGCCGGAGCATTCGCGCACCCGGATCAAGGGTTGGATCGAGGCGGGCGCGGTCAAGGTAGACCGGGCGGCTTGCAAACCGCGGGATATCGTGGAGGCGGGATCGCACGTCCGTGTGCAAATGACGCAGGGTGAGGTAGCACAACCCGAAGTTCAGCCTGAGGCGATTGCACTACGCCTGGTCCACGAAGATGCGGACGTTTTGGTGATCGACAAACCCGCTGGGTTGGTGGTGCATCCGGGTGCCGGGAATCCGCGGCATACGCTGCAAAACGCCTTGCTGGGGCTGGATCCCGCGCTCGCGGCGCTGCCGCGAGCGGGATTGATCCACCGGCTCGACAAGGATACCAGTGGTTTGTTGGTGGTGGCTCGCACGCCGGAGGCGCAGACCTCGCTGAGCCGGCAGCTCGAGGCGCGAACCATGGCGCGTGAATATGTCGCGGTCTGCGTCGGGGTGATGACCGGCGGGGGGACCATCGACGAGCCCATCGGGCGGCATCGCGGCGACCGGCTGCGCATGGCCATACGCGTATCGGGCCGGCCGGCCGTCACGCACTATCGGGTGCTGGAACGCTTCCGGGCACACACCTACTTGAGCGTGAAATTGGAAACGGGGCGTACCCACCAAATTCGCCTGCATCTCTCGCACATCAAGTATCCGATCGTGGGGGATCCGGTCTACGGCGGGCGATTTGGTCTGCCGCGCGGCGCAACTTCGGGCCTCATCGACACGCTGCGCGGGTTCAAGCGCCAGGCCCTGCACGCCGCCACGCTGGGATTCGAGCATCCGCGCTCGGGCAAGGTGTTGACCTTGCAGAGTCCGGTGCCGGCGGATTTTGCGCAATTGCTGAGTGCCTTGCGCGAGGATGGGCGGGACGCGGCCGAGGGTGCTGCACGAGACCTGGCGCGCAAACCGGTGCGTGCCCGGTGAGCGTTTCTTGGGTCGAGCCGGAATGGCCGGCCCCCGCCGGAGTGCGAGCCCTCTCGACATTTCGGAGCGGCGGGGTGAGCGCGGCACCTTATGCGTCGCTCAATCTGGGTGGTCATGTGGGGGATTTGCCCGAAGCCGTGGCCGAGAATCGGCGGCGTCTCAGGGAGGCGGCAGGTGTGCCGGCAGAGCCTGTGTGGCTCTCGCAGGTGCACGGGACGGCCGTGGCTGATCTGGACGCCTCGCGGCCTTCGGGACCGGCGGATGCGGCGTTCACTCGGCGGCAGGGGCGGGTGTGCGCGATCCTCACGGCAGACTGCTTGCCCATCTTGCTGGCGGCAGAGTCCGGGGACTTGGTGGCGGCGGCGCATGCGGGCTGGCGGGGATTGGCCGGCGGCGTGATCGAGGCCGCGGTGAGGGCGCTGAAGGTTGCGCCGGAGACGCTCATGGCATGGCTGGGGCCGGCCATTGGACCTCGGCACTTCGAGGTGGGCGCGGAGGTTCGGGAGGCGCTGCTCGCGGGGGATTCGGGGGCGGACGCGGGGTTTGCGGCGAACGCTCGCGGGCGTTACATGGCGGATCTGGACGCACTGGCGCGTCGGCGCCTCGCGGCTCTGGGAGTGGGCCGCGTCTACGGGGGCGGCCAATGCACCTATGCCGATCGGGATCGATACTTCTCGCATCGGCGCGACGGGGTGACCGGACGGCAGGCGACCCTGATTTGGCTGGCTCCGGCATCGTGATGCAGACGATCCAGCGAGCCGCCAGACGGTTGAATTGGCCGGTGCGCATCCCCACGTACTGGCCATTCAGAGCGCTATCTCAAGGATATCTCTATGCGTATGGACAAGCTGACGACCAAATTTCAGGCGGCATTGGCGGACGCCCAATCGCTCGCCGTCGGCCGCGACAATCAATACATCGAGCCGGTGCATCTCATGGCGGCGCTGCTCGATCAACAGGGCGGCACGGCGCGGCCTCTGCTCGAGAAGGCGGGCGCTCAGGTGGCCAAGCTGCGTTCGGATCTTGCCGGGGCGCTGGACCGTCTGCCCAAGGTGGAGGGATCGGGCGGGGAGGTACTGCTCGGCAACGATCTCAACAAGCTGCTCAATGTCACGGACAAGCTTGCGCAGAAGCGGGGCGATCAATTCATTTCCAGCGAGCTGTTCGTGCTCGCGGCCTGCGATGATCGCGGCGAATTGGGCAGGCTGCTCAAGGCCAACGGCGTTGCGCGCGCCGCGATCGAACAGGCCATCGACGAAGTGCGCGGCGGGGCCAAGGTGGACGATGCGGGCGCCGAGGAGAATCGCCAGGCGCTGGAAAAATACAGTATCGATCTGACCGAGCGTGCGACTCAGGGCAAGCTCGATCCGGTGATCGGCCGCGACGACGAGATTCGCCGCACCATCCAGGTTCTGCAGCGGCGGACCAAGAACAATCCGGTGCTCATCGGCGAGCCGGGCGTGGGCAAGACTGCGATCGTCGAAGGGCTGGCTCAACGCATCGTCAATGGTGAAGTCCCCGAGGGCTTGCGCAACAAGCGCATTCTGGCGCTCGACATGGGTTCGCTCATTGCGGGCGCGAAATTCCGCGGCGAGTTCGAGGAGCGCCTCAAGGCCGTGCTCAACGATCTGGCCAAGCAGGAAGGCCAGGTAATTCTGTTCATCGATGAATTGCACACCATGGTGGGCGCCGGCAAGGCCGAAGGCGCCATGGATGCGGGCAACATGTTGAAGCCGGCCCTGGCGCGCGGCGAGCTGCACTGCGTCGGCGCCACTACCCTCGACGAGTACCGCAAGTACATCGAAAAGGACGCGGCGCTCGAGCGGCGGTTTCAGAAGGTGCTGGTCAATGAACCGTCGGTCGAAGATACCATCGCGATTTTGCGCGGCTTGAAAGAGCGCTACGAAGTGCATCATGGCGTGGAGATCACGGACCCGGCCATCGTGGCGGCGGCGACGCTGTCGCACCGCTACATCTCGGATCGGCAGTTGCCGGACAAGGCCATCGATTTGATCGACGAGGCGGGTTCGCTGATTCGCATGGAAATCGATTCGAAACCGGAGGCGCTCGACAAGCTGGATCGGCGCATCATTCAGCTCAAAATCGAGCGCGAGGCGCTCAAGAAGGAGACCGACGAGGCTTCGCGCAAGCGCCTGACCACCTTGGAAGACGCGTTGAAGGCGCTGGAAAAGGAATACTCGGATCTCGAGGAAGTATGGAAGGCGGAAAAGGCCTCGGTGCAGGGCGCCGCGCACATCAAAGAGGAACTGGAGCGGGCCCGACAGGATCTCGACACGGCACGCCGCGCGCAGGATTTGGCGCGCATGTCGGAACTGCAATATGGGCGCATCCCGGCGCTCGAGCAGCGGCTGGCCAAGGCGCTCGAGGTGGAGCAGAAGCCCAATCAGCTGCTGCGCAACTCGGTGACCGAGGTCGAAGTCGCGGAGATCGTCTCGAAGTGGACCGGTATTCCGGTGTCGCGCATGCTCGAGGGCGAGCGCGACAAGCTGCTGCGCATGGAAGAGGTGCTGGGTAAGCGTGTGGTGGGTCAGCAGGAGGCGGTCAAGGCGGTGGCGGACGCGATTCGCCGCACCCGTGCCGGGCTGTCCGATCCCAACCGGCCGAGCGGCTCTTTCATGTTCTTGGGCCCCACCGGCGTCGGCAAGACCGAGCTCTGCAAGGCTCTCGCCGAATTCATGTTCGACACCGAGGATGCCTTGGTGCGCATCGATATGTCGGAATTCATGGAAAAACACTCGGTGGCGCGGCTGATCGGCGCGCCCCCGGGTTACGTGGGCTATGAGGAGGGCGGCTACCTGACCGAAGCGGTGCGCCGGCGACCGTACTGCGTCATCTTGCTGGACGAGATCGAGAAGGCGCACCCCGATGTGTTCAATGTCTTGCTGCAGGTCTTGGACGACGGGCGCCTCACCGATGGGCAGGGACGCACCGTCGATTTCCGCAACAGTGTGGTGATCATGACCTCGAACCTCGGCAGCCAGGTGATTCAGGAGCTGTCGGGCGAGGCCAATTACGCCAAGATGAAAGACGCGGTCATGCAGGTGGTGAGCCAGCATTTCCGACCGGAATTCATCAATCGGGTCGATGAGATCGTGGTGTTTCATTCCCTCGGGCGGGAGCAGATTCGGGCCATCGTCGATATCCAGTTGGGACGCTTACGGCAGCGGCTGGCGGAGCGCGATATCACTCTGCGCTTGGACGACGACGCGCGCGACAAGATCGGCGAGGCGGGCTTCGATACGGTGTATGGTGCACGGCCCTTGAAACGCGCCATTCAGGCGCAGATCGAGAATCCGCTCGCGCAGAAGATTCTGAGCGGGGAGTTCGTGGCAGGAGATCGGGTGGTGGCCAAGCTCAAGAAGGACGCGCTGGTGTTCGAGAAGGAACGCGTGCATTAGAAAGCGTTGGCGCCGAAGCTGCGATGCGGGCCCGCCGTTCGCTATACTTCGGCGACTTCCGTGAGTCGGAACTGACAATAGGAAAGACATGCCTTTTTACGAATACCAATGCAAGAGCTGCGGCCACGACCTCGAGGCCATGCAGAAAATCAGTGATGCGCCGCTGAAGAAATGCCCGCATTGCGGCAAGTCGCAGCTGCAGCGCTTGATGTCGGCGCCGGTGTTTCGGCTCAAGGGCGGCGGCTGGTACGAGACCGATTTCAAGGGCGATAAGGAAAACCAGCGCAATCTCGCCGATCGGCCCGAGGCGGAGGCGGCCAAGGAGTCGCCCACGGATGCTGCCAAGGACACGGCGAAGGACGGGACCGCCGCAGGCGCGGAGGCCAAGGGCAAGGAGGGCAACGGCAAGGACGGCAATGGCAAGGACGCCAAGGGTGCGAACGGAGCCGGCGCCAAAGATACGGCGCCGAAGGATAAGGGCGCCGCCAAACCGGCGGAGAAGGTACCTGCGGAGTCCGCGAAGAAGGCCGCGTCGTCCTCCGGCTCCGGCAAGAGTGCGTTGCGGGGGCGCACGGCCTCGCGGGCGAAATCCCCGGTGAGACGGCCGGTCAAGAAGGCTGCGCCCAAGGCAAAGCGTCGACGCTAGGCGCGGCTTCGGGCGCCTGGGCTCGGACTCGCGCCTGGGATTTGGGTGGCGCAAGGCTTGGGCTTGCTCGCGCCGCGCCCAAGCCTTAGCATCGCGCGCTCCAACTTTTAGTTGTTTCCCCCACTTTCAGGTTGTTTTCGCGTATGCGCACTCATTATTGCGGGCAAGTCAACGAGTCACTGACCGGCAAGGTGGTCACCGTGGCGGGCTGGGCTCATCGCCGCCGCGACCACGGCGGCGTCATCTTCGTCGATTTGCGTGATCGCGAGGGGCTGCTGCAGATCGTGTTCGATCCTGACAAGGCCGCGGTCTTCGCCATGGCGGAGCGCGTGCGCAATGAGTTCGTGCTGAAGGTGACGGGGTTGGTGCGGGTGCGGCCGCCCGGCACCGCGAACACCCATTTGAAGTCGGGCCAGGTGGAAGTGCTGTGTCAGGAGCTCGAGATCCTGAATCGCTCCGAGCCGCTGCCCTTTCAGCTCGACGAGCATGTGAGCGAAGAGGTGCGGCTGCGCTACCGCTACATCGATCTGCGCCGCGAGGACATGCGCGAGCGGCTGCTGCTGCGTCACCGGATCACGCGCGCCATGCGGCATTATCTCGACGACGCGGGCTTCATCGACATCGAAACGCCGATGCTGTCGAAGGCGACGCCGGAAGGTGCGCGGGATTACCTGGTGCCGAGCCGCACGCATGCGGGCAAGTTCTTCGCGTTGCCGCAGTCGCCGCAGATCTATAAGCAATTGCTGATGATCTCGGGATTCGACCGTTACTATCAAATCGTGCGCTGCTTCCGCGACGAGGATTTGCGCGCCGATCGGCAGCCGGAATTCACCCAGCTCGACATCGAGACTTCGTTCCTCGATCAGTCGCACATTCAGGAGCTGATGGAAGGGCTGGTGCGGCACCTGTTCAAAAAAGTGCTGGACGTCGAATTGCCGAACCCCATGCCGCGGATGAGCTATGCCGAGGCGATGCGCCGCTATGGGTCGGACAAGCCGGATCTGCGGGTGGCGCTCGAATTGGTCGATGTGGCGGATCTCGTCAAAGGTTGCGACTTCAAGGTGTTTGCGGGGCCGGCGGCGGACCCGCGCGGGCGCGTAACGGCCTTGTGCGTGCCGCAGGGCGGCCGGCTGTCGCGCAAGGAGATCGACGACTACACGGCGTACGTGGCGCGCTACGGCGCGAAGGGCCTGGCCTACGTCAAAGTCAACGAAGTCGCGAAGGGCCGCGACGGGCTGCAGTCGCCTATCTTGAAATTCCTGAGCGACGCGGCGGTCGGCGGCATTCTCGAGCGCACGGGCGCCGCCGACGGCGACTTGATTTTCTTCGGCGCCGACAGCGGCAAAGTGGTGAGCGACGCCCTGGGCGCGCTGCGCCTCAAGGTGGGCCAGGACTTGAAGCTGGTCGCGCCGGGATGGCGGCCGCTATGGGTGGTGGATTTCCCCATGTTCGAGTGGGACGCGGATGCGAAGCGCTGGCAGGCCATGCATCATCCGTTCACGAGCCCGGCGAACTTGGACTATGCGGCCTTGGCGGCGAGCCCGGGCGAGGCGACTGCCAAAGCCTACGACATGGTGCTGAACGGATCGGAAATCGGCGGCGGTTCGGTGCGTATCCATTCGCAGGACCTCCAGTCCGTGGTGTTCGATTTGCTGGGTATCTCGCCGGAAGAGGCCCGCATCAAATTCGGATTCTTGTTGGATGCGCTCAAGTTCGGGGCGCCGCCGCACGGCGGCATCGCCTTCGGACTCGATCGGCTGGCGATGTTGATGGCCGGAGCGGACAGCATTCGCGATGTCATTGCCTTCCCGAAGACGCAGACGGCGGCGGATCTCTTGATGGATGCGCCGACGGAGGTCAGTGAGGCGCAGCTCAAGGAGTTGCACATTCGGGTGCGCGTCCCGACGAAGATCGACTGACCGCCCAAGATCGCCGGAGCGCCCAACATCGAGCCCAAAATCCAGTGAGCGTTAACGCCTTTCGGCGCCCGGAATCGGTGTTGATCGTGATCTACACGGACGGCGGTGAATTTCTGTTGTTGGAGCGCCGCCGGCCGCCCGGTTTCTGGCAGTCGGTGACGGGCAGTCTGGAATGGGGCGAATTCGCGGATGACGCGGCACGGCGCGAGGTCATCGAGGAAACGGGCATCCGGCAGGGGGTCCTCGTCAATCTGCAATGGACCCAGGTGTACGACATCCTGCCGGCGTTCGGCAAGGTGTACGCGCCGGGGATCACTCGCAATCTCGAACACGCGTTCTCCTTGAGACTGGCGCAGCGCGTGCCGGTGACCTTGAGCGACTCCGAGCATGTGCGGTTCCAATGGGCGTCGGGTGCCGAGGCCGTCGACATGGCTTCCTCGAGCACCAACCGCGCCGTCATCGAAACATTGCGGATGGTGCCCGGGCGGTGAGCACCGTCATCGTCTACGTGCATGGACTGTGGCAGCGCGGCTTGGAATCTCATTGGTTGCGTCGGCGCCTGTCGCAGGATCTGGACGCCGAGGCGCGGGCATTTTCGTATCCCTCGGTGGCAGCCGACGCCACCACCAATGCGCGCGCACTGGCGAAGTACCTGGGCGCCATACGCGCGGATACTCTGCACTTGATCGGGCACAGCCTGGGGGGGTTGGTGATCGTGAAGCTATTCGCGCAGGACGCGGAGGCGCAAGCGCGGTTGCCGCCGGGAAGGATCGTGCTGCTGGGCTCGCCGCTGCGCGGCAGCCGCTCGGCCGAGAAGCTGGCGCGGCTGCCCTTCGGCAAGAAGATCATGGGGCTGGGCGTCGGTGAGGAATTGCTGGCGTCGCGCGAGCGTCGCTGGAACGGCGCGCGTGATTTAGGGGTCATCGCGGGTGATTTGGGATTTGGCTTCGGCCGTCTGGTCGGACCGCTGGGGGGGCCGAGCGACGGCACCATCTTGGTGGAGGAGACCGAGCTTCCGGGCACGGCGGACCGCCTGGTGCTGCGGGTGAGTCATACGGGCATGCTGTTCTCCGCGGCGGTGGCGCGTGCGGCGGGGGCGTTCTTCCGGACCGGACGGTTCGGCCGCTAGGGGCCGCGATCCAGCTGCTGTAAACGGAACAGTAAATCCAACGCTTCGCGCGGACTCAAGGAATTCGGATCGAGCGCACGCAAGGCCTCGAGCGCGGCTGATTCCGCCGGTGCGGGTGCCTGCGCCGGAGCGAACAAGGCAAGCTCGGCTTGCGGCGAGGTGGGGGTGCGCAGCGCGTCGCGCTCGCGCTCCAACTCGGTCAAGTAGCGGCGCGCCTGTGCCGTCACCGATTTGGGAATTCCGGCGAGGGCCGCGACTTGCAATCCGTAGCTCTGGTTGGCCGGCCCTTCCTTGACGCTGTGCAGGAACACCAGGGTTTCACCGTGTTCGACCGCTTCGACATGGACGTTGACCACACCCGGCGCCTCGGTGGCGAGGCTGGTCAGCTCGAAGTAGTGGGTGGCGAACAAGGTGAAGGCGCGAATCTTGTTCGCGATGAAGGCGGCGCATGCCCAGGCGAGAGACAGGCCGTCGAACGTGCTGGTGCCGCGGCCGACCTCGTCCATGAGCACGAGGCTTTTGGCCGTCGCATTGTTGAGAATGTTCGCCGTCTCGGTCATTTCGAGCATGAAGGTCGAGCGGCCGCCGGCCAGATCGTCCGAGGCGCCGATACGGGTGAAAATGCGATCCATCGGCCCCAGCACCGCGCGGCGGGCGGGCACGTAGCAGCCGATGTGGGCCAGAATCACGATGAGGGCGGTCTGGCGCATGTAGGTGCTCTTGCCGCCCATATTCGGGCCAGTGATGATCAGCATGCGGCGCGAGTCATCGAAGCGCAGATCATTGGGCACGAAGGGTTCGCGGCCGGCGCGCTCGACCACGGGATGGCGCCCGCCGTCGATCAGCAGCATCGGGTCGTCGACCAGTTCGGGCTGGGCGCAATCCAACGCGGCGGCGCGCTCGGCGAAGCAGTTGAGCACGTCGATTTGCGCGATGGCGGCCGTGGTCGATTGCAGTGCCGGCAGGCGCGCGGTCAGGTGATCCAGCAATGCCTCGTACAGCGCCTTCTCGCGCGCCAGGGCCCGGTCGCGCGCGCCCAGCACCTTGTCCTCGAAGGATTTCAACTCGGGCGTGATGAATCGTTCGGCGGATTTCACGGTCTGGCGGCGCAGATATTCCGTGGGAACCCGTTCGGCTTGACCGCGGCTCACCTCGATGTAAAAGCCCTGCACGCGATTGAAGCCCAATTTCAGGCTGGACAGGCCGGTGCGCTCGCGCTCTCTGCGTTCGAGGTCGAGCAGGAATTGCTCCGTGTTGCTGCCAAGAAGGCGCAACTCGTCGAGTTCGGCGTCGTAGCCGGTCGCGATCACACCGCCGTCGCGCAGGTAGTGCGGGGGCGAGTCGACGATGGCTTTGCTCAACAGGGCATGGTCGGCTCTGTGATTGTCGTTGTGCTGGGCGAGCTCGGTGATGAGTTGTTGCAGCAAGGGAGACGGCGTCGTGCCAAGGAGCTGATGCAGCTGGGGCAGGACGGCGAGTGCCGCGCGCAGCTGCGTGAGATCCCGCGGCCTCGCCGAGCGTAGGGCAATTCTCGCGACGATTCTTTCCAGGTCGCCGATGGCTTTCAAGGGCTCCGCGACCGCCGCGTGCTGCACGCCGTCCATGAGCGTGGCGACCGCCTGATAGCGCGCGCGCAAGGTGTCGCGGTCGCGCAGCGGCCGGTGCAGCCAACGGCGCAGCATGCGGCCCCCCATGGCGGTGGCGGTGCGGTCAAAGACGCCCGCCAGGGTCAGCTCCGGCTTGCCCGCCAGGCTTTCGTCGAGCTCGAGGTTGCGGCGGGTGGCGGGGTCCATGATGAGCGCGGCGTCGCGCTCCTCGGTGGTGATCGACAAAAGATGGGGCAACGCCGACTTTTGGGTCTCGCGAACATAGGCGAGCAGCGCGCCAGCCGCCGCGATCGCCAGCGGTTTGTCGGCGCAGCCGAAACCGGAGAGATCGCGCGTTCGGAATTGCTCGGTGAGGGCACGCGTCGCCGATTCCGTATCGAAATGCCAGGGTGCGCGGAGGCGCCAGGGCCGGTCTTGGGCGGCGCCGGAGCGCGTCAACGAGGGTTGCGCGCCATCGGGCGCCAATAACTCGGCCGGACGCAGCCGCTCGATCTCCGCCTCGAGCGCCGCGACCCCGGCGAGTTCCATGACGCTGAACCGGCCGGCAGACAGATCCAGCCATGCAAGACCGAAGCGGCCGTTGCCGCCGAACACGCTGGCGAGGAGGTTATCGCGCCGTTCCTCCAAGAGAGCTTCGTCGGTGATGGTGCCCGGCGTCACGATGCGCACCACCTCGCGTTCCATCGGGCCTTTGGTTTTTCCAGGCTCGCCGCGCTGCTCGCAGATCGCGACTGACTCGCCCTTGCGGACCAGTTTCGCCAGGTAGGTATCGAGAGTGACAGCCGGCACGCCGGCCATGGGAATAGGTGCTCCGGCCGAGGCGCCGCGCTGGGTGAGTGCAATGTCCAGCAGCTGCGCGGCGCGGCGCGCGTCCTCGTAGAACATTTCGTAGAAATCGCCCATGCGATAGAACAAGAGCACGTCGGGATGCTGTGCTTTGAGACGCAGATATTGCTGCATCATCGGGGTGTGTTCAGCGGGCGGCGAGCCAGGATCTGAAGCGTCCGCTTCTTTCTGATATTTCATGCAGTTATTAGAATATAGGAAACCCGCAGCCGATGTAGCCGGCCTGGTTAGCGCAAGAAACCTTCAAGTTGACTGCGCTGGGCATTCTTGCTATTTGCGGATACGCCAACACCACGTACAACGACTATAAGGCCACACGATGCATCAACAAGGCTCTCCCTCCCGAGCGCGTCGGCGGCTTCTTCATGGCTTGGCGGCCGTTCCGGCACTGCTCGGGATGCCGCGGTTTGGCCGGAGTCAAGCAATTGCCGAGGCCGCTTTTGACGAGGCGCCCATCACTGCCGATCGGGTCCTCAATATCGCGGAGTTTGAAGGCTTGGCCCGGGCGAAGCTCCCGCCGGCACATTTTGGATACATTGCGACGGGAGCCGACGACGACCGCACCGTATTTTTGAATCATGACGCGTATTCGCATATCGAGATTCGCGCGCGCCGCTTCGTCGATGTGAGCAAGCTCGATACCAGCCGCAGCGTTCTGGGCAGCGTTTGGAAGCAGCCGTTCTATTTCTCGGCGGTATCGAGCATGCGTGCCTTCCACCCGGAAGCGGAAATCGCCGTGGCCCGGGCGGCGGCGAGCGGACAAATTCAAATGATGCTGTCGACCGGATCGTCGGCTGCGGTCGAAGAGGTGGTCGCGGCGCGCAAGGCGCCCGTGTGGCAACAACTGTATGCCACGGACGACTGGCATGTGACCGAGGCGCTCGTGCGCCGCGCCGAGAAAGCGGGTTGTACTGCGATTTTTCTCACGGTAGACAGCCCTCCGGGACGGAATAACGAGACATTGCTGCGCGCCATGCGGCGCGACGGCCGGAACTGCAAGCAATGTCACATCGGAGGGTCGCACGACATGTGGCTCAAAGCCCCCATGTTTGCGGGCATCGACGTGTCTCAGGTCACGCAACTCTCGCCGAACCTGTCGCTGAATTATCTCGACCGCCTGCGGAAATTGGTGAAGGTGAAATTTCTGGTCAAGGGCATCGTCACCGCGGAGGATGCGACGCAGGCGATGCACGCAGGCGTTGATGGGGTCGTGGTGTCCAATCATGGCGGCCGAAACGAAGAGACGCTGCGTTCGACCGTCGAGTGCCTGCCCGAGATCGTCGCCGCCGTGGGCAAGCGCATACCGGTGTTCATCGACGGCGGCATTCGACGCGGCACGGATATATTCAAGGCGCTGGCGCTGGGCGCGACGGCCGTCGGCATCGGGCGTCCGCAGGCGTGGGGCCTCGCCGCCTTCGGTCAGCCCGGAGTCGAGGCGGTCAGCAACATTTTGACGCGCGAGCTTCACACCATCATGCGTCAGGCCGGAACGCCGGACCTCGCGACCATTGATAAAGCTCATCTGGCGTGGGCAAAATTCTTGCCCGATGCGCAGCGCTGACTTTGATCTTGCACGGCTCGCCGCCCGCGTAGGCCGTCACTTGCTCGACAGCCGGCGCGGCGTCGCGACGGCGGAGTCCTGTACCGGCGGGTGGATTGCCAAGGCGCTGACCGATATTGCCGGCAGTTCGCAATGGTTCGTCGAGGGTTTCGTCACCTATAGCAATGAATCCAAGACCTCGAGGCTCGGCGTACCGCGTTCCGTGCTGCGGAGCGAGGGCGCGGTCAGCGAAGCCGCCGTACGCGCGATGGCGGCCGGCGCGCTTCGGCGCACGGGGGCGCAACTGGCGGTAGCGGTGACCGGCATCGCCGGTCCGGGCGGCGCCGTGCCCGGCAAGCCGGTGGGAACGGTGTGGCTCGGTTGGGCAGAGCGCCACGGGGGCGCGATTCGTGTTGCCGTGCAACTGAGACATTTTCGTGGCGACCGCGAATCGGTGCGTCGTAAAACCGTCCGGGCGGCGCTCGAAGGGCTGCTCGACCGCTGAGCGAGAATGGGAGTGCCGTTGCGGCTATTCTTTGCACTGTGGCCGGAGGCGCAGACGCGCGAGCGCTTTGCCAGTGCTGCGGTCGCGTTGCGCTTGACGGAGCGGGCGCGGCTCGTGCCGCAACAGAATTATCACCTCACCTTGGCATTTGTCGGCGAGGTTGCGAGCTCTCAAGTCGCGATGTTGCAGCGGATCGGAAGCGGTCAGCGGGCGGCCGCCTGCACGATCACCATGGACGCCTACGAGTACTGGCCGGAACCTCAGGTAGTAGTCGCCGTTGCGCGGCAGCCTCCGACGCCGCTGGCCGAGCTGTGGAAGCACTTGCGCCGGGATCTGGCGCTCCATCCGGCCGCCCCGAAGCTCAATCACGTGCAGCCGTCGCTGCGCGCGCATGTCACGCTCGCGAGGAAGGTCGCGCAAGCTCCTGTGCTGCAAGCAATGTCGCCGTTCGACTGGAGTGCACGATCATTCAGTCTGGTGCGCTCCGATACGAGCGGCACACACGCGGTCTATACAGTAGTCGATACCTGGCCACTACTGGATGAACCGCCGAAACCATAGAAATCTCTGCAAATTCGGTCCATATGAGATGAGCGTTGGGCGCCGAATATGAAATAATGGCACCACACTTTGTTGAGGACTCCCTATGGAAGAGAATCGCAAGAAGGCTCTCGCGGCGGCGCTGAGCCAGATAGAAAAACAGTTTGGTAAAGGCTCGGTCATGCGCTTGGGCGATGCCGGCGCCACCTACGAGGTTGACTCCATCCCCACGGGCTCGTTGGGACTCGACATCGCGCTGGGCGTGGGCGGAATTCCCCGCGGCCGCGTCATCGAAATATTCGGCCCGGAGTCGTCGGGTAAAACCACGCTGACGTTGGCCATCATCGCCTCCGCGCAGAGTCACGGCGGGACGGCGGCGTTCGTCGATGCCGAGCATGCGCTCGATCCGGTGTATGCCGAAAAGCTCGGCGTCAAAGTCAACGACCTGCTGGTCTCGCAACCCGATACCGGAGAACAGGCGCTCGAGATCACCGACATGCTGGTGCGGTCCGGCGCGGTGGATGTGGTCGTGGTCGACTCTGTCGCCGCGCTCACGCCGAAGGCCGAAATCGAAGGCGAAATGGGCGATCAGCACATGGGCTTGCAGGCGCGGCTCATGTCGCAGGCGCTGCGCAAACTGACCGGCAACATCAAGCGGTCGAACACCATCGTGATTTTCATCAATCAAATTCGCATGAAAATCGGCGTCATGTTCGGCAATCCAGAAACGACCACCGGCGGCAACGCCTTGAAGTTCTATTCGTCGGTACGCATGGATATTCGGCGCATCGGAGCGATCAAGAATGGCGAGGAAGTGGTCGGTTCGATGACCCGAGTCAAGGTGGTCAAGAACAAGGTAGCGCCGCCGTTCCGCGAAACAGAATTCGAAATCATGTACGGCACGGGAATTTCCAAAGAGGGCGAACTCATCGAAATCGGTGTGCTGCACAATCTGGTGGAAAAGTCCGGCTCCTGGTATAGCTACAAGGGCGAGCGCATTGGACAGGGCAAGGACAATGCCCGTACCTTCCTGCAGCAGCATCCCGAGATTGCCAAAGACATCGAGGGGCAGGTTCGCGCCAAATTGATTCCGGAGAAGGCAACCATGAACCGGGGTGGCGACGTCAAAGAGGCGTAACGCCCTGGGCCGCAAAGAGGTCGGCGCGCTCGATGCGCGCGCGGCTCGGGTGGCGGCGCTCGACGCGCTCGCCCGCCGCGACCACGCATCCGAGGATTTACGCCGTAAACTGCTCGAGAAGGGTTACGATGCGGTGGTCGTTGCACCGCTGCTCGAGGCGCTGCGCACCGAAAAATTGCTCGACGATCGGCGCTACACGGAGAACTTCGTCGCCTATCATGCCGCGCGGGGCCAGGGGCCGCTGCGCGTACGCGCCGATTTGCGCCGCCACGGTTTGGAGGGGACGCTGGTCGAGGAGTGCCTCGAGGCCTTTCCGGACTGGATTGTGCACCTGCGGAAGGCTCGGCAAAAGAAGTTTGGCGAGAAGTTGCCGAGCACTTACGCTGACAAGCAGCGCCACGCGCGATTCCTGGGTTACCGGGGTTTCACGAGCGCTCAGATACGATCGGCCTTAGGATTTGATACTGACCTTGATTCAGATACCGAAGAGACATGAAACGCGACGCCAGATTGAAATCGATGACGAGTTCGGAAATCCGGGGAAGTTTCCTGGAATTCTTTCGCAAGAACGGACATGCGGTGTTGCCCTCGAGCTCCCTCGTGCCCGGTAATGACCCCACGCTCTTGTTCACCAACGCCGGCATGGTTCAGTTCAAGGATGTATTTCTCGGCAAGGAAGTGCGCGACTACTCGCGTGCGGCCACGGCGCAGCGCTGCGTGCGGGCCGGCGGCAAGCATAACGACTTGGAAAATGTCGGCTATACCGCGCGGCATCACACATTTTTCGAGATGCTGGGAAATTTTAGTTTCGGCGACTACTTCAAGCGGGAAGCCATCCACTTCGCGTGGAACTTCATCACCGGAACTCTCGGCATTCCCAAGGACCGGCTGTGGGTGACGGTGTTTCAGGAGGACGACGAGGCCGAGCGCATTTGGACCGAGGAAATCGGGATCGATCCCACGCGCTGTACTCGTCTGGGTCAAGAATCCAATTTTTGGTCCATGGGTGAGACCGGGCCGTGCGGACCCTGCACGGAGATTTTCTATGATCACGGCGCAGAGATCGCCGGCGGCCCCCCGGGTTCGGTCGACGAAGACGGCGACCGCTATGTCGAGATTTGGAACCTGGTGTTCATGCAATACGACCGTTCTTCGGACGGTGTGCTGGTGCCATTGCCCAAGCCCTCGGTGGACACGGGCATGGGCTTGGAACGCGTCGCGGCGGTCATGCAGGGCGTGCACAGCAACTACGACATCGACTTGTTCAAATCGCTGATCCGGTCGGCGGCGGAGGTCACCGGGACTCACGATCTCGAATCCTCGAGCTTGCGTGTGATTGCCGACCATATTCGCGCCTGCACGTTTCTGATCGTCGATGGGGTGGTGCCCTCGAATGAAGGCCGCGGCTTTGTATTGCGGCGCATCATCCGGCGCGCAATTCGGCATGGATACAAATTGGGCCAAACTCAGCCGTTTTTCCATAAGCTGGTGCCGAGTTTGGTGCGGGAGATGGGCACGTACTACACCGAGCTTCAGAGCGGCGACGCGCGTGCGATCCAAATCCTCGCGCAAGAAGAGAGCCGATTTGCCGAGACCTTGACCACCGGCATGGCGCTGCTCGACGCGGAGACCGCCAAGCTGACGTCCACGGTGATTCCGGGCGAAACCGCGTTTCGACTGCACGATACCTATGGCTTTCCGCTCGATTTGACCGCCGACGTGGCGCGCGAACGCGGTCTGACTATCGATCAGGCGGGTTTCGACGCCGCGATGGAAGCACAGCGGGTGCGCGCGAGTGCGGCGAGCAAGTTTGCAGCGGAGCAGCGCGGCTCGGTCAAGCTGTCCGGCAAGACCGATTTTTTGGGGTATGACCGGCTCAGCGACACGGGTGTCGTGACATCGCTGATTTTCGACGGTGCCGTCGTTGATGCACTGCGACCCGGGCAAGAAGGCCAGGTCATACTCGACCACACACCGTTTTACGCAGAAAGCGGCGGCCAAATCGGCGACGCCGGCGTGCTCATCGGTGCCACGGCGCGCTTCACCGTGCGCGACACGCAGAAAATCAACGCGTCGTTTGCGCATATAGGAGTGCTCGACGCCGGAGAGTTGCGGGTGGGCGATGCCCTCGAAGCACGAGTCGACTCAGAGCGCCGAATTTCCATTGCGCTCAATCATTCGGCCACGCATTTGCTGCACGCG
The DNA here is from genome assembly GCA_036498345.1 of Steroidobacteraceae bacterium. Classification (GTDB taxonomy): domain Bacteria; phylum Pseudomonadota; class Gammaproteobacteria; order Steroidobacterales; family Steroidobacteraceae; genus Bog-1198. The sequence continues at coordinate 25,837 of DASYFQ010000105.1, forward strand.
GCGTTGAGAAAGGTGCTTGGGCTGCATGTCGAGCAAAAAGGTTCCCTGGTTGCCGCCGATCGGCTGCGCTTCGACTTTTCGCACACCCAAGCGCTGTCGCCGGAGGAATTGCGGCGCGTCGAGGAACTCGTGAATTCGGCGATCCGCCGCAATTCGCCGGTAGAAACACGAGTAATGGCACTCGACGAGGCGGTCGCCGCGGGCGCGATGTCCTTATTCGGCGAAAAGTATGAGAGCGACGTGCGCGTGCTTTCAATCGGCGATTTTTCGATGGAACTCTGCGGCGGTACTCACGTCGAACGATCTGGTGATATTGGTTTGTTCAAGATCTTGAGCGAATCGGGGGTTGCGGCGGGAGTGCGCCGTGTGGAGGCGGTCACCGGCAAGACCGCGTACGAGTGGGTCGTGCACACCGACCAGGTTTTGCGCGACATTGCTGCGATGCTTCGGGGCAGCCGAGAGGATGTGGACGAGAAGGTCCACGAACTCGTCGAGCGCTCTCGCCGGCTGGAAAAGGAGGTGCAGCAGCTCAAATCCAAACTCACGAGCGGCCAGGGCGGCGATTTGACATCACAGGCTAAGGATGTGGGCGGGATCAAGGTTTTGGCAGCGCAAATCGATGGTGCGGACGCCAAGTCTTTGCGCGATGCGGTCGATCAGCTGAAGAGTAAGTTGGGTTCTTCCGTCATCGTGCTGGCGACCGTTCAAGAAGGCAAAGTGGTGTTGGTGGCGGGCGTTTCAGCGGATTTGCTGAATCGGATGAAGGCAGGAGAAATCGCGGGCGCCGTGGCCGCGCAGGTCGGCGGCAAAGGCGGAGGCCGCGCTGATTTTGCTCAGGCGGGAGGCACGCAGCCCGAAAATTTAGGAAGAGCGCTGGCTGGAGTAGAATCCCTGATACGCAGCCGCCTGACTAATTGAACGGTTTGTTTATTCTGTTATGAAGTTGCAACAATTGCGTTCCGGATTCTGTATTCTTGAGCATAGTTGATGAGGAATTCCGAGGTGCGATGTGATGTCCACACCGCTTGGACCTCGAACGAACGCTTGATGGCGACGCGCGATATCAAACGCAGTTTGTCGTCGCTGCAATGCCAAGGAAGCTAGGAGCTCGATTATGTTGATATTGACTAGGCGTGTCGGCGAGACCGTGATGATCGGCAACGAAGTTACGGTGACCGTATTGGGCGTGAAAGGCAACCAAGTCCGGATTGGAGTCAACGCGCCCAAGGATGTGGCAGTTCATCGGGAAGAGATCTACGAGCGCATCAAGCGCGAGGAAGAGCACGAATCCCGGCCCGGCGCTCCGGTCGCCAAGATTGTCGATGACGCTTGATTAAAGCGTTTCCCGTTAGCTTTACCTTTACCTAGACGCCTGCGGACGGGTATCATCCGGCGCTCCGCGAATGGGCCTTGTTCCCGTCCGGAGAGGTGGCCGAGTGGTCGAAGGCGCGCCCCTGCTAAGGGCGTATGGGTCAAAAGCCCATCGAGGGTTCGAATCCCTCCCTCTCCGCCAGTCGGCCGGTAATTTCTCGACGTTTCCGTTCAGATTACTGCGGCAGCGACGAAGCGGGGATAACGCCCGTTAGGACGGCCCCGAAGGGGCGAGGCGCAGCGCCGAGTAATCCCTCCCTCTCCGCCAGCTGGCCAATAAATTCTCGTGGTTTTCGTTCAGATTACTGCGAGAGCGACGAAGCGGGGATAACGCCCGCCAGGACGGCCCCGAAGGGGCGAGGCGCAAAGCGCCGAGTAATCCCTCCCTCTCCGCCAGCTGGCCGGTAAATTCTCGGCGTTTTCGTTCAGATTACTGCGGCAGCGACGAAGCGGGGATAACGCCCGCCAGGGCGGCCCCGAAGGGGCGAGGCGCAGAGCGCCGAGTAATCCCTCCCTCTCCGCCAGTCGGGCAATAAATTCTCGGCGTTTTCGTTCGGATTACTGCGGCAGCGACGAAGCGGGGATAACGCCCGTGAGGGCGGCCCCGAAGGGGCGAGGCGC
>DASYFQ010000106.1:0-27098 GCA_036498345.1 Steroidobacteraceae bacterium
GTGCCGCGCAACTGGCCCGGCAGCAGATAGTGCGATTCGGTCCTCAAGGCCACGTCGACCGCAAAGGTCAGCGCCAGGATCAACCCGCTGAACAGCAAGGTGCGATCGATCTGCTCCGACACATGCAGAGCACGCGAGAGCTTATGCAGGCGCTGGCGATAGTAAAACATCTGGCCGGTGCCATAGGCCGGGTGATCATCACCCACCCACGCGGCAAACACGAAGGGGAAGCCCTCGTTGAAGTTGCCGCAGGGGTGGATGGCCAACTGTAGGCTTACCGCCCGCATGGCGTTGCGGATCCATTGGAGTTCCACGTCCTGCTTCTGCAAAAAGCTTTCATGGGCGAACTCGCCGTCGAATTCCCGGCGAACGCCGGCGACCTCCCAATAAAAATCCACGCGCAGCGCCTCGGCGAGCGCCCGGTAATCCAGGTATTTACGGTGCCAGGAGCGCCGATGCGCCCAGAGCGCGAGCAGCGTGCCGAGCAGAAACACGGTCAAGACCCCGATGATCGCCATGATCGCGAGCTTGCCGACCGAATCCTTCTTGAAGGTGATCAGCAAAAATGCCATGAGCGCCCACAGACCGTACCGCGCCTTGAGCGCCCGCGTGAAGCACCGCTGATGATAGCTCCCCATCCAATCTGCCGCGGTGAACAGTCGATCCAGGTACTCCAGCGTCTTGGGGATGGGCGTGGGTCTCGGCTGCGACAGCCGCCGGCCTTTGCGAGCGATCACCTCGCCGAATTCACCGACGTCGCGATTGAATTCCGCGAGTCGCTCGAGCGTGGTGCGCAGGCGCTCCGGATACTCCTCACCCCCCTGGCTGTCGCCGCCGGTGAAGCCGAGCACGGCGGCGCCGGGCGGATTCGGAGCGGAGACCCGGGAACAGCGGATCTCGAAATTCAGATCGTCGACCTGGGGTGAAAGCAGTACGTCGCGCGGCGATACGACGAGTTCGTCCGTGGGCATGACGCCCATGCGGCGAAATTGGATTGCTCGGGCGGTGCCCGCACGGTGATCCGTATCGGCGCCGTTCCAGATTGCAATCATCAATCCGCTGTAGCGCGCAATCAAGGATCCCGCCCGCTGCAGCTGCCGGTCCCGGAGCTCTCCTTCCCGTTCGATATCGCCGGCCTTCGCATCAGCGGGCAAGTTCAGCTCGACCACATCGCTCATTTCGCAGAGACGTTCGAAAGTTTCGCGGTCGGCCTCGACCTCGAGGTCGTTGCGGCACAGCCGGCGCGCGTAGGGAAGCAAGGCGACAATGCCGATGCCGAGTTCCGCGGCGACCTCCGCCACGAGCAGGTCGGCGCCGGCGGCCATCGAGCACAGCAATTGCAGCGGCACATCGGGATGGTCATCACGCAGCCGCCGCAACAGGCCGTCGACAGCGGTCCGGATCGCCGGGATTTCGTCGGCCACCAAATCCCGGTGGCCGACGACGCCGATCATGAACGGGATTTTGAACTGAGCGGTGGGATTGAGGGGAGGCGCGATCAAAGTTACGCGCCCGCCGATATCAGGCGCCGCGCACCGAACGAATCCGCTCCTGGGTATGCAGTGCCCACCATTGTTCGACACTGGTGGTGATCCCGGCATGATCGAGGCCCGCCGCCGCGAGACAGGTGTCGCGTGAACCGTGCTCGATGAAGCGGTCGGGGATGCCGATATGCAGCAGCGGCAACTGCACGCCGTGGGATGTGAGCAGCTCGCTGACGCCCGAGCCCGCACCGCCCATGATGGCATTCTCTTCGATCGTGATGATGGCCCGGTGCCGCGCCGCCAGCGACATCACGAGTTTCTCATCGAGGGGCTTCACGAAGCGCATGTTGACCAGGGTCGCGTCCAGGCGCTCGGCGACGTTGCGCGCGGATTCGAGCAGCGTGCCGAAGGCCAGAATCGCCAAACCGCTGCGGCCTTCGCGCCTCACTTGAGCGCGTCCCACGGGCAGCGCGGTCATCTCCGCCGCGACCGCCACGCCGGGTCCGGTGCCGCGCGGGTAGCGCACCGCCGAGGGTGACGACAGCGTAGTCGCCGTGTACAGCATCTCGCGGCACTCGTGTTCATCGGCCGGCGCCATGATCACCATGTTGGGGATACAGCGCAAAAACGTCAGATCGTAGCTGCCTTGATGGGTCGCGCCGTCGCTGCCGACGAGCCCGGCTCTGTCCACGGCAAATATCACCGGCAGATTCTGCAGAGCGACGTCGTGAATGAGCTGGTCGTAGGCGCGCTGCAGGAAAGTCGAATAGATCGCGACCACGGGCTTGAGACCCTCGGCTGCAAGCCCCGCCGCGAAGGTGACCGCGTGTTGCTCGGCGATGGCGACGTCGTAATAGCGGTCCGGGAAGCGTTTTGAGAATTCAACCAAGCCGGATCCTTCGCGCATCGCCGGCGTGATTCCGACCACGGCAGGATCACGTTCCGCCATGTCGCACAGCCACTTGCCGAAGATTTGCGAGTAGGTGGGTCCCGTGCTCGCCTCCTTGAAAATCATGCCGCTCGCCGGATCGAACGGTCCCGGTCCATGCCACTTGATCGGGTCCGCCTCGGCGGGCGCGTAGCCCTTGCCCTTGCGCGTCACCACGTGCAGGAATTGCGGTCCGCGCAGTTTTTGCAGGTTGCTCAAGGTGCTGACCAGAGCTTTGACATCATGGCCGTCGATGGGCCCGATGTAGTTGAATCCCATCTCCTCGAACAGCGTCCCGGGGAGGACCATGCCCTTCAGGTGTTCTTCCGAGCGGCGCGCGAGTTCCCACACCGTGGGCATTTGGCGCAAGACCTTCTTGCCGCTTTCGCGCAGGTGCGAATACATGCGCCCCGACAAGGCGCGCGCCAGATAATTGGAAAGGGCGCCGACGTTCTCGGAAATCGACATGTCATTATCGTTGAGGACGATCAAGAGGTCCGTGGGCAACGAACCGGCATGATTGAGCGCCTCGAAGGCCATGCCCGCGGTCAGGGCGCCATCGCCGATGATGGCCACGGCCCGGCGATCCTCTTTGCGTTGCGCTGCTGCGACGGCCATGCCCAATGCCGCGCTGATCGAGGTGCTGGAATGCCCGACGCCGAAAGTGTCGTATTCGCTCTCGGTGCGGGTCGGAAAGGGAGCGAGACCCTTGTCCTGCTTGATGGTGTGGAGCTGATCGCGCCGGCCCGTCAGCACCTTGTGGGGGTACGCCTGATGGCCTACGTCCCAGACCAGTCGGTCATAGGGAGTATTGAATACATAGTGGAGGGCTATCGTGAGTTCTACTGTGCCCAAACCCGCGGCAAAATGGCCCCCGCGGGTGCTGACACTGTGGATCAGGAACTGGCGCAGTTCCTGGGCGAGATCCGCCAGCTTCGCGGTTGGCAGGCGCCGCAGGTCCGCGGGCGTACCAATGGATTCAAGCAGCGGATAGTTGTTGGATGAAGCGCTCATCAGCGGCAGTTTATACTGCCGAGCCGCCCTAGTGGCAACGACCGTACCGGATGTTGTAAATTTGCCTCACGCCCGCCCGGCTGACATGATGCTATCCTTCCTGGTTTCCGAGATACTTTCCGCATGGATTCCGTCAGTTCAGATGAAGTCTATCAAGACCATATTCTGCCGCATGTCTCACGCACCTTTGCGCTGACGATCCCGCAATTGCCGGTGGATCTGCGCACGGCGGTGACCTGCGCCTATCTGCTATGCCGGATCGCCGACACCATCGAGGACGAGCCGGCGCTGTCACCCCCTGAAACATTGGCCTTTTTACAACGTTTCAGCGCGTTGCTGGCCGGCCGCGGGGACCCCAAACGGCTGGCCCGGGAAATCGAGCAACGGCTGTCGGACCGGACGCCGGCGACGGAGCGCGACCTGATCAGCAATATGGAGCGGGTTCTCGGGGTCATGACTCGGCTCAACGAGCCGCAGCGGGCGGCGATCCGGCGCTGCGTCGAGCTCATGTGTTACGGCATGCCGCGTTTCCAGTTCAACGCAAGCCTCAAGGGCCTCGAGCGTTCGAGCGACCTCGACGACTATTGCTACTACGTTGCCGGCGTCGTCGGTGAAATGCTCACGGAGCTGTTTTGCGATTATTCGCCGGAAATTGCCGGTCATCGCCCCGCGCTGTCCGCGATCTCCGCCTCCTTTGCGCAGGGGCTGCAGATGACGAACATTCTCAAGGACGTGTGGGAGGACCGCAGCCGCGGCGCGTGCTGGTTGCCGCAGGAAGTGTTCACCCGTTATGGAGTCGATCTTGCTGACGTGTCGAGCGAATCCTTCGATCCGCGATTCGGGGCCGCTTTTCGCGAGCTCATCGGCGTGGCTCATGCGCATCTGCGCAATGCGCTCGACTACACATTACTCATTCCCAGCAAGGAGACGGGCATACGCCGCTTCTGCTTGTGGGCGATTGGCCTCGCCGTGCTGACTCTGCGCAAGATCGAGCGCAATCCGCGCTTCACGGCCGGCGCCCAGGTGAAGGTGACGCGATCCACGGTCGCCATGATCCGCCTGCTGACGGATGTTGCGGGCCGCAGCGACTGGATGCTTCGGACCCTGTTCGCACAGGCGGCGCGCGGCCTGCCGCTCGCGCGCCTCGCCGAGCTGCGCCGCCCGCGACCCGCACCGATGAGCGTCGGCGACGCACTGCCCGGCGAACCGGAACATGCGCTCCGCCGCTCCTACGGGAACTCAGGATCGTGAGCCGCGTTGCATCAAAGCCGGGTTCCCACCCGGCGGCGCCCTCCGACGCGCGCGGAGATGTCGTGTCGCACACGCTGCGGCGGGTCACCGATTCGCCGTTGGATCGCGCCATTGTGGATGCCCGCGACGCGCTCATTGCGCGGCAGGCTGCTGAAGGGTACTGGTTATTCGAGCTCGAGGCGGACTGCACCATCCCGGCCGAGTACATCATGATGATGCACTTCTTGGACGAGATCGACGTACCGCTCGAGGCGAAGTTCTGTCGTTACCTGCGCGCCGCGCAGGCCCAGCACGGGGGTTGGCCGCTCTATCACGGCGGCGATCTCAATATCAGCTGCTCGGTCAAGGCCTACTACGCATTGAAGCTCGCGGGAGACAGTCCCGACGCGCCGCACATGGTACGAGCACGCACCGCGATATTGGAGCGGGGCGGTGCCGCCGCGGTCAATGTGTTCACGAGGATCGCGCTGGCGCTGTTCGGGCAGCTGCCGTGGCGCGGCGTGCCCTACATTCCCGTCGAAATCATGCTCCTGCCGCGATGGTTTGCGTTTCATCTCGACAAGGTGGCCTATTGGTCGCGCACCGTCATGGTTCCGTTGTTCATTTTGTGCACCCGCAAGCCGGTGGCCAAGAATCCGCGCAACGTACACATCCGCGAGTTGTTCACGACACCGCCCGAGAAGGAGCGGGATTATTTCCGGCGTCCGGGATTCGTGGCCAAGGCGTTCCTGGCGGCCGATCGGCTGGGGCGCATGATTGATCCCTTGATTCCGGCTCGCATGCGCGAGCGTGCGACCCGCCTGGCCGAGAACTGGATGTTGGAGCGGCTCAACGGCGAAGACGGCTTGGGCGCCATCTTTCCTGCCATGGTCAATGCCTTGGAAGTGATGGTGATACTGGGTTATCCGGAAGATGATCCGCGGCGCGTCACGGCCAAACGTGCGCTGCAAAAGCTCACGGTCGAAGGGCCTTCGAGCGCCTATTGCCAGCCCTGCGTCTCACCGATCTGGGATACGGCGCTTGCGAGTCTCGCGATGCAAGAGACCGGCGATGCCACGTCTTCCGACGCGTCGGTCCGAGCGCTCGACTGGCTGCAGACCCGTCAGCTGCTCGACGAACCCGCGGACTGGCAGGTGAACCGCCCGGGGCTCGCCGGCGGGGGTTGGGCGTTCCAATTCGCGAATAGCTACTACCCGGACCTCGATGACACGGCCGTGGTCGTCTGGTCCATGCATCAGGCGCGCGAATCGGCCCGCTACGACGAGAGCATACGCCGAGCGCTGGATTGGCTGGTCGGAATGCAAAGCGAGGATGGCGGCTTTGCCGCATTCGATGCCGACAACACCAGCTACTACCTCAACAAGATTCCATTCGCGGATCACGGCGCGCTCCTGGATCCCCCCACGAGCGATGTCACCGCGCGGGTGGTGACCGTGTTGGCCCGCATCGGCCGCCCCCAGGACAAACCGGCGTTGGAACGGGCGATCACTTACTTGCGTGACCAGCAAGAACCCAACGGCTCGTGGTTCGGCCGCTGGGGCACCAACTACATTTATGGGACCTGGTCGGTGTTGACGGCCCTCGCGCAAGCGCACATCGCCGCGGATGATCCGGCGGTGCGGCGCGCCGTCCAATGGCTCAAGCTCAGGCAAAATATCGACGGCGGCTGGGGCGAGAGCAACGATACCTACGCGAAGGCCTCGGGCGAGGCGGTCGAATTCCCGAGCACTCCGTACCAGACCGCCTGGGCGCTCCTTGGCCTGCTGGCCGCAGGCGAAGCCCACTCGGATGCCGTGCGACGCGGTACCGAGTTGCTGATGCGCACGCAGCAGGCGGACGGGCTGTGGAGCGACCCCAGTTACACGGCACCCGGCTTTCCGCGCGTGTTCTACTTGAAATATCACGGCTATTCTGCGTATTTCCCGCTCTGGGCGCTGGCCGCCTACCGCACACTGACGCGTCGCGGAATCGCTCATTGACGGCGGTGGGCGTCGTCGCGGCGCTCGAGGCGGAGGCGCGCACCCTTGGACCTGCGGTGCGCCGACGTGACGGTTTGTCCTCCCTCGGCGATGGCGCTTTGCTGGCCGTCAGCGGCATGGGCGGCGCTCTGGCCGCACTCGCCGCCCGCCGCCTCGTCGATGCCGGAGCCGCGGCGCTGATGAGTTTCGGGTTGGCCGGCGGACTCGATCCGACGTTGCGCGCGGGCACGGTGGTGTTGCCGAGTGAAGTGATTTCGCGTGGCGGGGCGCGATTCTTGACGTCGCCCGGCTGGCGTGAGCAGCTTGAGCGTGCGATCGCCAAGCAGCGGCCGGTGGCCGGCGGCATCTTGCTCACGAGCGCGCAACCGGTCGGCGCGGTGGCGGACAAGGCTGCGGCCTTTCGCGAGACCGGCGCGGTGGCGGTCGACATGGAGAGTTCAGGCGTCGCGGAAGTTGCAGCCTCCCACGACTTGCCTTTTGTCGCCGTGCGCGTGATCGTGGACACGGCGGCGGACGTGCTGCCGCGAACGGTCATGGCGGCAACCCGCGACGGTCAAGTGAACATGCGGCGTCTCATGGCCGGTCTCGCCCTGGCGCCCCTGGATCTGATTGGCTTGATCCGTCTGGCGAGAGCATATCGGACGGCCACTCGTTCGCTGGCGGCTGCCGCCGACGCCCGCGTCGCATGAAGGCGCTGGTCACCGGCGCGAGCGGTTTCGTCGGCGCGGCCGTTGCACGGACTCTCAGTTCCGCCGGTTGGCAAGTCCGCGTGTTGGTGCGCGGCGGCTCGGACCGCAGCAATCTCGGCGCCCTGCCGGTGGAGGTGGTGGAGGGCGATCTCACCGACCCGAAGTCGCTCGAGCGCGCGCTCGAGGGGTGCGCGGGATTGTTTCACGTCGCGGCGGACTATCGGTTGGGCGCCCGCGATCCTGCGCCGCTCTATCGCACCAACGTGGACGGAACCCGCAACATCTTGAATGCGGCGCGCACGGTGGGCGTGCCGCGCATCGTCTACACGAGCAGTGTGGCGACCATCGGCATTCCGTCCGACGGTTCGCCGGGAGAAGAACGGACTCCTGTGGCCTTGAGCAATATGATCGGCCATTACAAACGGTCGAAGTACCTCGCGGAAGAGGTGGCACGGGAGGCAGTTCAATCGGGCATGTCGGTGGTCATCGTCAATCCATCGACGCCGGTCGGACCGGGCGATATCAAGCCCACGCCGACCGGGCAGCTCGTTCTGGATGCGGCGCGCGGCCGGATGCCCGCGTATGTGGATACGGGGCTCAACGTCGTGCATGTCGACGATGTCGCCGCGGGACATCTGCTGGCGTTCGAACGCGGCAGAGCGGGTGAGCGCTATATCTTGGGCGGCGAAGACATGACGTTGCAGACCATTCTCGCGCAGATCGCGCGGCTCGTCGGGCGCACGCCGCCGCGCGTCCGTCTGCCGTACGCAGCGGTGCTGCCCGTCGCCTATCTTGCGGAAGGCTTCGCCAAAATCTCCGGCCGCAGCGGCCGCGTGACGCTCGAAGGAGTGCGCATGTCGCGAAAACGCATGTTCTTCTCGAGCGCCAAGGCGGCGAGCGAATTGGGATACCGCTGGCGCCCCCCGCTCGAGGCGTTCGAGGACGCGGTGCGTTGGTTTCGCGAGCGCGGCCTGCTTTCCTGAGCGCCGGCCCGCGGATCAAATGCTGGCGGGCAGCACTCGATAGGCAAATCGTGCAAGCACCGGTACCAGGCGCGGCCGCAGCAGGCGCGCGTCGTACCGACCCATGCGCCGGTCGTTCTCGGAAAGGCAGGTTTCCAGCAGCGAGTGCAGGGTGACGGACTCACCCACGTCTTGATGCGCGCTCAGCGTGAAGTTATCGCTGGAATCGGGCGGACCGCCCATGGTGCGCGCCGTCTTGATGCGGCTTGCCACCTGTTTCAGGATGATCCAAGCGCAGCGCATTCTGAAGACCGGCCGCTTCCACCACGGAAGTTGCGTCCGGCGGTACTTCACCCAATTGACGAAGAAGAGGATATGACGCGCTTCCTCCTGCACGACGGGTTCGAAAATCGCGATCAACTCGGGACCGAAGTAGCCTGACTTCCGTGCGAGCGCGAACAGACCGAAGGCAAAAAAAGAATCGAAGCATTCTCCGAATCCGGCGAACAGAAAATCGTTCTCCAGCGACTGCGGCTCGAAGCGCGGCGGCGTATCCACCTTGATCCGATAGTGCGAGGTGAGCGCCACCAGCAGACGGGCGTGGCGATTCTCCTCGAAGCCCTGCATCTCGATCGCTTTGCGGATCTCGGGATCCGGCTCGAGTCGCGCCGCAGCGGCCACCGTGTTGGACGTGATGTTTTCAGTGGCCACCGCTTCTTGCCAAAACGGCAGGCTGGTGAGCCGCGCCCGGCTCGAGTCGGCCAATTGCGGCCAGACGATCGATTCGGGAACGAAGTCCACGTGAGAGTCCAGGAAGAACCGCGCCAAAATATGCCGGTGTTCCGGGGAGCCTATTTGAACTGTCGGCGCGGCTGCGTTCATCATCTGATCCTCTCCACCGCCCCATGCTCCAACGCTGGCGCGGATGGTTTGCAAGCGGCTATCATCTCACGATGGATCAATTTCACGACAACCACGCCGCTACGGCAAGTTTCGCCGCGGACCGGGATTCCCTGATTCTGGTGGACGAAGCCGACCATGGCGTCGGGCACCTGAGCAAGGTGTTGTGCCACGAGGGCCGCGGCATCCTGCATCGGGCGTTTTCATTGCTGATATTTAATGGCAACGGCGAATTGTTGCTTCAGCAGCGGTCGGCGTCCAAGCGGCTCTGGCCGTTGTACTGGTCGAATAGCTGCTGCAGCCATCCGCGCAGCGCCGAAACCATGGAGGCGGCGATTCAGCGCCGCCTGTACGAGGAACTGGGGCTGCGCTGCCCGCTGCGTTTTCTGTTCAAATTTCAATACCAGGCGCAATTCGACGAGACGGGCGCCGAGAACGAGCTTTGTTCGGTGTTCATCGGACGGAGCAGCGCGCCGGTCAAGATCAATCATGACGAAATCCTGGCCTGGCGCTGGGTCAGCCCGGAGGCGCTAACCAGAGAAATGGCCGCCGGCGCAGGGAACTTTACGCCCTGGTTCATACTCGAATGGGATCGGATTTGGCGGGATCACCGCGCCCAAGTGCTCGATCTTCAGTCTGGGTTGGGCTCTTTGGGAGTCTCGCGGTAAGATAGCCTATGGCCATTCCACTACTTCAGATGTACAAGGTCGCGCGATATATCGCCGGCCGCAAGCTGCGCCGCGACAAGCGCTATCCTCTCGTGCTCATGTTGGAACCTCTGTTCCAATGCAATCTCGCCTGCTCCGGCTGCGGGAAAATCGACTATCCGAAGGAAATCCTTCAAAAGAGAGTCAGCGTCGAAGACGCGATGCGCGCGGTCGACGAATGCGGCGCACCGATCGTGTCCATTCCCGGCGGGGAGCCGCTCATTCACAAGGAAATGCCGCAAATCGTTGCCGGCATCGTCGCGCGCAAAAAATTCGTATACCTGTGCACCAACGCGATCCTGCTGTCCAAGCACATCGATGAATATCAGCCCTCGCCCTACCTCACGTTCTCGATTCATCTGGACGGCAACCGGCAACGTCACGACGAGTCGGTGTGCCAGGAGGGGGTCTTCGACAAGGCGGTCGCGGCGATCGAATTGGCCAAAGCCAAGGGCTTTCGCGTCACCATCAATTGCACCTTGTTCAACGGCGAGGACCCTGCCGACGTCGCCGACTTCTTCGATACGGCGACGAAGCTTGGCGTCGAAGGGATCACCGTGTCGCCGGGGTACAGCTACCACCACGCACCGAAACAGGACGTGTTCCTGGGACGCAACGCCAGCAAGCAGCTGTTTCGCAGCATTTTCAGCCGCAGCCGCCGGCCATCGGGCGTCTCGTGGTCTTTCAATCATTCCGCCCTGTTCTTGGATTTTCTCGCCGGCAACCAGACCTATCAGTGCACGCCTTGGAGCAATCCCACCTACAACGTGTTCGGTTGGCAGCGGCCTTGCTACTTGCTTTCCGACGAAGGATACGCACCGAGCTACCGATCGTTGATCGAGGACACTGAGTGGGAGAAATACGGGGTCGGCAAGAATCCGCGCTGCGACAACTGCATGGCGCATTGCGGATTCGAGGGGACGGCGGTCAACGACGCATTCAGCCATCCGCTCAAGGCATTGAAAGTCTGGATGCGCGGGCCCCGCGTCGCGGGACCGATGGCGCCCGACTTGCCCGTCAAATACGCCGAGGGCATTCGCTACCCTACGGTCGCCGAGATCCCGCTCAGCGAAATCAAACGCGCGAGCCGGGAAAACGCATGAGGCTGGAGACCCGCGAGATATTTAGCGCGTGAACGACGCAGCCGATCGCCGCATCCGGGCACAGGACGAGTCCGCGAGTCCCGACGCATTCGGCGCGCAACTCGAATCCTGGCGATGGCGCATGGAACATGCGCTGGCGGCGCGCCTTCCCGAGCCCGATGAGGTGCCGGCGCGCTTGCACGAGGCCATGCGCTACAGCGTACTGGGCGGCGGCAAGCGCATACGGCCGGCATTACTGTTCGCCACCGCACGTGCCCTGGGCCTGTCGGAAGACGAGGTCGAAGCGGCGGCATGCGCCATCGAGTTGGTGCATGTGTATTCGCTCGTGCACGATGACTTGCCGGCGATGGATGACGACGATCTGCGCCGCGGCCGTGCGACGTGTCACAAGGCTTACGATGAGGCCACTGCGCTGCTGGCGGGCGATGCGCTGCAGTCGCTGGCGTTTCAATTGCTCGCGAGCGATCCGAAGCTGCCGGCGTCGCCGGCAATACGTCTACGCTTGATCGATATGCTGGCGCAGGCAATCGGTACCTTCGGCATGGCAGGAGGTCAAGCGATCGATCTGGCCGTTCAAGGCATGCGGCTCGACATCGGTCAGGTGGAAGACATGCATGCGCGCAAGACCGGGGCGGTGATTCGCGCCAGCGTGTTGATGGCGGCCGAGTGCGCTCCGCCCCTGGACGCGAATCTGTATGCCGCGTTGACCCGCTTTGCTTCGGCCGTGGGTTTGGCCTTCCAGATTCAAGACGACCTGCTCGACGTGACCGGCGATGCGTCGATGTTGGGCAAAGCGACCGGAGCGGACAGCGAACGTGCAAAACCCACGCATCCGGCTGTCATTGGCATATCTGCATCGCAGCAACGAGTGCGACTTCTGCACAATCAGGCGATCAATGCGCTGACGCCCTTCGGCGATCGTGCGGAATCGCTACGTTCGCTCGCTCATTGGCTGTTGTCGCGGCAGTACTGACGCGCGGACGTCGCACAACGGCGACGCGTTTATAGTGATACCGACTTGCCATAACCTGGGTGTATTATACAACCAGATTAACGCGGTCTTGGGGCTAGGGATGTCACCGCGGAAATTCCAGGCATCGCCTGGGGGATGTCACCGGTGCACCGCAGTGCGATCAGTCATTCACGTCTCATGCGCGAGTCCACCGATCGCATCGAGATTGCGTTGCGCAGCGATGACGACCGAGAGCACCTGATTGCCCATCGCCTGTCGGAAAGCTCCAAGACGTGGCAGTCGTGGGAAATTGAGCATTCCGGCCTCATGCGCCAAATCGCCGACTACGGCGTATTGAGAACCCAGGCGGCCGCGCTCAGACAGACCGCCCTGCGCCTGATTCACGGCAAGGCACTGTTCGAATACCTGCGGCGCAAGGAAGTGCGAGGCGTCGAGCGCACTCGAATACTCGGTCATTTCTACCCGTCACGGGGTTACCAATACGCGATCATCGCCGAGCACGGCGCTTTCGTGCGCAAGGCCTGCAGCTACCTGTGCGCGAGTCACGTCGGATCCGGTTTGGTCCAGGATCCCGTGTTTCTCGATCCCATGCAGCATTACGAGGACCTGTATTCAGAGTACTTCGATCTCTATTGCAGCACGCTGTTCCCCGGCGATCGCGCCGAGGCGGCCTGCGAACGTTCGCTGCTGCCGCTGCTCAAGCACCAGTTGAACGAGTGGCGCTGGATCATTCTCAATCCGCGGCAAAGTCTGCCGCGCGTCAAGCGTGAGCGCGAGATACGCCGGTCGACGGGCGATACGCAGCAGCTCCCGCGTCTCAGGATTCTGCCCAAGGATGGCGCCTAGGGAATCTTAGATCAGCGCCAACTTGCGCTCTTTCAAGGACGGCGGGGTCCACAGATAGATCCACGTTTCCGTGAGCGGTCTGCCATTGGTGCGCAGGTACAGGCGCATGTCGATGGGTTCGACATTGTCCTCGGTCGGTCTGACGTCGAACAGTGCGCGGTAACCGTGAAATTCCTCGACATAGTGCGCGGTGACGTGCTCGGTCTGACCGTGCGAGACGGTGATCACCGCTTCGACGGCAGCGTCCCTGGCCAGGGCGCCAAGTTCGCCGCCGGCGAAGTCGACTGCAAAATGCCAGGAATAGTATTGGCGCTTCTGACCCACAGTGCCGCCGATGCCGGTGCGCGTCGCGATGGTCTGCGCGAGCGGCGATGCATACGGCATGTGCGTGCCCCAATAGAGCCGATAGCTGAACAAGAGTTCCTGCCCAGGCTTGGGTCTTTCCAGGGGATTCCAGAAGGCGACGATGTTATCGAAGGTTTCGTCCACCGTCGGGATCTCGACCAACTGCACCGAGCCCTTGCCCCAGCCGCCGTTGGGCCCGGGCTTGGGCTCGACCCACAAGCTCGGCCGGCGATCGTAGTACACGCCGTCGTCCTGATAGTGATCCCAATCACGGTCCCGTTGCAGCAGGCCGAATCCTCTCGGGTTTTCATCCAAATAGGAACTGAAGTGCAATTGCGCCGGATTCGTGAGGGGCCGCCAGATCCATTCGCCCGCGCCGGTCCACATGGAGATGCCGTCGGAGTCGTGGATCTCCGGCCGCCAGTCATTCGCTCCGCGCCGATCGTTCTCGCCGTAGAAGAACATGCTGGTGAGGGGCGCCACGCCCAGTCTTTCGATCGGCTTGCGCGGATACAGCGCGCTG
This sequence comes from Steroidobacteraceae bacterium, assembly GCA_036498345.1. Classification (GTDB taxonomy): domain Bacteria; phylum Pseudomonadota; class Gammaproteobacteria; order Steroidobacterales; family Steroidobacteraceae; genus Bog-1198. The sequence goes on from DASYFQ010000106.1 coordinate 13,705, forward strand.
TCGATGTCCATGATTTGCGTGCCGCCGGGTGCAATCTGAAAGCGCAGCGCGCCCGCGACGCTCGGCGAGTCCATCAGCGCGTACAGAGTGAGAGTCCCCGAATCCTTCGCCGGCCGTTCGAACCAGAATGCGGTAAAGCGTGGGAACTCTTCCGGACGTGGAAACGCCGTATCCACGGCGAGAGCGCGCGCGGACAATCCGTATTGCCGCGTATCGCCGCCCACCGCCCGAAAATAGCTGGCACCCAAGTAAGCGGCCACATCGTCCTTCCAGTCCGTCACGAACTGCACGCGAAAGCCCGCGAAACCCACGTGGTCGCGCATCACCTTGGGATCGATGCCGGCCTTGTCGAATTCGAACATCGCCGGTGTGTAGACGATCTCTCGCGACTGGCCGTCGACGATCTCGTAGAGGCGCACCGGTTCGGTAAAGCTTCGCCCGACGTGAAAGAACTGCAGGCGAAAGGCCAATCCGGCGTTCGCCCAGAGGGCATGGTCGCTGCGAAAGCGCAACGATTGGTATTGGTCGTAACTGAGCTTCGCCATCGCGGGCGGCAGCGTATCTTGCGAGCCCTGATAGGCATTGCCCGCGAGCTTGCGGGCCTGCCCCTTGAGCCAGGCATAGTCGAAGGGCTGGCTCGGCGGCGAGGCGCCGGGCGCGGCAGCGACGAACTCCGGAGCGGCCCATCGGGCTGCTGCTGCCAGCACCACCGCGGATTTTAGTATTGCACGTCGTCGCATCGTAGGGTCCTTTAGATCAAATACAAGGGGTGCTCGGCGTCCGGCAGAAGTGCGAGCTGATTGAGCAATCGCGCATCGCCGGCGACTTCGACGCGTTCGACCGGCGTGAGCCACGCGAGGGCCTCATCAAGCGACCGGGCATCTTTCATTTTCTGTTCCGCGGTGAAGGCAAAGGGATCGGGATGGCCGCGTGGATCCGCCGGCCTCGCCAAATTGCCGTTGATGTGGGTCAGACGCGACTCGCGGTTGCGCGCCAGGTGGCGCAGTCCGTCCTCCGGCGGCGGACTTGCCTCGCGCACCAATTCTTGGCGGCGAGCGACCAGCGGCGGCGTCTCGACTTCTTCCGGCGTGCGCAGCAGCGCCAGCCGCCGAAGGACCCGGCCCAGGCTTTCGCTGCCGCTCGCGCGCGACAAGGGCACCGACAGAAAAAGGCCCAACAGCGCGGGAGATAACCACGCGAGCAGCGGCGGCGAGAGAAACCACACGATCACGGCGGTCACGCAGCTCAGGAACATATGCCGTTTGTGATAGTGCCACGCATCGGACCAGGTGGTGCCGCCGCCGTCGCGGCGCTGCGGCTTCCAGCCGGAGTCGCGCCCCATGAACACCTCGGCGACGTGCCGGCTTTGAATCAACATCAGCACGGGCGCGTACAAGGCTGAAAGGATGGCTTCCAATAAAAAGCTCGCCGCAATGCCGATTACGCCGCCGCTGCCCCTGCGAATGCGTCTCGACAGCAGCGCCCTGACCAAGCCCAGCATCTTCGGGATCAGGAGCACGACCATGCTGAACCAGAAGAGCGCCATCATCAGTTCGACATTGAACCGCGGCCACGTGGGAAACAGCTGAAAGTCATGACTGAAATATTCGGGACGAATCAAGTGCGACTGCACCGCGAGCGCGAATCCGATGCCGAGCATCACCAGCCACAGAGGCGAGGACAAGTAGCTCATGATGCCGACGCCGAGATGCATTCGGCTGACGAAGCTCAAGCCGGCGGAGCCGATGATTTTCATGTGCTGCAGGTTGCCCTGAGCCCAGCGCCGATCGCGAATGGCGACGTCGATCAGCGATGGCGGGGATTCTTCCCAGGAACCGAGGCAGTCCGTGGCCATGCGCACCTTCCAGCCGCCGCGACGCATGAGAGCGGCCTCGACGAAATCATGCGACAGGACGAAGCCGCCGAACGGCTTGCGGCCCGCGAGTTTGGGCAGGCCGCAGTTTTGCGCGAACGCGCCCATGCGAATGATGGCGTTGTGTCCCCAATAGTTGCCGCTGTTGCCCGACCACGCGCTCAAGCCCCGCGTGATCACCGGTCCGTAGACACAGGCGGCGAATTGCTGCAGGCGGCCAAAAAAAGTGGTCGCGCCGATCAGTTGCGGAGCGGTCTGCAGCATCCCCAAGTCGGGATCGGACTGCATGGCTCGTACCAGCCGTTGCAGCGTCGGCGCATCGATCAAACTGTCTGCGTCGAGCACGACCATATGATCGTAGCGGCCGCCCCAGCGCGTCACGAAGTCTTCGAGGTTGCCGGCTTTGCGTGCGATGTTCTGCCAGCGCCGACGATACCAAACCGGCATGATGGGCAGCAGCGAGTTGCGCAATAGGTCGACGCTCAGGGTTTCGCGAATCCAGGCATCGGCGTTGGTCGAGTCGGAGAGAATCACGATCTCGAAGCTCCGATGCGCGTCGATGAGCGCCAGAGCTTCCGCCATGGCTCGCAGGGCCGCCGTCGTGCGCAGCGGATCTTCATTGTAAATCGGCATCACCAGCGCCGTGAGCGAGCTGTGGACCTCCGCCCCGGGTTGAGGGTCGCGCCGTTTCGAGGCACCGGCCAATACCGAGCCTGCGGCGAACGCAATCCAGCCCAGGGAAACCGCAAAGAAGAAAATCATCAGTCCCTGCAGCAGGGTCATGCTCGCGAAGCGCACGACGTGCAGCATTTGATACACGCCATAAATGGTCACGCCGAAGGTGATGGTCACCAGAATGAAGCGCGCGTACAGAACCGCGACGCCCGGCCAATGCCAGGCGCGTCGCGGGGGCTTGTAGCGCAATTCCTGCGCCGGCATATCCAGTCGATTCTCCGGCGGCATACCGCCCGACCCCGCCCGCGCTTCGAACTCGGCGGCAGATCTCGTCTGGAGGGGCGGGTTCAGCCGGAGGTCCATCGATACAGCCATGTTTCAGTGACCGGGCGGTCGCCGCGCATGATCCGCAAGCGCAATTCGATCAGCTCGGCGTCGCGCGGATCGATCTCGAAGCTCGCGCGAAGGCCGTGCAGCGCACTGTTCGACATGAGCGTGGCGTTCGAGATCCTGCCGGCGGACGAGTTCAGATCGAGGCGCAAACCGTCGACTTTCTCGCCGGCACCGACGAAATCCAATAGAAAGACGCGACGCTTCCCGTCGATGCTCGCGCCGGAACGGCTGGCGACGGTTTTGCCCAAAGATTTGGGCAGAGCGGGTTCCGCATTCCAGATGATGCGGTAGGCAAAGTGCGCCGGATGGCCCGGCGTCAAGGGTGGGGTAGGGCGCCAGAAGACCACGATATTGTCATTGGTCTCGCGCCCCGACGGTATTTCGACGAGTTCGACGGAGCCCGCGCCCCACTCACCCTGGGGTTCGACCCAGGCGCTGGGGCGGCGCTCATACTGCGCGTCGAAATCCTGAAAATCGCTTTGCTCCCTCGACCTTTGCACCAGGCCGAAGCCCTTGGGCTGTTGTGTCGTGAAGGTGGATACCTGGAGCTTGATCGGATTCGCGAGCGGCCGAAATATCTGCTCGCCGGATGCCGTGGCGACCTGAAGTCCGTCGGAGTCGTGCACTTCCGGCCGATAGTCATCGAGCCGCCCGCGGTTGGTTTCATCGAACAGGAACATCGAGGTGAGCGGCGCGATGCCGGCGACACGCATTTCCGTGCGCGGAAACAGCGTGAGGTCCACATCGGTCAGCGTCTCGACGCCCGGTTGCACGGTGAAACGGTACGCACCCGTGGTCGATTCGCTTTCGAGCAAGGCGTAAATGACGAGCGCACTCGCGTGCGCGCTCGGCCGCTCGATCCAAAAATGCGTGAATGCCGGGAATTCCTCGCCCGACGGCTCCGCCGTATTGATGGCGAGGCCCCTTGCCGACAAGCCGTATAAGAGGTTCTTGGCGACCGCGCGGAAGTAGCTCGCGCCTTGGAACACGAGAAATTCGTCCCAGACTTTGTTCGAGTTGATGCGGCTGCGGACGCGGAAACCGGACAGCGGCACAGACATCTTTCCCAGTTGCGCCGGAAGCGCAGACTCCATCTCGAACATGGCCGGCGTCACGACTACGTCATGCGCCTCGCCGTTCTCAACGGTGGAGACCGTGACCACGGTTTGCATGGCGTAGCTGGCCCGCAACAGCTCGAGACGGAACGGCAGCTGTTCCGCGCGCCAAATGCCGGCGTCCGGATTGAAGCGAATGCTGCGGTATTGCTCGGGGCTCAATTTGTCGAGCCCGGCGGGCAGGCGGTTGTGCTGCGGCGTATAGGGAGCGGCGGCCCGTCGCTTGGCATCCGCCAGTAAGGTATCGAAGGTGAACGGATAGGCGGCCGGCGGCTTGTCGGGAGCAGGGGCATTTGCTGCGTGCGCGCCGGTGAGCACCAGCGCTGCGCCGAGTACCAGCAATGAATTGGTAATTGAAACCGCCAAGGCTCCCCCGTTTTGGCCCTTTCGGCCCGATTCACAGATTTGCCGGATCGGCCTTTACGAGGCCCTTGAGCCAAGCAGCGGATCCAGCCGTCTAACCTTGATGAAACTGGCGGGGTCTGTCAACGGGCATTGCACTCTGCGGCCGCCTGATATAGTGCGATGCCATGGCGGACCCCGCTCATTCTGACCAGGAACCGCAAAGCGCCCGGGCGGTGCTCATGGTGCGGCCGGCGAGCTTTGGGTTCAATCCGCAAACCGCCGCCAGCAACGCCTTCCAGCAGGCCGCCGATTCGACCGGCGCCGGCGAAACGCAAAGGCTCGCTCTCGGTGAGTTCGATGGCCTGGCGAAGGCGCTGCAGCGCGCCGGTGTGGAAGTGCTCATTGCGTCCGATACTCCGCGCCCGGCAAAGCCCGACGCGATTTTCCCCAACAATTGGGTGAGCTTTCATGTCGACGGTACCGTGGCGCTCTACCCCTTGCTGGCGCCCAACCGGCGTGCGGAGCGGCGCGAGGAAATTCTCGAGCAGGTGGTGCGCGAGGGGCGGTTTCGCGTATCGCGCACGGTCGATCTGACGCATCGCGAGGCCGAGGGAAAATTTCTCGAGGGTACGGGCAGCTTGGTGCTGGATCGAGTGCATCGCGTGGCCTACGCGAGTCTCTCGCCGCGCACCGATCTCGACGTGCTGGGAGAATTCGCACAGCTCCTGGACTACGAACTCGTGACCTTCGAGGCCCTGGATGCGGCCGCGCAGCCGGTGTATCACACCAACGTGGTCATGGCGATCGGCACCCGCTTTGCCGTGGTCTGCGGCGAGGCGATCCGGCGCTCGCCGCACCGAGACGCCGTGTTCAACCGGCTACGGGCGGCCGGCCGCGACATCGTCGACATCACGCAGCGGCAGATGCAGGAGTTCGCCGGAAATCTATTGGAACTCGCACCCGCAGGCGCCCACGTCATCGCACTGTCGACGACGGCGTGGAGCAGTCTAGCATTGGCGCAGCGACGAATTCTCGAGTCCCACGCGGAGGTCGTCCCCGTGGCGATTCCCACGATCGAGCGCACCGGCGGCGGCGGCGTGCGCTGCATGCTCGCGGAACTGCACCTCCCGAAACGCCTGTAGGGCCGATTTGCGCTTCGAGCGGCCGGTCGCGCCCGCTGATGTCATAATCCACGGATGTTGGAACTCGGCATTAAGATACTCATGGCCTACTTGCTCGGCACACTGCTGGGCAGCTTGATTTTAGGCCGTTTGCGCGGCGTCGATATTCGCAGCATGGGCAGCGGCAACGCCGGCGCCACCAATGCCCTGCGCACCCAGGGCAAGCTCTTTGGATTCCTGGTGCTCGCGATCGACATCGCCAAGGGCATATTCGCCGTGTGGTGGCTGCCGGCGGCGGCGTTGCCGGGCGTCGGTATCGATCCGGATCTGCCGCGGGAGTGGTTGACCGTCGCCTGCGGTTTTGCCGTGATCGTGGGCCACGTTTACCCCGTGTGGTTCGGCTTTCGCGGCGGCAAAGGGGCGGCGACGGTGGTTGGGGTCGTTGCCACGGTGGCACTCCATCTTCTCCCGCCCATGCTCGTCACCTGGTTCCTCGTGCTCGTGCTGTCCGGCTATGTCAGTCTTGCCACGATGCTCTCCGGAGTGGCCCTCGTGGTCGCGGTCTGTATTGTCGAGCCGACCGATGTTCCGCTGTTGAGCTTTTGCGTGGCGGTGAGCATGTTTGTCGTATACACCCATCGCGGCAACATCGCTCGCATACGCGCGGGGCAGGAAAGCCGTGCACGACGACTATGGCTGTTTCGATCGCGAGCCGCCTAGATCACCCCTTGCTGCTGGTGCTGCTCGCGGACGGCCAGCTGCGCTCCGGCGAATGGCTGGCTGGGGAACTCAAAGTGAGCCGGGCAGCCGTGTGGAAGGGCGTGCAGCGCTTGCGCGCCTTGGGCGTAGCAGTGCAGGCGCTGCCGCGGCGGGGCTACTGTTTGTCGAACCCGGTGGAACTGCTCGATGCAGGGCGCATCAGCGCCGAACTCAGGCCCCAGCGCATGGTCCAGCTTCGCACCCTCGAGCTCAAGTTCGAGGTGGACTCGACCAACACCCGACTTCTGGCCGCCGCACCGCCGCCGCTTGGGCAAGCGGATGCCTGCTTGAGCGAGTTGCAGCATGCCGGTCGCGGGCGTCGCGGCCGCCGCTGGATTGCACCCTTCGGCGCCGGCGTAGCCTTGTCCGTTGCCTGGACTTTCAGCGACGGCGCCGGTGCGTTGGCGGCCTTGAGTTTGGGGGTCGGGGTCGCCGTCTCGCGCGCGCTGGTTCGCGCAGGCGCCCGCGGAGTGACGCTCAAATGGCCGAACGATATCTGGTTCCACGACCGCAAGCTCGGCGGGGTGCTGATCGAGCTGCGTGCCGAGGCGAGCGGTCCGGCTCACGTGGTGATTGGCGTGGGCGTCAACGTGGACCTACCGGCGCAGGCGCGGCGCGAGATCGAGGCGGGCGGGGTGCGCGTCGCGGCGGTGGCGGATGCCTGTGCCGCGGTGCCGTCGCGCAATTTGGTTGCCGGAGCCATCTTGGACGAACTTTTGAGTATGCTGGCACAATTCGAGCGTGAGGGCTTTGCCGCCTTCCGGGATGCATGGACGGCGCTCGATGCCTTGAGCGGTCGGCCCGCGCGCGTATTGCTGGGCGATACGGCCATTTCGGGTACAGCCCGCGGCGTGGATCAGGACGGCGCCCTGCTTCTCGATTCGGGCGACCGGGTGCAGCGATTCATGTCCGGCGAGGCCAGTTTGCGCGTGATTGAGGGTGATATGTGACGCTGTTGAAGAGCATTGTCGTGTGCCTGGTGCTGGCCAATGTGGGCTATTTTTTGTGGGCGCGCGGCATCGCCAAGACACCGGAGGCGCCGGCCTCGGGGGTGCCTGCGTCAACCTTGAAACTGGCCTCCGAGTCTTCACAGACTCCGCGCGCGGCGACTCCCGATGCGGATAGCACGGCCGCGGGCGGCGCCGCCGCCGCGGGCGGTGTCACCACGGCCGGCGGCGGGGTTACGGATGCGTCTCGCGGCGACGCCGGCGAAGGCACAAAGCTTGCGCTGCTCACCAATGTGAAGCGGTGCATCAGCGTCGGGCCGTTCCGCGACGTGTCGGAAGCTGCGCACGCCGCGACCACGTTGCGCGGCGGCGGCTACGACCCGCGACAGCGCGTGGCTGACGGCGATATCTGGGCGGGGGTGTGGGTGTATCTGCCTTTGCCTTCGTCGCGCGCGGCGGGAGATCAAATTCTGACTAAACTCAAAGCGAGCGGCATCGATGACGCACTGGAAATGCCCGGTCCGAATGAGGGTTCGGTGATCTCGCTGGGTCTGTACAGCGAACCCAAGCGCGCGCAGGCTCGGGTTGCGCAAGTTCAGGCGCTGGGGTTCAACCCTGGAATTGCCGACCGCAAGCGCACGGGCGACGTGTACTGGATCGACATCGATTTGAAGCCGACCGATGGTTTATTGAATCCCGCGGATTTGCAGAGTGAAGGCGGGCGCATCGTGCGCCTCCAAGTGAAGGGCTGTCCGGCGGTTTCCGGGCCGTCGCCATGAAAGTCGGCGATGCGATCCTGAGAGTTTTCAGTGGTGTCGGCGCCGTGATCGGCTACGGATTCCTCATCGCCTTCTTATATGTCGTCGGACTACAGTCCTACCATTGGTTCCGCGACGGCGAGTGGACGCACATGGGCGTGAACGAGGGCCTGCGCATCGGGTTGGTCAAGTGCTGCGTCAAGGACGACGATACGGGTCGACTCGCCGCATTTATGCACTGGCTCGTCGCACCGGTGAACTGGCTCGGCATGCACAAAGTGTTCGAGGTCGTTCCCGCATCGCTTGCCCTGTTTGCGATAAGCATCGCCGGAAATTGCCTGTTCATCTATTGCAGGGATCGCCTCGACAGGCGCTGACATGCGATGTTGATGCTGCTGCGCTTCAAGACGTTGCTGAAGGGGATTGTTCTTCCGCCCACGGGGCCCTTATTGCTGGCCATCCTCGGCGTATTACTGATCAAACGCCGCCCGCTGCTGGCGCGCACCTGTCTGATAGTCGGTCTGGGCTCCCTCTGGCTGCTGTCGACACCCGTGGTTTCCGATGCGGTGACGAGGCTGGCCGAACGCTACCCGCCGCTGGATTTGCGATACACGGCCGGTGCCCAGGCGATCGTCATCCTCGGCGGCGGCGGGCAGCGTGTTTTCGCGCCGGAATACGGCGGCCCGGCGGCCGACCCCATGCTGCTCGAGAGGCTCGCCTATGGCGCCTATATCGGCGGCAAAACGAGTCTGCCCATTCTGGTGACGGGCTATCACATGGAGGCGGACGCAATGCGCGACACGCTGCTGCGCAATTTCGGCGTTGACGCGCGCTGGGTCGACGATCAGGCCTACGACACGTTCGAAAATGCGCGCAATTCCGTTCGCTTGCTCAAGGCCGGCGGAGTAGACCGTATCGTTCTCGTTACCAACGCTTCTCACATGTGGCGCTCGGTCCATGAATTCACCGCTGCCGGCATCGAGGTCGTGCCGGCACCCTCGGGCGTGCTCGCACGGCGCGAGGCTGGAGCTTCGCGCTTCATACCGAACCCCGACGCCCTGCTGCGCGCACAGGTCGCCATTTATGAATTGCTGGGCGAGCCGGTGCGGGCGTTTCTTGCCGCCTCGCATCTGCGCCGGCATTGAGGCGCGAGCCCTCGTCACGCCTCAGGCGAGAAAAGCGACGTCATGACCGCCGTGATCGTGAGTACCGCCGCGATCAGGACGTACTCGGCGGCCACCGACCGGCGAAACCACCGGCCACTTTGCAGCGGCGCAATGAGCAGGGCGGGGCCTAGCCGCCACTTGTTCGCGGCGGCAAGTCCCATCAGCACCGCGAAGCCGACGACTTTGGCGATGAGCAATTCTCCGTAGGGCTGGCCCAAGGCGGACGTGTTCGGGAGCAACAGGACGGCCATGACAATGCCGGCCAACAGGATCACCGGCACGAGCCAGGTCGCCACGGCGGTGAACCGTTCGATGATGTCGGAAGCCCGGACGGGCGTCTCCCGCAAGCTCGCGAGATACAGCGGCCACAGCGCACCGAACCAGAACGCCACGACGAGCAGGTGGAGCATCAGCAGCGTCGCCAACGTTCCTCGGTGCACATTGACGGATGTGTGCCCCGTGAGCGCGAACGCCCCGGTGGCGAGCACCGCTCCGCCGACTGCCGCGATCGTCGACCGAGGACTCGCTACCCGAAGCCCAAGGGCGATCAACAGCAGACCCAGAAGCCGGCATATCAAAGCCGCGCGGCTCGGTGAGTTCCACACCATCGCTTGCAGCGTAGGGTCCCACAGGCCCGACAGTTCTCCCGCCATCCGCGCGGCTTCCAAAGCATAGTGCGCAGCGACCGACACGACGGCCGCGAGTGCCGCCGCCTGGCCCAGCCGACGCACCGCATCCCGAGAGCCTGCGAGCCGCCCACCGAAGAGCGCGACAAAGATCGCGACTCCGGCCGCTTGGAATAGCAGGACGAAGCTCAACGCCCGCAGGGTCACCGAGAGAACATCGGTCATTCGCGTACCACCGTGAGTGCCGTGCGGATGATCAGCCCGGGCGATCCGTCGCGTGGTCGGCAGCCAGCGTAAAGTGCAGCGTACCGGACGTCACATGACCGTCCTCGCTCAGCGCATGCCAGCTGACCGAGTAGGCGCCGGGCGTCAATGAGGGCAGAGGGACAGAAATCTGCTGTGCGGCGGCGGTGGGCAGGGGCTTCAGCTTCTGCGGTGATTCACTGCCTTTCTGAATCGATAGGGCGGTCAGTCGCGCAGCCTCCGAGAAATTCAGCACGAGGTTGGACGGGGATGCCGTGATCACGCTGTTGTCCGCCGGACTCGACTTCTGCAGGTGAGCATGCGCGCTTGCGCTGACCCCCGCCATCGTCAGGATAAGACCGCACAAGATCGACAGGATTTTCATGGTTCATCTCCAGAGGGTGTTGGTTCGACTGATGCCGATAATAGATTGCCATGTTCGCGGATGGGCGGTTCGTGCCGAGCTTGCGCTAAAACCATGCGCGTAGCCCCGCGACGAACTGCAGGTCGCTGACGTCCCCGCCGGATTCGCGCACGCGATCCGCGGTCCCCCCGAATTGGCGCGACCACACCGCCCCAATGTAGGGTGCGAACTCCCGGCGCACCTCGTAACGAAGACGCAGGCCGATCTCAAGGTCGGACAACCCGGACCCGAGCTTGCGCGCCGGATCGGGTTTGCCGTACAGGTTGGCCTCGCCTTCTGATTGTAGAATCAGCCGCTGTGTAAACAGCAGCTCGTATTCCGACTTGAGTCTCACGGCCGTGCGCCCTTGCTCACCGACATAGAACGTCGCCTCGGTGTCGAACCAATAGGGCGCGAGTCCTTGGACGCCGATCGCCGCCCAGGTGCGCGCCGGGCCTGCGCCGAAATCCTGGCGTCCCCCCGCCTGCATACTCCACCAGCGCGCGAAGGTGTGGTCCCACAGCAGATCGGCGCGGGCGTTCTGGGTCGTGCCGGCGACGCGTTCTCCTTCGGATCTCAGCCAGACCTTGTCGTAGTCGCCGCCGTACCAGCCCTCCGCATCCCACACCGCCGCATTGCCCTCGGCGGTGTGGCGCCACTCGAGCTGATCAAACAGCACCTTCGACGTACGCGCCGTGTCGTCCATTTGCATCAGCGCCGCCATGTCCGCATAGGGCATATCGCTCATCGGATGCTGGGGCGGATCGGGCGGCACGTGAGCCGCCTCGCTCGCCGTGTCGTCGCCGTTCGGCATCGGCGTGGCGGGCGATTGCGGCTCCTGGCTTTGCGACGAGCCGTGAGCCGGGCGAGCGGTCGGTCCTCGAGGCTCATCGGCGAGTGCCAATGAGGCGGCCAGGAGTCCCAGGGCGCCATGTAACCAAGCGAGCTTCGCGCGCGCCATCACGACTTTGCGCTCTCGTTCGGCGTGCGCTCGACATGCACCTCCCGAAACATGCCCGCTTCCATGTGATACAGGAGATGGCAGTGATACGCCCAGCGGCCGAGCGCATCGGCGGTCACCCCATAGGCGAGGCGCTTCCCCGGCTGCACGGTGATGGTGTGCTTGCGGACCAGAAATTCTCCTTTCTCCGATTCCACTTCGCCCCACATGCCATGCAGGTGAATGGGGTGATGCATCATGCTGTCGTTGACCAGCACCAGGCGCAGACGCTCGCCATGGTTGAATCGCAAGGGTTCGCTTTCCGAGAACTTCTGGCCGCTGAACGACCACACGAAGCGTTCCATGTGGCCGGTGAGATGCAGCTCGATATCGCGGCCTGGTTCGCGGTGATCGATCGGACCGCCGAGAGTATGCAAATCGGCGTACGTCAGCACGCGACGGCCGTTGTTCCGCAGGCCTATGCCCGGATCATCCAGGCGGGTTTGGGGTTGCATGCCCGGCATGCTGCTCATGTCGTGGCCCATGCCCATATCCACCATGGTGAGCAGCGGACGGGGATCGAGCGGCGGCACTTCTGATGGCATACCAAGTTGCGGCGCCAGCGTGCCGCGCGCAAAGCCAGAGCGGTCGAGCGACTGCGCGAAGATCGTGTACGCGCGATCGTCCTTGGGTTCGACGATCACGTCGTACACCTCGGCCGTCCCGATGCGAAACTCATCCACGGTGATGGGCTCGACATCCTGTCCGTCGGTGGCCACCACCGTGAGCTTCAGCCCCGGAATGCGCACATCGAAGATGCTCATCGAGGATCCGTTGATGATGCGCAGCCGGACCTTCTCGCCGCGCCGGAACAGTCCCGTCCAGTTGCCAACCGGCGTCGCGCCGTTCATGAGATAGGTGTAGGCGGACCCGGAAACATCGGCCAGGTCGGTCGGATCCATGCGCATTTGCCCCCACATGCGCCGATCCGCGAGCGCCGGCTTCCAGCCTTGCTTGCGCACGTCGTTGACGAAATCGCCCACCGTGCGCTGACCGAAGTTGAAGGAGTTGCTTCGCCGCTTGAGGGTTCGGTAAATGTGCTCGGGGTCGAGATTCGTCCATTCCGACAACAACACGACGTGTTCGCGATCGGCGCGATGCCGCTCGCCACGCCGAGGCTCGATCACGATGGGGCCATAGAGGCCGGTTTGCTCCTGGAATCGCGAATGACTGTGATACCAGTAAGTGCCCGACTGGTTGACTTTGAAGCGATAGACATAGGTTTCGCCCGGCCTGATACCGTCGAAGCTCAATCCCGGCACACCGTCCATATCGGCGGGAAGAATGATTCCATGCCAATGGATGGAACTCGGTGCCGACAATCGATTGGACACTCGCAACGTGACGGTATCACCTTCCCGCCACCGCAGCAGAGGCGCAGGTAGCCGTCCGTTCACGGTCGTGGCCATTCCCGGCTGACCGGTAAAATTCACGGCCAGTGCGCCGATTTCCAAATTGAATTCAGTCCCGGACAGGATGGCGCCTGAGTCGCCTGAGTCGCCTGAGTCAGCTGCGGCAGCTGCGAAATCGGTGGCTGCGGCGCGGCCAAAGTGACGCGCGCCGGCGATCGTCAGCACGCCGCCTGCGAGCCCCTGGACGAAGCGTCGGCGCGAGGGACTCGAAGCCGCCGACGTTGAACGAGATCGATACATGCCAATTCCTCGGTCATCAACCCATGCGAACAAGCACGGTGGTAAGCCCTAGGCGTGCTGTTGGAAAGCGGCGTTGTGAAAGCGCGCGCCCGTTGCCCGAATCGATGCGCTTGTGACGTACCGCAAGACGGTCACTACAGGGTCACAACGGCCGTCCGTGACTCGTGCAGCGCAGATCGCGTCGATCGCGCCTTGGACTCAAGCGATGGGAGGTCGAAATAACTCGTTCGTATGCGCGACAGGGAGCCGCGCATCGATGACAGGCAGTAGAAGCAGGGCGGAAAGGGCAGCGCTGGTCCGCAGCAAGCCGGGCGCGGC
>DASYFQ010000107.1:0-14448 GCA_036498345.1 Steroidobacteraceae bacterium
CTGGTAGCCATGTTGACGACATTCGAGGCGGCGAGGTCGAAATTGAGGGCCAGGCGCACGGCGCTCGACGACGCATAGGTCGGTTGGATGGTTAGGGTATTGGTCGGATCGAAGGTTACGTTGATCGTCCGAGTCGTCACGGCGGCGCCCGTCGAATCCACGACTGTCGCCTTGGTCGGCACGCCGTTGACCATGACGGAGATATTCGCGCTGGTGTAATCCAGCACGATGCTGGCCGAGGTGTAGGTGTCGTTCGGGACGCTCGCGGCACTCCACAGCTCGGAGATCTTGTCGAGCTTCGTGAAATCGACGGTTTCAACCGCCGTGCCGCCGATGGTATAAGCCCCGACGGTCTTGCCGGTCAGGGTCACGGAATCCACATTGACGGTGTAGCTGGTGAACTCGGCCGGCGTTTCGCTCAAGGTAACCCAGGCGATACCGTAGCCGCTGGTGTAGTTGTTGCTATGGCAGCCGGCCGCGAAAATGGCGCCGGCGCACAGGAGCGCGCTCAATGATTGGCGAGCGTATCGAATGAACGATGGGTGCACTACAGCTTCCGATATTGTGGGAGTTGAGACGATTTAGGCTGCGTAGAATAAAGACTTTCGAGAGCGCGCGCGCAGCAAAGTTCCATTTGGACCGGTTAACGGCCCGTCGGGCGGGGAACTTGCTGGGTTATGCAGTGGATATTGCCCCCGCCGAGCAGCACTTCCCGCGTGGCGACTCCCAGCACCTTGCGGGTGGGAAACAGCCGTTTGAGCGCCGCCTGTGCCGCCGCATCATGGCGCTTGTCGTACAGCGGCATGACGACACATTTATTCGCGACATAAAAATTGATATATGACGCCGGCAAGCGGTCCCCGGCTTTGCGCGGCCGGCTGCCGGCACGCACGTCGATCCCGGCCGCCTCCTCGGCAGTCATGTAGAGCGGCCCCGGTTGGTGGATTTTGTGAATGGTGAGTTCCCGGCCCCGCGCGTCGCGAGCCTTCCTCAAGCGCTGGTAGGCGTCGTGGGAAATCTCGTATTGCGGATCCTTCCGATCCAAAGTCCAGGTGAGGGCAACGTGCCCCGGGCTCGTGAAACAGGCAAGTTCGTCGATATGGCCGCCGGTCTCGTCGAGGTACACGCCCTTGCCCAACCAAATGACGGTGGTGACACCGAGATAGCGGCGCAACTGTTCCTCGATATCGGACCGTCCGAGCCCACGGTTGCGATTCGGATTGAGCAGACATTCTTCGGTAGTCAAACAGGTGCCTTGACCGTCCACGTGGATGGCGCCGCCTTCAAGCACGAACGAGGTCCGGTACCGGTCGGCGCCCTCGATTTCCAATACCTTTTGCGCGACCTCGTCATCGCGGTCCCAGGGGAAGTACAGCCCGCCGTCGAGACCGCCCCAGGCATTGAAGGTCCAATCGACGCCCCTGCGCCGGCCCTTGCCATCGATGACGAAGGTCGGTCCGCAGTCGCGTATCCATGCATCATTACTGCTGATCTCAACCACGCGGACCTCGCGCGGCAACCGCGCGCGCGCATTCTGGAATTGCGCCGCCGAGACGCCCACGGTCACCGGCTCTGCGCCCGCGATGGCGCTCGCGATCGCCGCAAACGCCGCCTGTGCCGGTTTGGCCCCGGAGCGCCAATTGTCCGAACGCTCCGGCCACAGCATCCAGCAGCCTGAATGCCGTTCGAATTCGGCAGGCATGTGGAAGCCGTCCCTCGCGGGGGTTGATGTCAGTGTACGCAATGCGGGTCTCCGGTCGCGCATGCTAGCATTGCCGCTGAATTTACAGGAGCGATGAATGTCAGACGCAAAGCCGGTCCACGTGCAGGTCCCCGCCGGGGGCCAGAAAATTACCATCTCGAACGGCAAATTGCATGTGCCGGATCAGCCCATCATTCCGTTCATCGAAGGCGACGGCACCGGCCGCGACATCTGGCGCGCGAGCGTGCGGGTATTCGACGCGGCCGTACAAAAGGCCTACGGCGGCAAGCGCAAGATTCACTGGATGGAAGTGTTCGCCGGCGAGAAAGCGAACAAGGCGTACAACACCTGGCTGCCGGACGAAACCGTCACCGCCTGCCGCAACTACTTGATCTCGATCAAAGGCCCGCTCACCACCCCGGTGGGCGGCGGCATACGCTCACTCAATGTGGCCTTGCGCCAAATGTTGGATCTATACGTGTGTTTGCGGCCCGTGCGTTGGTTCAAGGGCGTGCCCTCTCCCGTGAAAACGCCGGAAAAGGTCGACATGGTCATTTTCCGCGAAAATACCGAAGACATTTACGCAGGGATCGAGTTCGAGGCGGGGACTGCGGACGCCAAGAAATTCCTCGATCTGTTCAAGCAGAATTTTCCGAAACAGTTCGCCAAGATCCGCTTCCCCGAAAGCTCGGGCATCGGACTCAAGCCGGCATCGAAGGAAGGGACCGATCGATTGTTCCGCGCCACCGTGGCGTACGCCATCGCCAACAAGCGCAAGAGCGTGACCATCGTGCACAAGGGCAACATCATGAAATTCACCGAAGGTGCGTTTCGTAATTGGTGCTACCAGCTCGCGGAACAGGAGTTTCCCGCTGACGTATTCACTTGGGAGCAATGGGAGCGCATCAAGGCCGCAAAGGGCGACAAAGAAGCCAATGCGCAGATGGACGCCGCCAAAAAGGCGGGCAAGATCATCATCAAGGATGCAATTGCGGATATCACGCTGCAACAAGTGTTGACGCGCCCGGATGAATTCGACGTGGTCGCAACCATGAATCTCAACGGCGACTACCTGTCGGATGCGCTGGCCGCTCAAGTCGGCGGCATCGGCATCGCGCCGGGCGGCAATATCAATTACCTGACGGGTCATGCGGTCTTCGAAGCCACGCACGGCACCGCGCCCAAGTATGCCGATCTCGACAAGGTCAATCCGGGTTCGGTCATCTTGTCGGGCGAAATGATGTTGCGCTACATGGGTTGGCTGGAGGCCGCGGACGCCATCATCGGCGCGATGGACAAGACGATTGCCCAGAAGACCGTGACCTACGATTTTGCGCGCCTGATGGACGGAGCGACCGAGGTCAAGTGCAGTGAGTTCGGCGATATTCTGATCAGTAATTTGTAGCGCATTCGCCCCGTTTGCGCGGAAACGCCAACGATGCGTTGCCGCTCATATGGAAGAGAATTCCTAACTGAACGCCTGATCCAAGGCCTGGCGGAGGTCTTGGACCAGATCGGCGGCGTCTTCCAGACCGATCGACAGGCGCACGGTTCCCCGCGTTATCAGCGAGGCGGCACGCTGCTCCGGCGTGAATTCGTGGCCGGCCAGGAGTTGCGGGGGCATCACCAAGGACTCGGCCGATCCCACGCTCGCCGACATCGAAAACAGCTGCAGCGCCTCCGCGAACCGGGCGCCCTGCTCAAATCCTCCGTCCAGCTCGATGGTCACCACGGCGCCGAAATCGCTCATTTGCCGGCGGGCCAGCGTGTGCTGCGGGTGGCTGTCGAGGCCCGGGTAGTGGACCGTCTTGACCCGGGGATGACTCTTCAGGAATTGGCTCGACGCGAGTGCGTTTGCGCACTGGCGCTCGTAACGCAAAAAGTACGTGCGCATGCCCCGCTGAATCAGAAACGCCGCGTGCGGATCGAGCGTCGGCCCCATGGACACGACATCCTTGCGCATCTCGGCAATCAGCTCGCGGCGCGCAATGATCGCGCCGCCCATCACATCGCCGTGGCCCGAAGCGTATTTCGTCAGGCTGTGCAGGAAGATGTCGATGTCGTAGGCGCCGTGGTTGTGAAAGCCCGCAAACGTATTATCGAGCACCGTAAGCGCGCCTGCGCGCCGCGCATGCGCCGTCAGGTGTTCGATGTCGGCGATTTTGGTCACCGGGTTGGTGGGACTTTCGAACACCACCAGGCGCGTCGGGGTATGGCTCAGTACGCGTTCTATGCCGTCGAGGTCCTCGATCGACAACAAGGTATGAGCGACGCCGAACTTCGCCATGAGATGCTGCACGATGTAGCGCGTCGGGCCATATGACTCGACGAAGGCGAGAATGTGATCACCCTGCTTGCAGAGCGATAGAAGGCTCGCCGCGATGGTCGCGACTCCGGACCCGGTCAACAGGCAATCCTCTCTGCCCTGCAGTTGCGCGAGCAACAGCTGCAATTGCGTCAGTGTGGGATTCGAGGTCCGAGAGTAAAAAAATCCCTCACGCCCGCCGCGCAGGTAGCGCAGTGTCTCGCCGGTATCATCGAACGAGAACTTCACCGACTGGTAGATCGGCGCCACCAGAGGACGGTTGTCCGCGGGCATGGGCACGGCGGGCGGATGGTTCACCAACGTGTTGTTTTTCATGAATGCACGATAATCGAGCGAAGCGCGCATGGAAAGCGCTCGATACGGCGGCGCCTACCGGGGCATATCGCAGTGCGGCGCGCCCTGGGCTCACGGCGCCGCACCACCTCAGGAGCGACGGTGCTCATGCGCAGGCATTGCACGGCATTTGGTACCATGGTACATTGGTACCAAATCCTCACGGAATACCGCATGCCCGCTTCGTCCAAGACTGTCGAAATCGAACGCATCCAAACCGGCGTGCGCATGGAGCGCCGCGTCTTGAAGGTGCTGAAGGCGCTCGCCGAGTACAAAAACATGACGCTCGGCGACTTGATCGAGGGCATGGTCCTGCATGCCTTTGAAGGGAAAACGCCGTTCACCGCGGAGACTTTGCGGAAGATCGGCGAACTCAAAGGCATCTACGGGCTGGACTTGGACGCGCGTGCGAGCCATCGCCTCAAGGAAAAGCCATGACGGGCTTGCTCGGCCATTTCTACCCGAAGGCGCAGCTCGAGTCGGACCTGGCTCGCAAAGTGTCCTTGCTGCCTCGTTCAGTGACCGAGATTGCCGGTGCGGCGAATGAATCCCGCGACATTGTCGTGCAGCAGCTTGAGCGATGAGTCCTTGGCATAGACCATGTGGCCCGAGTCGTAGAACTTGTACTCGATATTCGCCTGCAGACTCGCCGGAATCGGCAAATGATGCATCTCGTAGACGCCTTGATAGAACGGTGTCGCGAGATCGAAATACCCGGCATTCAATTGAATCTTCAAGTTCGGGTTGATCTTCATTGCGTTCGCGAGATCCGGCATGACGTTGGATCCTTGGCGCGACGAGGCGGGCTGCTGCGTTTGCCCCGGCATCTGGTGCTGGAAGTTCCAGGTGTTGAATGTCCGGATACTCGGTTTGAAGATCTTGCCTTCCCCATAGTGCAAGTCTTTGCGCGCGTACTCGTTGAACGCGGCAACATAGGCTGAACTCAGCGCCGCGGATTGCGGATCGTACTCGGCGCGTTGGCTCAAGGGATCGATGTCGGGGCCGGAAAACCGGGTATCGAGCCGTCCGGTCGTCATGCCATCCTCGCCGCGCAGATTCTGACGGAATTCGCCGCCGTCGATACGCAAGTCCGCCTTGAGGATGTACTCGACGGGGAGCCCCGTATATTGATGCAGCTTGTCGGCGATCACACCGCGTTCCGCGACGCTGAGATCGGATCCCGCCGCGAGCGCACGGCCATAGTCTCCCATGGCGAACTGCTCGACCTCCGCCATCAGGGCTTCGAGATTCTTGTGCTCGCCCGGCAGCTTCTGATGATACCAAGCGGTGGCGGCGTAGGTCGGAAGCACCGTCTGGTAGGGTAGATCGATGCCGGGATTACCGGTCGGGCGATCGGGGCTGAGATCGAAGTTGAGGATTTGCGAGAGCAGGATCACTCCGTTGACGTCGATGGAGCGATCCGCTTCCAGCTGATTGACGAGCACTGCGGAACGCGGCGTGCCGTAGCTTTCGCCGAATAGATACTTCGGCGAATTCCAGCGGCCGTATTTCGACAGGAACTGCGAGATGAAGTCGGCGAAGGCATAGGCATCTTGATCGACGCCGTAGAACGCCTTCTCCTTGTCCTTGCCGGCAATGCGGCTGAATCCGGTGCCGGGCGCGTCGATGAAGACGAGGTCCGTGACGTCGAGCAGGCTCGAACTATTGCTGACCAGCGAGTACGGCGCGGCCGGTGTGTGCGCATCGGTCGCGGTGACGATGCGGCGCGGCCCGAAAGCGCCCATGTGCAGCCACAATGTCGCTGACCCGGGACCGCCATTGTAGAAAAATGTCACCGGCCGAGGGCCGCCGCCGCTCTTGAAATAGGCGACGTAGAACATCGACGCTTCGGCGCTCGGATTCTTGGCTTCGCCGCCCTCCTCCGCAGGCGCCGCGCTTCCCTTGTCGGCCTTGGGATCGCGCGGAACGTCATCCCAATCCTTCGGATGCACGACGAAGGTACCGGCAATCGATTGGTAGCTGATCGCCTGGCCGCCGATGGTGACCGTACCCGTGCTCACCGTCGCCTCGGGCTTGAAGGGCTCGAATTTACCGCCTTCCGGCTTCTCCGTATCGCCATCCGGCTTTCTGTCGGGCGAACCCGGTCCGCCGGGCGCCGCGGCCAGCGATGCGGACAGGCTCATGACGCAGGCCGCCGCCAACCCGGCCCGGGCCGCCACCGGCCCCGCGCGAAATCTAAATCGATTCATGATCATCCCCTCCTAGGTAATCGCCTCTCAATGAGATTTGAGTTCGAACCATTTGCGCAGTGCCACGAGGCCCGCCGGAACGTGCACGCGCCCAAACCCAACCCGCAAACAGTTCTCAGGCACCGGGCCGAGTTCCGACCGGTAGATGCTCGACGGCAGGAAAAGGACGCCCGACTCCTCCACCAGCCGGCGCGTGAACTCCTCTACTCCCTCGGCACCCTTGTAGCGTATGAAGCCGACACAGCCGCCATCGGGCTCTCGCCAAGCGAAGAGATGCTCGTAGTCGGCGAAGAATGCGTTCAACGCCTCGAGATTGGCGCGAACGATTCTCCGGTTTCTACCCAGGATCGTGTCGCGCGCCTTGAGCGCGATTCGCGCCAGCACCTCGGAAGGCGCCGAATTGCAAATCGACAGGAAATGCTTGTAGCGCTCGAATCTGACGAGCGTCGCTCGATCCTTGCAAGCCAGCCACCCGATCCTGAGACCGGGCAGGCCATAGGCCTTAGACATCACGTTGAGGGATACCGCGCGCTCATAGACATCGGCTGCCTGGGGCAACCGCAGTGCCGGATCGCGTTCGATCAGCCGGTAGACTTCGTCGCTGAAGAGCCAGATACCACGGCTGCGGCAGATCTCGACGATCGCATCGAAGGCCGCCCGCGGGATGATCTTGCCGGTGGGATTGTTGGGGAAGTTGATCGAGATCAGCTTCGTATTGGGCCGCAGCGCCGAGCGCAGGAGATCCACATCGAGGTCCCAATCGCGATTGATGTCGAGAGGCACTCCGGTGACCTCGCATATGCCGAGCGGTACCGTTTCCGCCGCCTGGTAGTTCGGTGTGATGACGATCGCATGGTCACCGGCGTTCAGCAGCACCTTCATCGCGACGTAGATCCCCTCCTCCGCGCCCGCGAAACAGAGCAGATGCTCGGGGCCCACGGTCTCGTACGTCCGCGCGATCTCGGTGCGCAGCGCCGGCGCGCCGAAGGTCTCCGTGTAACCGAGGCCAAGGTTCTCGAAGGCCGCGCGATCTTCGGGGCTCGCGAGCGCAAGGAGCTCTGCCAGCGTCATGTTTTCGCCGTCCGACCCGGTGAGGTTGTATTGGGCGGCGAATTCCCACTTGGAGAAATACACCTCGAGCGCGAAATCTCTCATTGGCTTTATGACGTTCCCGTCGATGTGCTCTTCCCCTCTGCATCGCCACCGATCAGACGTACCTCCCTCTGCGGGTATGGAATTCCGATGCCGCGTTGGCGCAATTCCTCGACCAGCGACAAATTGAGTTCGCCCGCGATCGCACCATAATCGGCCACCGCCACCCACGGCTTGATCGCAATTTGTACCGCCGAATCGGCCAGAGTAACCACTTGAATCACGGGTGTCGGCTCCGGCAGGACGCGTGGATTCGCCCGTACCAGATCGCGAATGGCACCGAGCGCGAGAGGAAGATTCGATTCATAGGCGATGCCCACTCGGATCTCGGATTGACGGATGCTGCCGTAGTTGTGAAGGATTTCTCCCACCACCTTGCGATTGGGAACGATGATGCGCGAGCGGTCGGGATGCATGAGCGCCGTATTGAACAGGGTGATGGCCTCCACCTGCCCCTCGACGCCGACGATGGCGATGTATTCGCCGACGCGGTACGGCTTCGTGAATATGATGGTGAGGCCCGCGACCATGTTGCCCAACACGCCCTGAGTCGCGAGGGCAACGCCGGCGCCGGCGACGCCCAGCCCCGCGATCAGGGGCAAGAGCTCGACGCCGAGATTTTGCAGGGCCAGGATGGCGAACAGGCCGACCACCAGCACCCGCGCCACTCGGGTCAAGAGCTGCCGCACGGGCGGCTCGAGGTCGAGCCGGCGCAGGCCGCGATCGGATGCGCGCGCGATCCAGCCGGCCACGAAGAATCCGAGCGTCAAGATGAGTATCGCCACCACCAGCTTCGGACCGAAGCGGACGGCAAGATCGAACAGCGTGTCCTTGGCGTGCACCAGCGGATCGAGCTGATTGTTCATCGGTTTCCTCCTACGCGATGCCGGCGGCGCCGAGGCCCTTTACGCCGGGAGTTTCATGGCCCGGCTCGAGCGGCGGCCTTGTCCAGCTTGGCCATGCGAGACATCCACAGACTCACGCCCACGATCATCATGGTCACCACGGTGATGGTGATGGTCGCGAGCACGTTGATTTCGGGACTGACCCCGAGCCGCACCTTCGAGAACACCACCATGGGAAGGGTGCTGCTGCCCGGCCCCGAGGTGAAGCTCGATATCACCAGATCGTCCCACGACAAGGTGAAGGCCAGCAGCCATCCCGATAAAATCGCGGGGAAAATGATGGGCAGCGTAATGACGAAGAACACCTTGAGCGGACGGGCGCCCAGATCCATGGCCGCCTCCTCGAGCGCCGTATCGAAAGTCGCCAGGCGCGAATTCACGATCACCGTCACATAGGCCATCGAAAACGTCATGTGCCCGATGGTCATGGTGGTGATGCCGCGTCCCGCCGGCCAACCGATCATTTGTTCCAGCGCGACGAACAGCAACAGCAGCGACAGTCCGGTGATGACTTCCGGCATGACCAACGGCGCCGTGGTCATGGCGTTGAGCGTGAAGCGCCCCCTGAATTGGCTGAACCGCGCCAATCCGAAACCGGCCAGAGTGCCGAGGATCACCGAACCCGAGGCATTGATGACGGCGACTTTCAGGGAAATCCAGGCGGCATCGAGTATTTCCTCGTTGTTGAGCAGCGAGTAATACCACTTGAGCGTCGGCGAATTGGCGCTATCCCACACGGTCACCAGCTTGGATGCATTGAAGGAAAACACCACCATCGACAGGATGGGAATGTACAGAAAGGCGAAGCCCAATCCCAGGCAGGTCAGAATGAAGTACGAGCTGCGATAGTTCATCGCGCCCCCGCCGACTCGCGCGCCTGCACGCTCTGGTACCACATCATGAACGGCACCAGGAGAAGCAGCAGCAGTATCGCCACCGCGCTCGCCACCGGCCACGCGCGGTTCGAGAAGAACTCATCCCACAGCACGCGTCCGATCATCAATGCGTTGGGACCGCCGAGCAGCGCCGGGATGACGAACTCGCCCACCGCCGGAATGAACACCAGCATGGAGCCCGCCAGGATTCCGTTGCGGGATAGCGGCAGCGTGATCTTGTAGAACGCCTGCCAGGGGCGGCACCCCAGGTCTTCTGCGGCCTCGAGCAATTGCCAGTCCATTTTTTCCAGGTTCGCGTACAGCGGCAAAATGAAGAATGGCAGATACGAGTAGACGATGCCCACGTACATGGCAAAGGGCGTGTACAGCATGGTCAAGGGCTCGTGGATGATCCCCAGCGACAGCAGCACATTGTTGATCACGCCATTGGCTTTCAGGAGGCCGATCCAGGCATAAACTCGCAGCAGCAAGGAGGTCCAGAAGGGGAGAATCACCAGCAATAGCAAGAGGTTGCGCGTGGAGGGTTTGGCGCGAGCGATGCCGTACGCCATGGGATAGCCTACGAGCAGGCACAGCACCGTGGAGATGAACGCGACTTTGATCGAGTTCAGGAAGGCGTTGATGTACAGCCTGTCGGTGAACAGGAACGCGTAGTTATTGAAATTGACTTTGATGGCGAGGGAATTCTTGCCGACCCATTCCAGCAAGGGCTTATACGGGGGTATCGCGAGATCGATGTCCGAGAAGGATATCTTCAGCACGATCACGAAGGGGACGACGAAGAACAACAACAGCCACAAATACGGAAGCACGACGACGAGGCCGCGTCCCGTCACGCCGAAGCGCCGCCAGTGCCCGGCTGTCCTCATGGGGCTAACGGGTCACCACCACCGGGCTGGTCGCGTCCCACGAGAGATATACCTGCTGTTCCCAAGTGATGGCCTCGGCGTGGCGCGACGTATTGGGCTGAGTCACGCGCACCACCTTGCCGGTGGGCAGCTTGACCAGGTAGATCGACAGATCGCCGAGATACGCGATGTCCTGCACCGCGCCGCGCGCCACATTGTCGTTACCCTCCGGCGGCGCCGTGGACATGAAGATTTTCTCGGGCCGCACCGCCGCCCACACGATGGCTTCCGGAGGCGCACTGATTCCGTGGCTCACGTAGATCGTCCCGCCGAGCTCCTCCGAACCGATTCGCACGTATTCAGGTTCGTCTTCGATCAGCTTGCCTTCGAACATGTTCACGGAGCCGACGAAATCCGCCACGAACTTCGAGCTGGGAAATTCGTAGATCTCCGACGGCGTTCCCGCCTGTACGATTTCGCCGTGGTTCATGACGCCGATCCGGCTCGCCAAGGTCATGGCTTCTTCCTGATCGTGAGTCACGACGACGAAGGTCACGCCGAGCTTGTCTTGCAGGCTGATCAGCTCGAATTGCGTGTGTTCGCGCAATTTCTTGTCGAGCGCGCCCAGGGGTTCGTCGAGCAGCAGCAGTTTGGGCCGCTTGACCAGCGAACGCGCCAGCGCCACGCGTTGCCGCTGGCCGCCCGACAATTGATGCGGCTTGCGCTTGGCGAAATCGCCCAGTTTTACCAGATCGAGCATGGTCGCCACCCGCTCGCGCATCTCGGGCTTGGGCACGCGGTCCTGCTTCAGGCCGAACGCGACGTTCTGTTCGACATTCATGTGCGGAAACAGGGCATATGACTGGAACATCATGTTCACCGGCCGCTCGTACGGCGGCACGCCCGTCATGTCCTCGCCGTCGATGAATATTTTCCCCGAACTCGGCGTCTCGAATCCGCCCAGCATGCGCAGCAGCGTGGTCTTGCCGCAGCCCGATGCGCCCAACAGGCAAAATATTTCGCCCTTGTAGATCTTTAGACTGACGTCATCGACCGCCTTGAAATCGCCGAACGACTTGGTGATGCGGTCCACTTGTACGTAGGGACGTGCCGCCGGATCCTTCCAAGGCGCCGCTTTGACGGCCGCTCCACCGGATGTCGTCATCGCCTATAGGCCCGTCTTGAATTTTTGCCAGACGCGGGTAATGGCGCGGGTTTGATCGGCCGAATCCGCCAGCTGCACGGCCAGCTTTTGCCGCTGCTCGGGCGGCGGATAGATTCCGGGGTCGTCCTTGACGGACGGCAGCACCAGCGGTTGCGACGCCACGTTGGCGTTGGCGTAGCGCTTGAAGTTCGATATGTCGGCGATGACTTGCGGCGTCATGATGTAGTTGAGATAGGCGTAGGCGCTGTCGGGGTCCGGCGCATCCTTCGGGATGGCCAGCATATCGAACCACAGTATCGAGCCTTCCTTGGGCACCATGTACTTGATTTCGATGCCCTTGTTGGCCTCGCGGGCACGATCACGGGCCTGCATCACGTCGCCGTTGTAGCCCACGGCAATGCAGAGATCGCCGTTGGCCAGCGCCTCGATATACTCGGAGGAATTGATGTTGCGGATGAAGGGCCGGATCTTGGTGAGCACGGCTTCCGCCAGGACCAGATCGGCCGGGTTCTGGGAGTTCGGATCCTTGCCCAAGTAGCTGTAAACGGCGCGCAACATCTCGGCCGGCGAATCGAGCACGCTGATGCCGCACTTGGCGACTTTCGACGCCACGACCGGGTCGAACACCATGCGCCAGCTATCGAGCGGCGCATCGGGCATCAGCTCCTTGACCATTTTCTCGTTGTAGCCGATGCCGTTGGTGCCCCAGGTATAAATGATCCCGTGGGCATTGTCCGGGTCGTGCAATGCCACCTTCGCCATGAGCTGAGGGTCCATGTTCTTGAGGTTCGGCAGCTTCGACTTATCCAGCGTCAAATACACGCCGGCTTTGATCTGCCGCTCGAAGTAGGACGCCGTGGGCACGACGACGTCGTAGCCGCTGCTGCCCGCGAGCAGCTTGGTCTCCAGCGTCTCATTGGTGTCGAAGTAGGAGACGTGCACCTTGATGCCCGTTTGCTTCTCGAAATTCGACAGCGTGTCCGCGGCCAGGTAATCGGACCAGATATAGAGGTTCAGCACCTTTCCGCCGTTGGCGACGGCGCTGGCCTTGGCCGCCGAATTGGTTCCGCTGCCTGCACCGGGCGCCGCGGGGGATGACGATTTACGGTCGCCGCAAGCGCTCAAAGTCAACAAACACCCGAGGGTCAGAATCGCCATCCGACGAACGCTGAACATCAAAACGCTTCCCCTTTTCTATGCGCGAAGACAGCCGCGCGCGCGGCGAATGCGCGCGCTGCGACCAAACCCACCTCCGCTTTATAGCGCAGCGCGCGCCCCGGGGACAGAGCCATGGCGCAGGAAACCCCGCCCATCGCGCAAACTCGCTGCGATCGCTAGACGTTCAACAAGAGATGCTCGCGCTCCCACGAACTGATGACCTGCGCAAAGGTCTCGTACTCGGCGTCCTTGACGGCCGTATAGGCCAGCACGAACCGATCGCCGAATAAGTCCACCAGGGGCTTGGATTCCCGCAGCAAGCGCAACGCCTCCGCCAAGGTGCGCGGCAGGGCGATTGCCAAGTCGTAGGCGCTGCCTGAAATCGGCTCGGACGGCTTCAATCCTTCGATCATCCCAAGGTAGCCGCACGCGAGCGACGCTGCGATCGCCAGATACGGATTCGCGTCGGCGCCTCCCACCCGGTTCTCGACGCGTCGCGCCTCGGGACCGGACATCGGTACCCGCAGACCCGCCGTACGATTGTCGTAGCCCCAATGCACATTGATGGGCGCGGACGAATAGCGGCTGATGCGCCGATAGCTGTTCACATTCGGCGCGAACAACGACATCGCACCGGGCAGGTACTTCTGCAGACCGGCGAGGTGACCGAAGAACAAGGCCGTGGGAGAGCCGTCGCCGTTGCTGAAGATGTTCTTGCGGGTCTTCGTATCCACGATGCTTTGATGCAAGTGCATGGCGCTGCCCGGCTCCTTGGCCATCGGCTTTGCCATGAACGTGGCATACATTTTGTGCCGCAGGGCGGCCTCGCGTGCGGTGCGCTTGAACAAAAAGGCCTGGTCGGCAAGACTCATCGGATAGCCATGCAGCAGGTTGATTTCCATCTGCGCCGCGCCCGCCTCGTGGATCAAGGTATCGATTTCGATGTCCTGGGCCTCGCAGAACGAGTACATGTCGTCGAACAGCGGATCGAATTCGTTGACCGCCGCGATGCTGTACGCCTGTCGGCCGATTTCCGGACGGCCCGAGCGGCCCACCGGCGGCTTCAAGGGATAGTCGGAATCGACGTTGGGCTCCACCAGGAAGAACTCGAGTTCCGGAGCCACCACCGGTTCCCAACCATGCGCCTCGTACAGATCGAGCACCCGCCGCAACACATAGCGCGGCGCCATCGTGACCGGCCGGCCATCGCCGTAGAAGCAGTCATGAATTACCTGGGCGGTGGGCTCCGCGGCCCATGGCACCACACGCACCGTTTTCGGATCCGCTTTCAACACGATGTCGATGTCCGAAGGATTCATGGCGCTCTGATCGTCCGGATAGTCGCCGGTGACCGTCTGCAGGAAGATCGCCTCGGGCAGCCGCATTCCCTCCTCTTCGGCAAATTTTTCCGCGGGCATGAGCTTGCCGCGCGCCACGCCGGCCATGTCCGGGATGATGGCTTCGACTTCCGAGATGCCGTGTTCTTTCAAGAATTGCTGAATCGAGCTCGCCATAAATCACCCTTCGACTTTGCGCGCGCGGCTGGCTTCGCCAAATGCCGCAAACAACGCGCGAGAAAATGGATTCTCCGCAAACTGCCATTCCGGATGCCATTGCACGCCCAAGGCGAAATTCGGTGCGTCGGCGACCCGGAATGCCTCGATGACTCCGTCCGGTGCGCGCGCCTCGACCGCCAAATCCTTCCCCAGCGTTTGAATTCCCTGCCAATGCAGCGAATTGACTTGCAAGCGAT
>DASYFQ010000108.1:0-41335 GCA_036498345.1 Steroidobacteraceae bacterium
GCTCGGGAAGGACTTGTTGCTCGCCGCCGCCGCCGCGGCAGCGGTCGGCGCCTTCGTTCTCGGCGCTCAGCTGATCTTGTATGGGCTCACCCCGAGGTATTACGCCGTGGAGACGCGCGGCACCGGAACCGGCGCCTGCGTTGCGGCGAGCCGGCTGGGCTCGGCCGTCGGGCCTTTATTTGCGGGAGTTCTGCTGGGGCAGGGTGCGAGCGAGACGCATGTGCTGCAGGCTCTGCTTCCGGTGACGGCAGTGGCCGCCGCGGCGGCGGTCGGTCTCTTGTTGCTGAAGGGCGCGCAGGACTGAATATCTTTACGGCGGCGTCACTTGGCAGCGCGCGTTTCCGCGGAAACGCGGGGGGTTACAACGGCCGCCGGTGCCGCGTGAGCGTGGCGGCAATCAACGCCAGCACCGCCATCCGCACGGCGACCCCGTTGTTCACCTGTTCGCGAATCACCGATCGCGGTCCGTCCGCCACGTCAGCGGCGATTTCCACGCCGCGGTTCATGGGGCCGGGGTGCATGACGAGCACGCTGGGCGCGGCCAATTTCAAGCGCTTGGCGTCCAGCCCAAAATCCCGGAAATAGGCGGCATCGTCGAGCGATGCGCTCTGCGCCATGCGCTCCTTTTGAATGCGCAGCATCATCACCACATCGGCGCCCGCGATGCCGTCCTCGATGCGGGTGAAGCGCTGCGCGCCTCGAAACTCGCTTTCCGCCGGCAGCAGCGCTTCCGGCGCCACCACCCGCAAATCCGTCGTCCCCAGTGTCGTCAGCGCCTGATGGGCGGATCTCGCGACCCTCGAGTGCCTGATATCGCCGACGATGGCGACCTTGAGCCCGGCAAAGCGGCGCTTGTGGGTGCGAATGGTCAGGACGTCGAGCAGGCCTTGGGTAGGGTGGGAGACATGCGCCTCGCCCGCGCTGATCACCGACACATGCGGGGCGACATGGTCGATCAGGAATTCCGGCATGCCCGCTTCCGAGTCGCGGATCACGAACACGTCGGTGTTCATGGCTTCGAGCGTATAGATCGTGTCCAGCATGCTCTCACCCTTGGCGCGCGAACTCGAGTGCAGGTCCAAGTTGAGCACATGAGCGCCCAAACGGCGGCTGGCGAGATCGAACGAAGCACGGGTGCGGGTGCTCGGTTCGAAGAACAGGTTTGCGAGGGTAACGCCGGCAAGTTCGCGGCCCTCATAGGCAGGTTGCCCGGGAAGACGGCGGTAGGTCTCCGCGCGATCGAGGATCGCCGTCAACGCGTCGCGGGTCAGACCCTCGAGCGTGATGAGGTGGCGCAAGCCCCCGGCGCTGTCTTGTTGTGAACGCATGTGCGCCTCAAGTTTGTTCGGTAAACCAACGTTCCAAGATGACGCAGGCCGCCGCTGCGTCGACATCGGCTTTCGCAACGCGGTGCCGGCGCAGGCCCGCCTCGCGTGCCGATTTGAGCCTCGCTTCGGCCTCCCTGGACGAATACCGCTCGTCGACCAGCACCACCGGCAGCCGGCAACGGCGTTCCAGTTCGGCGGCGAACTCACGCGCGGCGCTCGTCATGGCGCTGTCCGATCCATCCACATTATACGGCAGCCCGACCACGATCAGCGCCGGCTGCCACTCGCGCAACAGCGTATCGATCGGTTCCCAACGGAGTCCGCCCAGGCCCACCGCCACGGCGTCGAGAGGGGCAGCCGTGCGGCTGACGGTGTCGCCGCAGGCAACGCCGATGCGCCGACGCCCGAAATCGAACGCCAGAACCACCCGCGGCGCGCCGCGCATCGGCCCGCTCGAGGCGGCTTGCACCGAAGCTTCCGGCTGAGCCACGGCCGGCGCAGGCACCGTCGGTTTAGGCATTGCCGCTGAGGGGGCTGATGCGCGACAACTCCACCCCCAGGAGACGTCCCGCAGCCAGCCAGCGAGATTCGAACGGCAGCTCGAAAATCAAACCGGGGTCCACCGGCGCGCTGAGCCATGCGTTTGCCCGGATCTCATCTTCCAACTGTCCGCCGTCCCAGCCGGCATACCCCAGGGCGACAACGGCTTCTTCGGGGCCCTGGCCGCGGGCCATGGCGGCCAAGATGTCCCGCGACGTCGTGACGTGGATGACATCGGACACCTTGAGCGTCGAGTCCCATTCGCCGCCCGCTCGGTGCACGACGAAACCGCGGTCGGTCTGCATCGGGCCGCCGCGCAATACCTGGCGTTCGCGCAAAGGTCCCATGGCGAGTTCGATCTCCAGCTGCTCGAAGATTTCGCCCATTCGCATGGGCAAGGGCTTGTTGAGGATCAGCCCGAGCGCTCCGCGCGAACTGTGATCACACACCAGCGCAACGGTCTGCGCAAAGTTCGGATCACCCATCGCCGGCATGGCGATCAGCAACTGATTGGTCAGATAACCGGTGTCGGTCATAGGGCTCGCGTGGTCATGCGTGGGGTCATTTACTGGGTTCCATGCGAGGGCTCCGAATAAAAGACGCCGGTGCCCTGCGAGGCGCCGCCCAGGAACTGCCATTCGTACGCAATGCGTATTTCATCGTGTTTGGCGCTCAACTCGCCCGGAAACGGATCAAAGGGCGCGGCGAGCTTCAGGATTCTCATGGCAGCCTCGTCGAGCTCCGGGTGCCCGCTGCTGCGCCGAATGACGGTTTGCAGGAGTCTGCCGTCGGCACCGATGGTCACTTCGATCACCGGGGTGCCGGAGAGCTTTTGACGCCGTGCGACATCGGGGAAATTCATCGTGCCCACGCGCTCGATCTTGCGGCGCCAGCTGTCCAAATAAACGGCCACGTCGGATTCTCGCGTGTCCGCGGCGATCCACAGCTGCTCCCGGGCCTCGCCCCGCATGCGCAGCTCGACTCCGTCGCTATTGGGAGTCATCGCGAGGTCAGGCCGTTTCTCGAGCAACAGGGGCAGCTGGGATGGTACCGAAGCGGCTGCGGACGATGCGAAATACAGGATTTTTTGCGCCGGCATCTGAGTTGCGACGAGTTCCTCATCCCCCGTATCGGCGCCGGCCTGAAGCGCGGCCAGCCCGGCTCCGCTCGGGATTCCCGGGCGCTCGACCGGCATCAGGGACGACTTCGGGATCAAGGCGCGCTCGCGTTTCAAGGTATTGCCGGAGCCTTTCTGAGTGCGCTCGGACAAATATTGCGCGTTGGGGTTCTTGGCGACACTCGGCGCTTGATCGTTGACGAGGATGACCTCCAAGGCCGGAGCCCCGTCGCCGTCGGCCTTGCTGCCCGGCGAGCTGAAGGTCACGCCGAGGATCACGATCCCATGGAACAACGCCGCCAAGAAGCACGTGGTCAGCATGCGGTCGTTCGCGGGCGGCAGCCCGGCCTGAAGCATTTCGCCGGCTTGATATATGTCGGAAGTCACGCAGCGCTCAAGTTTCTGTGGATCGCATCCACCAGCATCGCACCAATGTCGACACCGTGCTTTTTGTTTAGTTCGCGGATCCCGGTCGGGCTGGTGACGTTGATTTCAGTGACGAAATCGCCGATTACGTCCAGGCCGACGAACATCATTCCGGCTGCTTTCAATTTGGGACCGATTTGCGCACACAGCCATCGGTCACGCTCATTGAGCGGGCGGCTCTCGGCCCGTGCGCCGGCGGCGAGATTGCCTCGGTTGTCGTCGAGCGTGGGGATCCGCTGCAGGGCAAAGGGAACCGGCTCTCCGTCAACCAGAATGACCCGGCAATCACCGGCGGTCACGATCTCGGGCAGGTAACGCTGCACGATCGCGTACCGGCGGCCGTAGTCGGTCAAAGTCTCGAACACCACATTGCGGTTCTTGTCGCCCTGCTCCAGAACGAATATCGAGCGCCCTCCCATACCATCCAAGGGCTTGCACACCGCTTTGCCGTGCTCGCGCAGGAATTCACTCATGGCGGACATGTCGCGCGTGATCAGGGTGGGCGCACAGCACTCGGGAAACCAGGCTGTGTAGACCTTCTCGTTCATGTCCCGCAGACCCTGCGGCCGGTTGCAAACCAACGCGCCTTGGGTCAACGCACGATCCAGAATGTACGTGGTGTAGATGTACTCGGTGTCGAAGGGCGGATCCTTGCGCATCAGAATCACCTCGAACTCGCCCAGTCTGGCGTTTTGCGCCGGACCTCGCACAAACCATGTTCCGGGATCGTCGAACACCTGGAGCGGCGCGAGGCGCCCCCAGGCGATGCCGTCGCGCAGCCAGAGGTCGCGTTGTTCCGCGTAGAACAGTTGCCAGCCGCGGGCCTGCGCCGCCAGCAGTATCGCCAAGGTGCTGTCCTTGGCGGGCTTGATTGCTTCGATGGGGTCCATGACCACGACGAGACGGACTCGGGAAGACATGCTCATTCCTCACTTTAGGAGCCCCGAAAAAAATAGAAAACGAAATTTTCGTGGCATTGCAGTCTAGCGCAAGAGGTACGGCGCCAGCCCACTTGAGAAAACTGTGAACCACGCCACCGTTGTTTGCCGCAGCTTACCGCGAAATGTCGACCCCGTACCGTGGCTTGCAGGGCCCGGATATGTTAAAAAGCCACGAGATTCCAGCACCTACGGACGCGTAGCCTTTAGCCACCAAGGTCAAATTCATGGAGAGCGCGATCACCAACGGCAAGCCGAAACTCACGGGACTCAAAGTGCTCGTGATTGACGACAGCAAGACCATCCGCCGGACCGCCGAGACCCTCCTGACCAAGGAAGGCTGCGAGGTGTTCACGGCCGTCGATGGTTTCGACGCACTTTCGAAGATCGCCGACCATCAGCCCGATATCGTGTTCGTGGACATCATGATGCCGCGCCTCGACGGTTACCAGACATGTTCGCTGATCAAGCACAACAAGGTATTCAGGCAAATCCCGGTCATCATGCTGTCGAGCAAGGACGGATTGTTCGATCGAGCCCGCGGCCGCATCGTGGGCTCGGAGCACTATTTGACCAAGCCGTTCACGAAAGACGAATTATTAGGCGCAATCGAAGCTCACGTCGGTAAATGACGGAGAACACAAGAATGGCATTGATCCTCATCGTTGACGATTCACCCACCGAGGTATTCGTCATGCAGAAAGCTCTCGAGAAGCATGGCTTCAAGACCGCCGCGGCCGAGAACGGTGAAGAGGGCGTTCGCAAGGCGAAAGCCATGAAGCCGGATCTCATCTTCATGGATATCGTCATGCCCGGCGTGAACGGCTATCAAGCGACCCGGATGCTCATCAACGACCCTGAAACCAGCTTGATCCCGATCATCATGGTAACCACCAAGGGTCAAGAGACGGATCGGGTATGGGGCCTGCGCCAGGGTGCAGTGGACTATCTGGTCAAGCCCGTGTCGGCGCAGGCGTTGGTCGAGAAGGCCCAGGCCGCGCTGGCCGTATGACGAGCGTCGTCGGCGGGACCGAGACGAGCTTGCGCAGCTTGCGCGACCGTCCGTTCGAATTGCTCAAGGAGCTCGAAAAGCGCAGCCGCGCCGTCGCGGTGGGCAACGCTCCGCAAACCAGCGCCGGCCGCGAGTGGGTGGGCGTGGCGTTTCGCATGGGCGGCGAGACCTTTCTGGTGGCCCGCGAGGAAACCCGCGAGGTGTTGGGCTATCCCGCGGTGGTCACGCGCATTCCCGGTGCGAAAGGCTGGGTCAAGGGACTGGCGAACGTGCGCGGACAGCTGCTGCCGATGCTGGACCTGCGGCAATTTCTGGGCAGCGGAGCGACCGCCTCCGGCCGCAATACCCGGGTCGTCGTGGTCAACCACCGGGAGATTCCCGCCGGGCTGATGGTGGACGAAGTATTGGGCTTTCGGCGTTTCGCAGAGGCGGAATTCAACTCCGAAGCGCCGCCGACGGTGATCCGCTGCGATAGCTATCTTGCCGGTGCCTTCCGCCGCGGCGGCGAGGTTTGGCCGGTTCTGAGTTTGAAGAGTTTGGTCGAGAGCCAGAGCTTTTTACAGGCCGCGAGCTAACCGGTTCCAGTGGAACAGATGACGACACAAAAAAATACAATCTCCGGAGTCAATGTCCTGCCCGTGCTAGCGGGCCTCATTGTGCTCTGCTTGGCCGGCGCTGCCGCACTGACACTGCTCACGCACGAGACCGCGCCGATCACCGCACCCGCGGAACAGCTGTCCCTCGTGGTGCAGCGCATACCGTACGAGGCGCAAAACGCGCTGCGGGGCGAAACGAGCGCTTTCGATGCACTCGCCAAGAGCGTGGCGCAACTCAAGAGTCTGCGCGACGCCGTGCCCAACCTGAGCGCGGGCACCGGGGCCGGGGACGCGGCAACCGGCGCGGCCACGAGCACGGCCGCGGCCACGTGGAACAAGCTGTCCGACGGCGTGAGCACGGTCACGGGTGCCCACGCCGCCGTGGAAACCATCCAGGCGTCCAACCAAGAGGCGCGTGAATTGGCGCCAAAACTGTTGTCGGAGCTCGGCGACCTTGCGAGCGCCGTCGGGGTGCAGAAGCTCGAGGGGATGAGCCGGTACTTGGAGCGTTTCGAGCTCATGGTTCAGCGTATTCAGCAGGATTTGAACGGGCTGGCGTCGGGTGTAAGCGATGCCGCTCCGGCCGCCCAACGCCTCGCCGACAGCTTGGAGTTCCTGAACCAGGTGATGCGCGGCTTATCCGGCGAGGAATCCGGCCTCGCCATGCCCCGCGTGAGCGGCGCGGATGCCGAACAACGCCTGAAGACCGTCGTGGCCCGAAATCAGCAATACGGGAACAGCGTGCGCAAGGCGATCGGCGCCGCTGAAAAGTTGTCCAAGGCACAAGCGGCGTCGCGCACTCTGCCGGCGGTGGCGAGCGGCCTGGTTGCAGGATTGGGCGTTGCGCCTTCGCGGGTCGATTCCGGCGCCGGCTACAAGCCGTGGATAGTGGCGTTGTTGGGGCTGGCCGCTGCGTTGCTGGCGGCGCTCGCTTGGACCTATTTCAAATCGAGCAACGACCGGCGCACCAGCGAGCTGCGAGTGCGCGAGAACGAACGCAATCAAGAAGCCATCATGCGGTTACTCGATGAACTGTCGAGTCTAGCCGACGGCGACCTGACGGTGCAGGCGACCGTGACCGAAGATATCACCGGCGCGATCGCCGATTCGATCAATTACGCCATCGAGGCCCTGCGCGAACTCGTCACCACCATCAACGACAGCGCCATCCAATTGGACGGCGCCGCCAAGCAAACTCAGGCCGCCGCGGCGCATATGGCCAAGGCCAGCAGCGCGCAGTCGCGGCAAATCTCCTCCGCCAGTGAATCCATGGCAGACATGGCGGCTTCGATCGAGGAAGTGTCGGGCAACTCCGAGCGCTGTTCGGATGTCGCCCGGCATTCGGTCGACATCGCCCACAAAGGCGGCGATGCCGTACGGCGGACCATCGACGGCATGAACGCCATTCGCGAAACCATCCAGGAGACCAGCAAGCGGATCAAGCGCTTGGGCGAGAGTTCCCAGGAAATCGGCAACATCGTCGAACTGATCAACGACATCGCCGAGCAGACCAACATTCTGGCGCTCAATGCATCGATTCAGGCCTCGATGGCCGGAGAGGCGGGCCGCGGGTTCGCGGTGGTGGCGGATGAAGTGCAACGGCTGGCGGAGCGCGCCGCGAACGCCACGAAACAAATAGAAGTGCTGGTGCGCACCATCCAGACCGATACCAATGAGGCCGTGGTCTCCATGGAGCGCAGCACCACCGATGTGGTGGGCGGCGCTTTGCTGGCTGAGAACGCCGGCGCGGCGCTCGAGGAGATCGAGCAGGTATCCAATCAGATCGCGAGCTTGGTGCAGAACATCTCAGCCAGCGCGCGCCAGCAAGCCGCCGCGTCCGGGAACATCTCGAAAAACATGCAGGTGGTGCGCGAAATATCGACGCAGACCGCCGAAGGCTCGACGGCGACCTCCACGTCGATTGCCAAGCTCGCGGCCCTGTCGGCGCAGCTGCGCAAATCCGTGGCGGGATTCCGGCTGCCGGACTACGGTGGCGGCACGACCACGATCGGCGCGTCGTCCACGCGTTTGCCCGCCTTGAAGGAGCCTGCGAGCACCGGCGCTAAGGAAGGCGGCGGCGGCACCGGCAGCACGAGCAATACCGGCAATACCGGTAAAATGCGCAAGGCCAGCGGTTTCGGCGCCTGACGCCCACGACGATTCCGGCATGACCGACATCAGTTCCCAAACTCTTCATATTGTCGCCAAAGAACTCGCGGCGACCTTGAATGACGCGCGTGCCTCGTTGGAGGGATACGCGGAGCGCTCGGACCAGCGGGCGTTGCTCGAGAAGTGCGCCGACCAGCTGCATTCCGCACACGGCGTGCTGCGTTTGGTCGAGGTATACGGCGCGGCCCTGCTCGCCGAGGAAATGGAGCACGTCACCCGCTACCTGCTGAGCTCGGACAATGACCAAAAGCGTCATGTCGACGGTCTCGATGCATTGATGCGCGCGATGGTGCAGTTGCCGACCTACCTCGAGAGAGTGATGTCGGGCGGCCGGGATCTGGCCTTGGTGCTGCTGCCTCTGCTCAATGATTTGCGGTCCGTCCGCGGCAGCCCGCTGCTGTCCGAGGGCACGCTGTTGCTGCTCAATCTGAAATCCGATCAGCCGGCGCAGCCGCAATCGCACGGGCAGGGCGAGCAGTCGATTTCGGTGGCACAGTGGGCCAGACGCCTTCGGCCGCGCTTCCAGATCGGCCTGTTGGGATACATCCGGGGCGAGCGCACCGTGCAGAATCTGGAGATTCTGGCGAAGGTGGCCGAGAAGCTCGAACAGGTCGCCACGGCCCAGCCCGTATTTCAATTATGGTGGGTCGTGGGCGCCATCCTCGAGGCGGTCCGCGCCAATGGTCTCGAAGGCAGCGCCACTCTGAAGCGGCTGCTGGGTCAAGCAGACCGGCAAATCAAGACATTGTACGAACTCGGCGAGGCCCGCTACTGCGAGGATCCGCCGGTCGATCTGCTGAACAACCTGCTGTACTACGTCGCTCGGGCTTCGACGTCCGGCGGCCGTATCGGCGCGGTGCGAGCGTCGTTCAAGCTCTCGGAGCTGCTGCCGGTCGACGACTCCATCGAACACGAGCGTGAAAGCCTGTCGGCACCGAGCGTGAAATTGATGCGCACGGTCGCCGCCGCCATCAAAGAAGATCTTTCCAAGGTCAAGGATGTCCTCGATATATTCGTGCGCCGCGGCGGCGGCCGCAGCGATGAACTCCTACCTCAGCTCGAGTTGCTGAAGAAGATCAGCGACACGCTCGGAGTCCTGGGACTGGGGGAACTGCGGCAGCGCGTCCAGGAAGAGATTGCCGAGCTATCCGACATCGTCACCGACGGCAAGACCCCGCCGGACGAGTCGCTGATCAAGGTGGCGGGCGTCTTGCTGTCCGTCGAAGACAGCCTCGACGACCAGCTGGTACGGCTGATTTTGCCCACGACCACGGACGGGTCGCTCACCCATTTGCCGCTCGATCAGGATCTCGAATTCAGGCTGGTCAGCGAGGCGGTGCTGCGCGAGTGCATCGTCAACCTGGCGCGCATCAAGGAGGCGGTCTCCATTGCCGTGCAGAAGCCCGGCGATTTTCCGCCGCAGGGCCTCGACAACGTGCCGCAGCTGCTGCGAGGCATCACCGCCGGCCTCTTGATGCTCGGCAAGGGCCGCGCGGTGGAATTGATGGACGCGATCGGCGCGCAAGTGCGCAAGCTGATCGAGCCCGGGGCGCCCGCGCCGGATGCCATCCGTCTGGAGCGCGTGGCCGACGCCATCGTCAGCATCGAGTACTACATGGAAACGCTGCAGAGCGGGCGTAACGATCCATGGTACATGCTCGACAATGCTGAGATGTGCATCAAGACGCTGGCGGAGGAAGCGCCGCTGCGCGTCCCGAATATAGGCATCTCGAGCAGCGACGCCGCCAGGACGATCAAGCTCGATCCGGCCGAGACGCTTGCTCTGGAGCGCACCAAACGAGCCCACGCGGCCACCAATCCATTGGTCGCGCTGCCCGAGTCCGAACCGGTCGACCCGCAATTCGTCGAGCTGTTCATCGAGGAAGCCAAGGAAGAGATTGCGTCGATTCAAAGCAGCTTCCCGCAATGGGATCAAAATCCCATGGATTTGGAGTCATTGGCGCTGATCCGCCGCAGTTTTCATACCTTGAAGGGCAGTGGACGCATGGTCGGCGCCCGGTCGATCGCCGAGTTTGGCTGGTCGATCGAGAATTTGCTGAATCGCATCATCGACAAGACGCTGTCCCGCACCCCGGGAATGATGGCGCTGTTGCGCAGCGCGGTCGCCGCCCTTCCGCAATTGGTGGAACAATTGGAAACGGGGCGAGACCATCCGGTGCCGATCGAGGCGCTGATGGCCCGCGCCTTCGCCTACGCCGATGGTCGCGAAGCGGATCAGGGCACCGTGACCCTAACGGAGGATCGCGCGAGCGTGACCGCGGCGGGTGCGGCGGGCGCGGGTGCGGCAACAGCCTACGAGGAGACCGCTGCATCTGACGAGACCGCTGCGTCTCACGAGATCGCTGCGTCTGACGAGACCGCTGCGGCTGACGAGATCGCTGCGGCTGACGAGACCGCCGCGGCTGACGAGACCGCTGCGTCTGACGAGACCGCTGCGTCTGAGGAGCCCATCACCGTGGCAGCTGCCGCCCCGCCGGCAATGGATCCCGTGCTGCATGACATTTACAGCAAAGAGACGTCGAGCCACTTGGCCGAGATTCGCGAATACTTGCGCAAGCGCACCGGTCAACCGTCGCCGCACGATTTGCCCGAGCCGGTGTATCGCGCCATCCATACCTTGAGCGGCAGCTCGAAGATGGCCGAAGCGCGGCACGGTATCCGCATCACCGAACCGCTGAACCGGGTCATGCGCAAGGTCTTCGACAGCGGTCATGGTTTGTCGGATACAGGGCTTGCGACTCTGGCGGATGCGGTTCGAGCGATCGACGATGTGGTATCGCATATCAACGAATCAACGGCATTTTTCTCGGACCAGCCGTCGCTGCTCGCGCGGCTGCATGACATCGAAACCGAACTCGACGCCGCGATCGCCCACGATGCCATTGACACCAGCGCATCGGCCATGGTCCCGGCGCTCGCGGCAGTGCCCGAGGAATCCGCGGCATCGCCGCCTGCGGAGGAGTTCGATCACGAGATCGCCAACATCTACAGCGAAGAGGCGACCGAGTTGCTGGAGGCCGCGGAAACATCGCTGACCGCCTGGAATCACGACCGCAAGAACAAAGAACGAGTCGCGGAACTGCAGCGTCAATTGCATACCCTCAAAGGCGGCGCCCGAATGGCGGGCATCAGCGCCATGGGCGATTTGAGTCATGAGCTCGAGACCTTGGTGCTTCAGATCGACGGCGGCTCCGTGGCCGGCGATGATCACGCCCACGCGGTCATGCAGGCCAGCCTCGACGCACTCGCGAGCATGCGCGATTTGGTGAGCAACGGCACGCTGCCGCAGGGCGCGACGGCGCTGATCGCTCAAATCCGTGATTTGGCGAATCCCTCAGCGACGCCCGCGCTAGCCGCGGCCGCCGTTGCCACCGCTCCACCGACCGTCGCGCCGTTGACCGCCGTACCGTCGACCGACTCACTGCCGAACGCTGCGCCGCTGACAGCTGCACCGCTGACAGCTACGCCGCTGACCTCTGCACCGCCGATCGCTGCGGCGCCGGCAACCCCGGCGCCGGTGGCTCCGGTGCCTGTGGCGGCACCGCCGCCGGCGACTGCGCCGCAGCCCGACCTCGCGGTACCCGATGCACCGGCCTCTATTCCTGCGATGCATGCAGCGACGCCGCAGGAGCGGGTCCCCGTTGCCGCGAGCGAGGATTCGGTTGCGAGCCTCGAGCTGAGCAGCGCTCCGGTATTGCCCGGCCGCGAGAGCGCTCCGGCGGAACGCGTGGAAATGGCGCGCGTCGATGCGGATCTGCTCGATACCATGCTCAACAATGCGGGTGAGGTGAGCATCTTCCGGGCTCGACTCGACCAGCAAGTCAACTCGATCGATTTCAATCTGGCGGAACTCGCGCGCACGGTGACCCGCCTCAAAGAGCAGTTGCGAGGTCTCGAGATCGAAACCGAAGCACAGGTTCTCAATCGGCATCAGGACGTCGAACCACGGCGCAACGACTTCGATCCGCTCGAGCTGGATCGATATTCCGCCCTGCAGCAGTACTCGCGCGCGCTCGCCGAGACCTCAGGTGACGTGGCCAGTATTCAAGGACTGCTCGAAACACTGACCCGAGAAGCGCAAAATCTCCTCACCCAGCAGTCTCGCGTCATCACGGAGCTGCAGAATGGCTTGATGCGAACGCGCATGGTTCCGTTCCAGCGCCATGTGCAGCGGCTGACGCGCCTGGTGCGTCAAGCGGCAAACGACACCGGCAAGCGCGCCGAACTCGTCGTCCAAGGCGCTGCTGCGGAGCTCGATCGGCAGATGTTGGAACGCATGGTCCCGCCGCTCGAGCACATGCTGCGCAACGCCGTGGTCCACGGCATCGAGATCCCGGAACGCCGCACGGCTCTCGGCAAGCCCGACGTTGGCCGCATCTCGATCAGCTTGGAGCGCGACGGAGCGGAGGTCGTTATCGTCGTGGCCGATGATGGCGCCGGCATCAGCGTCAAGTTGATCCGCGAGAAAGCGGTTGCTCTTGGGTTGGCCGACCACCATGCAAAACTCACCGACGAGGAAGCCGTGCAGCTCATTTTGGAGCCTGGCTTCAGCACCGCCGGCCATGTCACGCAAGCGGCGGGACGCGGAGTCGGAATGGATGTCGTCGCCACCGAGGTCAAAAAGCTCGGCGGCGGCCTGTTCATCGATACGACCCCCGGCAAGGGTTCGCGCTTTACGATTCGCTTACCCTTTACCTTGGCCATCAGCCAGGCGCTGATCGTGCGCGTGGCCGAGGAAGTCTATGCGTTGCCCCTGGCGACCGTCGAAGGCGTGGTGCGTCTTCCCAGGAATATCGTTGCCAGGCATCTGGGCAAGGATGCACCGCTGTTCGAATATGGCGGCCAGAAATATCGCTTCCAGCAGCTGGGGTCGTTCGTGGGCATGGGCGTCACGCGCCTTCCCGAGTCGGAAATCTCGATATCGGTGGTGTTGATCCGCGCGGGCGAGCATTCGACCGCCTTGGTCACGGACGAATTGGTCGGCAGCCGGGAAATCGTCGTGAAATCATTGGGACCGCAGATTTCGGGAATCCGTGGAATCGCGGGCGCCACGATTTTGGGCGACGGCCGTATCGTGATCATTCTCGACATGGGCTCGCTGGTGCGTTCCGAATGGCGCGCGCGCCCGACCGAGACGCTGGTTCTCGATCAACGCGATCGGCGCACATTCGCGCTGGTGGTCGATGACTCCATCACGGTGCGCCGCGTGACGCAGCGTTTGCTCGAGCGCAACGGCATGCGGGTGCTGACGGCCAAGGACGGCGTGGACGCCGTGTCGCTGCTGCAAGAGAATCTGCCGGATATCATATTGCTCGACATCGAAATGCCGCGCATGGACGGCTACGAAGTCGCCGCCCACGTTCGTAACGATGCGCGCCTCAAGGATATTCCCATCGTGATGATCACGTCGAGGGTCAGTGAAAAGCATCGGGCGCGGGCGATCGAGCTCGGTGTCGACGACTATCTCGGCAAACCGTATCAAGAAAGCCAGCTGCTCGACGCCATCGAGCCGCTCGTCAACCGCCGCAGCGCCATCGCGAGATAGATGACATGTCCGACTTGCGCGACGAGCTGTATAGCTTGCTGGTGCCGCTGGCCGGGGAGAGGTTGATCGTGCCGCGCGCCTGCGTCGCCGAGGTCATCGGCTATCAAGCGCCGGCCGAAATGACCAATGCGCCGCCGTGGTACGCCGGTCTGGTGAGCTGGAGCGGGCGCAGCGTGCCGGTGGTGTCTTTCGAAGGCGCGTTCGGGCAGACGCTGCCGACAGTCTCCAGCCGCACCCGAATCGTCATTTTTCATGCCTCCGGCGGCACGCTGCAATCCGGCTACTTCGGCATGCTGACTCAGGGGTTTCCGCAACTCGTTCGCGTGAACGCCGACGTGCTGCGGCCGGATCCCTCGCGCAGCTTCTCCGAGCGCTCACCGGTCATCTGTCAGGTGCGCATGGTCAACGAAACGCCGCTCATCCCGGATTTGCAGCGGCTGGAGCAAATGATCGCCGAGGAGACCTCGGTGATGCCTACCTGAGCAGCGGGCGCCCTTCGGCACCCGCTGCCATCGCCTTGCTTATTGGCTGTCGGATGGGTCGAACACCGGTGTAATCGTTCCGAATACACCATGAGTCTCACCGGCGGGGCCCGACGTGAAATACAGCGTGTCGGAACTCGAGGTTTTCCCGCCGCCCAGGGTCAAGGTCCACAATCCGTCGATCACCAATGGCCTGCCATGGGCGCCCTCCAGCTCATCGATGAAACGCCCGTCGTCGTCGAAAACGTTGATCTTGCCGTTACCGAAGTTGCCGACGAGGATGTCGCCGCTGAATCGGCCGAAGGCATGCGACGCACGGGCGACGCCCCAGGGCGAATTGAGCGGCCCGCGGCTGACCAACCGCCGCAGCAGATGGCCGTCGGTATCGAACACATCGACAAAGCCGTTACCCTGGCCTGCCACGTCGTCGTGCTTTTGAGCGTTCTGCTTCGCATACGTGACGAAGAGATCGCCGTCGATGTTCGAGATGCCGAAGGGCGCGTAGCCGGCCGGGATCCCCGGATCCTTGAAACCGCCGTCGGTGGTTGCCGGCGTGAAGAGCCCGTTGGGTCCTGTGGGGCCGAACACGTCGATCGTGCCGGCGTGGAAGTTGGTGGTGAAGAGGAACGCTCCTTTGACGTTCACGCCGAACACCATGCCCTTATAGACGGCACCGCTGGCTGAGTTGTCGGCTGCAAGGACCGCGTTGTCCGCGGGGTTTAGTCCCCCGGCCCACGCAGACAGCGTTCCGTCCTCCGTATCGAAGATGAATGCCGCCGGTATCTTGGTTCCGGGGACGAGGAAAGCCGCAGAAGGATTCGCAACCGTACCGGTCGGCGCCGCGGGCGCGACCTTCGGCGGATTCTTCGCGTCGACCGGGTGACAGGCGCTGCTCGGAATGATGTTCGCCGGCAGCGGGATCGCGACTTGAAGGGGTACGATTGCGCCGTCGCCGCCATAAAGCGTCGAACAACCCGTGCGGTTGTCATTGACCCAGAACGGACTGCCTGCCGCAGTGAACGAGATGCCCCATGCATTTTGCAAGACCGGATCCAGCACCGCCGCGCCGGCGGTATCGGAGACAAGGGGTGTGACGGTGTATTCATCGCGATGCCTGCCAGAATCTCCATTGTCCGCAGTTGCGACTGTGACGCCAAGGGTCGCGGCCGCGACGACCGCACCGCCGCCAAGGTAACGAGATATTGCGCTCATGTTGTGTGTGCTCCTGTTGATTCGAGGGTTTGTGCCGGGAGCAGTCAAACGACCTCCCCGCCGGCGCGTGCCCGAATTCCGCTCGTCGTTCGACAAGCGGCCCTTCAGCCGCTATGAGTTCCACTCGTTCGACGATCGGTTGTGCGTAGGTGATGACGCACGGGCTTGAAACCACTAGACGGTTGCCCCTTCAATCCAGCGGCGCCTTGGGGACATAGCAGCCCAGAATGTCGGGGGCTATCTGGGGTTATCTATATCGGCGTGGCGCCCGAGTCGCCGCGGGGCTGCTCGCGCGTCAGTGCAATAAGCCGAATACCGCGACCCCGGCGGTGGTGCCGACGAATACCTTGC
Source organism: Steroidobacteraceae bacterium (assembly GCA_036498345.1). Classification (GTDB taxonomy): domain Bacteria; phylum Pseudomonadota; class Gammaproteobacteria; order Steroidobacterales; family Steroidobacteraceae; genus Bog-1198. The sequence continues at coordinate 15,738 of DASYFQ010000108.1, forward strand.
CGTCGGCGACCGTGGGCGTAATGAATTTGTTGCCGATGCCGAACTGATCCCGCTTGCCCGCCGCTTGATTGCTGTTGTAGAGCTCGTGCGCGAGATTCGTGGCGTCGTAGGCATGCAGCACCGCCGGGTTGGTGTTCTCGTGCGCCCAAACGATGGCGTTGGATGTTCCCTTCGCGGACACGCTCGGCGCCGTGCCCGGATACACGAATTGCGTTGCGGATTGCGATTGCGGCGCGGCCGCCAGTTTCGCGTTCGATATCGCGAATGCCTTCAACGTTGCGCCCACGTCGCCGTAGTAAACGGTTCCGTTGAAATAAGCCGGCGTGGAGAAAATGCCGGATGCCACGCCGCCGCTTATCTGCTGCCAGATCCGCGAGTTGCCGGATGAATTGAACTTGCCCATCGAGTCGCGATTGACGATGTAGATATTACCGTCCTTGCCGGCACCGATCACTAGGTGCCTGACCGTGTTGCTCGAATCGGTCAAATCCGGCAGCAGCATCGCGCCGCCCGAACCTAGATCCTGGTCGGCGGCGGACTCGGCGACTTCGTTGTACATCGTGAAGTAATCCGCGATGCTCATCGAACCGCCGGCGGTCGAGATCTTGAGAAAGGAATTACCGTAGTCGTGGCCGCTCGGAAAGCCATTCGCATCCATGGTCGTTTCGAAGGCGCCGTTCGCGGTCAGCACATAGATATTGCCCGCCGAATCGGCGGCCGGACCGCCGCCGCTCATCCAGATCGAGGGGCCTACGCCGCCGCCGTTCGGTGCGACGTTGAGCGCCGCGGTGCGCGCGAGAGTGCTCGCGGAATATGCAATGATCCACCCGAAATACGGGGTGATGTCGCAGTGTGACGTCCAGCTCGTGTAAATGGTCCCGTTCAACAGCAGCAAAGCCGCCCGCTCTTCGTACTGGCCGGGGCTGAATGTGGTCGAACCGCCCGCAGCGGTCGGATACTCCGCGGTAATCTCCACCGGTCCGCTCAGCAATTCGGCACCCGTGGCGAGATCGAGCGCATGCAGCCGCTGGTGATAGTTCGACGACGCATCCTTCGACATGCCGACGACATAGAGCACGCCATGGGCTCCGGCACCGCGATCGATGACGGGGGTCGACGTGATGCCGATTTCGGGAACCACTTGTCCGCAGCCATGCGCGTCGCTCAGCGTCTCGCCCGCCGCGAGCAGCGAGACGTGCCACAGGGCCGTACCTGTATCGGCATCGAAGGCATAAACGGAGTCGTGCTCCGTGGCCGCGAACACCACGTTGTGCGCGGAACCGGACACGATGAGGTGTGATACGTACAACGGCTGGGCATCGACTTTGCCGTCTACGGCCAAGTTCCGAAGTAAGCCGAAGCTGGAAGAGACCACATTCGCGGGCGTCAGCGTCGTCTCCGAAAGATTCTGACCGCTGCGACTCGGGTCGTTCTTGTACGTGAGCACATCGGTCCCCGCAGCTACGGGTCCGCTCGTGACGGTCAGCAATGCGCTGCGGCTGGTGGTGCTGCCGCCCGCATTGGTGACGACGACGGCGAATTTGCTGCCGGTGTCGCCGAGCGCCGCGACCGCCGTCGTATAGGACTGCGCCGTGGCGCCGGTGATGGACGATGCGTTTTTTTGCCACTGGTAGCTCAGGGGCGTCGCACCTGTGGCGGTCACCGTGAAGGTGGCAGTTTGCCCGGATGCCACCGTCTGGTCCGACGGTTGGATGGTTATCGCGGGAGCAGAAGAAGGGGGAGGGGTCTGGGCCGGGCCGGCTGCGCCGTTGCTTCCGCCGCCGCAGGAAGCGGTGAGGACGAATGCGATTAGGCCGAGTAGACAGCGTAGACCGAGTAGGAAGCGCATGGCCGAGGGAAAGTAGCCTGGTTGGCAGGGCGCGTTCAAGGGGCGGCGGTGCGCGACGTCCTGTGCGACTCCGCTTACATATCGCCGAGGCGCGCCTGGAGCCAGACAACCGCAGCGATGGCGGCGGTCTCGGTGCGCAAGATGCGGGGACCCAGCCCGATCTGAGAAAATCCCGCTACCCGAAAGGCTTCGAGCTCGTCGGGTGCGAAGCCGCCTTCGGGTCCAATCGCGATTTCCGCACGGACGATCGCGTCGGCGGTTCCAAGGTTCCGCGCCGTGCTATGCGCGTCCGGCGCGGATTCCGGTTCGAGCACCAGCCGGGGTCCCATGCCCGGCGACGGCTCTCCAAGATAGTTGAGCAGCGGCTGCGCGGTCTCGATGGCCGGCAGGCGATTGCGGCCGCACTGCTCGCAGGCGTTCACCGCCACGGCCCGCCAATGCATGGCTTTCGATTCCGCTTGGGCCTTATCGAGCCGAACGACGCTGCGTTGGCTCAACACCGGCGCGATGCGCGCGACGCCTAGTTCCGTCGCCTTTTGCACGATGAAATCCATGCGGTCGCCGCGCGGAACGCATTGAACCAGCGTAATGGCCAACGGCGATTCTCTATCCACCGGCCGACTGTCGCCGATGGACGCCGACACGCGCGAGCCGCGCACGGCCTCGATCACCCCGTCGAATTCGCGCCCATCGCCGTTGAACATAATCAGCTCATCGCCGCTGCGCGCCCGCAATACTTTCGCCAGGTGCGACGCGGTATCGCGGGGCAGCTCGACCAGGCTTCCCGGATTCAACGCAGCCTCGACATACACCCGGGTCAATCGCACGTTGCGAACTCGATTCCGTCCGCCGCGACTTGCACCATCAAGTCCATTTCAGCGTCATCGACGATATAGGGCGGCATGAAGTAAACGACATTGCCGACAGGGCGCAGCAGCACGCCTTTTTGCAGCGAGTGCCTGTAGATTCGCTGGCCTCGGCGTTCAGTCCAAGGATAGGGCTCGCGGCTGCGCTTGTCCTTGACGAATTCGACCGCGACAATCATTCCGCACTGCCGGACTTCGCTCACGTGCGGGTGGTCTTCGAGTTCACGTGCGCGGCGGCCGAGATGGGCAGCCTTTGCCCGATTGCGCTCGATCGTTTGATCCGCCGAAAATATGTCGAGCGTCGCCAGCGCAGCCGTACAGGCGAGGGGATTGCCGGTATAGCTGTGCGAGTGGAGGAAGGCGGTCAACTTCGTGTATTCATCGTAGAAGGCGGAGTAGATATCCTCGGTGGTCATCACCGCCGAGAGCGGCAGATAGCCGCCGGTGAGACCCTTCGACAAACACAGAAAGTCGGGTGATATGGCTGCCTGCTCACAGGCAAACATCGTTCCGGTACGCCCAAAACCGACGGCAATTTCGTCGGCGATCAGATGCACACCGTACCGCGTGCAGGCCTCGCGCAGCCGAGTCAGATACACCGGGTGGTACATGCGCATGCCGCCCGCGCATTGCACCAGGGGTTCGACGATGACGGCCGCCAACTCTGCGGCATGTGCCGCCAGTAAGCGCTCCATGTGCCCAAATTGGCGCAGCGAATAGTCTTCCCAGGACTCGCCGGAATCGCGGTGGTAACAGTCCGGCGACGGCGCGGTTAGAACCTCCATCAACAGCGGTTTGTACAGGGTTTTGTAGAGTTCGACATTGCCGACCGCCAAGGCGCCGAGCGTTTCGCCGTGGTAGCTGTTCTGCAGCGTCATGAAACGCGTCTTCTGCGGGAATCCGCGGTTGCGCCAATAGTGGAAGCTCATCTTGATGGCTACCTCCACGGCGGCGGAGCCGTTGTCCGCGAGGAAGCAGCGGGTCAAATCGGCAGGGGTCAGTGCGACCAGCCGCTCGGCAAGACGTACAGCCGGCTCGTGAGTGAAGCCGGCGAAGATCACGTGTTCGAGCTGGCCCAACTGTTCCGCGAGCGCAGCATTGATGCGCGGATTGGCATGTCCGAAGAGATTGACCCACCAGGAACTCACGGCATCGAGATAGCGTTTGCCGTCGAAATCCTCCAGCCACGCTCCGGAACCCCGTCTGATCGCGACCATGGGCAGGGTTTCATGGTCCTTCATCTGCGTGCAGGGATGCCACACGGCGCGCAGGTCGCGCGCCGCGAGCGAGGCGGAAGTTTGAGTTTGCGGGGTGGCGTTCATATGCGGCGGATTGTCGCATATGCTAGCGCCCGGATCGGTAACCTGAGGATGCGGAATGCAGGTCGACCTCGAGAGCGGGCTGATGCGCGGCGTGAGACAGATCGCTTCGCCGAACTATGATTCTCGGCCGGCGGGGGTTGCGGCGGACTTGATCGTGGTCCACGGCATCAGCCTGCCGCCCGGAGAATTCGGGGGTCCCTGGATCGATCGACTGTTCACTAATTCCTTGCCGGCGGAAACACACCCGTATTTCGCCGAAGTGGTCTCGTTGCGCGTGTCCTCGCACGTCGTCGTGGCGCGCGATGGTGCAGTGACGCAGTATGTTGCATTCACGGAGCGTGCCTGGCATGCGGGCAAGTCCATCTATCAGGGTCGTGAAGCCTGCAATGATTTCTCGGTGGGCGTGGAGCTCGAAGGGACCGACACGCTGCCATACGAGCCCGCGCAGTACGGCGCGCTGGCGCAGGTCGTCGCCGCTCTGTGCGCCGCCTATCCTCGACTGTCTCCGGATCGCTTGGTCGGCCATAGCGACATCGCGCCCGGCCGTAAAACCGATCCCGGCCCGGCGTTCGACTGGCCGCACGCCCGCCGCCTGATCGCCGCTGCCGCGTCCGCGTACGGCAAACCCCTAATTGCCTAGGCGGCCCGCGCCGCAAATCTAGAGCAGACGTGAACTTCGTCACGTTTTGCACGGGGGGATTTTAGCGGCACTGCCCGCAGATTTTCTCGACAAAGGCGACACTTACCAAGACATTCTAAACTGCACCTGTAACTGGGAGGGCTATTGATTCGTTGGTTCGCGGACCTTCCCATCGAGCGCAAGCTGCGCACCGTCATTTTGGTACCCGCGGCGGCCGTCTTTGCCGTAGCGATGATCGCGCACATTGCGTTGAATCTCTTGCATTTGCGCGATGACTTGCACTGGAGCGCCGAACGCATCGCTCGGGTTACCGGCGTGAGCACGATCGAGGCGCTGCGGCTCGGCGATGACAAGGCGGCCCTCAGGGCCATGAGCGCGCTGCGCGATGAGTGGCTGGTGAGCGATGCCGAGATGATTGCGCCGAACGGCCAAACGCTCGCCACATACCGTCGCGGCAGCAACGAGGCACGTTTGGAATCGGCAGCCGCGCAAAACGCCGTCGCGATTCCGCATTCGGCGCCGCCCGCCGATGCGCAGCGTCCACAGCTGTACTTTCAAGGACGTCAATTTCACATCATCGCGCCCGTGGTGCGCAATGAACAGATACTGGGATTCGTGCGCTTTCTCGTGCCGGTCGAGGTGCTGTATCCGAATTGGCAGGGCTACCTCCTCATGACGCTGGCGGCAAGCGCCGCCGCAGTGCTGACGGCGTACTGGCTCGCCGCACGCCTGCAAGAGCAGATCTCGGGACCCATCGTCAATTTGGCGCACACCATGCAGCGCGTCTCCTCGGAGGAGGACTACAGCCTGCGCGTCGAGCGGAATTCGCAAGACGAAGTCGGCTCGCTCATCGATGGCTTCAATCAAATGTTGGGGCAGATTAGGCACCGCGACTCGCGGCTCGAGAAATACCGCCAATTCCTCGAGCAGCAAGTCGAGGAGCGCACGATAAATTTGGGGAATGCCAACCGGGATCTGAAGCTTGCCATCGGAGAAGCAACTCGCGCCAAGGAGGCGGCTGAGCAGGCGAGCAGCGCCAAGAGCGAGTTTCTTGCGCGCATGAGTCACGAAATTCGTACGCCGATGAACGGGGTCATGGGCATGTCGGAATTGTTGCAGGCGACGTCGCTCACTCCGCGCCAGCGGCACCTTGCGGGCACCATTTCACATTCCGCCGAAGCGCTGTTGCAGATCATCAACGACATCTTGGATTTTTCGAAAGTCGAAGCAGGCAAACTCGAGCTCGAACACGTCGAATTCGGCTTGCGCGAGGCCGTGGAAGAAACCCTCGAAATCTTCGCCGGGCGAGCCCATGCAAAAGGCCTGGAATTAGCCTGCGACATCGCGTTGGATGTACCCGTCACCGTGCGCGGCGATCCCTCGCGCCTGCGGCAAGTCCTGATCAACCTTGTCGGCAATGCCATCAAGTTCACGGACGCCGGAGAGGTCATCGTGCGGGTCAGGACCCTCGGCAAGGATGGCTCGCTGCGCTTCGAGGTCAGCGACACCGGCATCGGCATTGCCGAGGAGGCACAGGCCCACATATTCACCGCCTTCAGCCAGGCCGACTCGTTCACGTCCCGCAAGTACGGCGGCACCGGTTTGGGTCTCGCCATTTGCGGACAACTGGCCGGGTTGATGGGCGGCGAGATCGGCGTCCGCAGCAAGGTCAATCGCGGTTCGACATTTTGGTTCGAGGTACGGCTGGAGGCCGTCGCCGGCGCGACGCCGAGTCTGCCGCACCCAGACCGACCGAACCTCGGCGGCTTGCGCGCGCTCATCGTCGACGATAACGCCAGCCATCGCGACATTCTGCAGCAGCACTTGCGGTCGTGGGGCGTCGAGGTGGTCGCCGCGGACAGCGGCGCCGCGGCTCTGGCGGCATTGAGCGGGGAAAATGCGCAGCGATTCGATCTGGGTCTCGTGGATGATCAAATGCCCGGCATGGATGGAATTCAGTTGGCCAAGCTCATCCGTCGAGAGCCGCGCTGGTCGGCGCTGCGTCTCATGTTGCTGAGCACGCGCGACGATCAAGACGGCGGCGCCGAAAGATCCCAATTGTTCGCCGCCATGCTCACCAAGCCGCTGCGCCGGTCGCAGATATTCAGCTGCATTGCGCGCGCGATGTCCATGCAACCGGGAGCGTCAATGCTTGCGCCGCCGGCTGGATCGGCGCCCGCCGCGCCCGCGTCGGCGGCGCGCTTGATCGGGCCGCGAATCCTTCTGGTCGAGGACAATGCCGTGAACCGCGAAGTGGCGGTGGGCATGCTCGAAAGCCTGGGGTGCGAAACCGATACCGCCGAGAACGGCTGGTTGGCCCTCAAGGCGATGAATACCGCGACCTACGATGCGGTGTTGATGGATTGCCAAATGCCGGTCATGGACGGATTGGCGGCTACCGGCGAAATAAGACGGCGCGAACAGACATCGGGAGCCGCCCGGGTACCCATCATCGCGTTGACCGCGAATGCCATGGATGGAGACCGGGAACGATGCGTCGATGCCGGGATGGACGACTTCCTGAGCAAGCCATTTACTCAGCAACAACTGGCTACGCAGCTCAGGCGCTGGCTGGCTCTACGAACATTGCCGGAGGCCGAGCGGCGCGATTTGTCGCGCATACCGCTGATCGATGCAGGCGTATTGCGCAACATTGCCGCACTCGCGAAACCGGCGCTGCTGAACACGATGATCGATTTGTATCTGCAGCATTCGCCCGGCTTGGTCGCAGCGATCGAGACCGCGGCGGCGAATATGCAGCCGGAGGCGCTATCGCAAGCCGTGCACACGCTCAAATCCAGCACCGCGAATTTGGGCGGCGCCCGCCTCGCCATGGTTGCCAAGGAATGCGAGGTGTTGGTGCGTGAGGGAGGCATGACGCAGGCGGCGCCAATCGTGTCGAGAATCGGCAAAGAGCATCAAGAATTTTGCGCGGCGCTGATGCGCGAGCGATCGTCCAACGCTGCATAGTCGGCGCAATATCCCCATAGCTCTGCCAAAGGAAACGATGAACACCGAGAATCAAGCCCCCATTGCGGCGACAGTGCTGGTTGTCGACGATGATCCCGGCGCGAGACTGCTGGTTGGGACGGCATTGGAGATGGCGGGTTTTCGCGTCTTCACGGCGGCCGACGGCGTGGCTGCGCTCGCTCGATTCGGCGAGCACCCCGCCGATTGCGTGGTGCTCGATGTGGTCATGCCGGGGATGAACGGCTTCGACGTGTGCAGTGCATTGCGCAGATTGCCAAATTGCGGTCATGTGCCGATCTTGATGCAAACCAGCCTCGACGACATGGAGTCGGTCAACCGCGCATACAACGCGGGGGCCACGGATTTCACCTCCAAAGGCATCAACCCCATGTTGCTCGCACAGCGGGTCAAATTCCTGGTGCGATCCAAACAGACGCAAGACCAGCTGCGCGAGAGCGAGGCGCGCGTGCGCTATCTTGCCTACTACGATCCGCTAACCGCGCTTCCCAACCGGCAACGCTTGTTGCAGATCTTGGAACAACAGGTCGCATGGGCCGTTGAGCGGCAGCGGGGTCTCGCCGTCTTGATGCTCGACGTCGACAATTTTTCCCGGATCAACGACACGCAGGGACAGGCGGTGGGAGACGTGCTGTTGAAGGAAGTCGCGCATCGCCTGCAAAATTGCTTGCGCGACTCCCAGCGCACGCCGGGTCAAGAGGATGCCGACTCGGAAAAGAAGGACGTCAGCGACCTGGTGGCGCGAACCGGAGGAGACGAGTTCGCGCTGGCCCTGCCCGGAGTGTCTACGGCCGAGGCCGCGCAAGCCGTGGCGCAGCGCGTGCAGATGGCATTGGCGCGTCCGTTCGTGTTCGCACAACAGGAGATACCGCTGTCGGCCACCATGGGCATCAGTCTGTTTCCAGGCGACGCCGCAACCCCCGAGACGCTCGTCAAGAATGCCGACGCGGCGATGCATCACGGCAAGAAAGCGGGACAAGGAGGGCTCGAGTTCTTCAATAAATCGATCAGCACCCGCGCGGCCAGACACCTGTCCATGGAGGCCGATTTGCGCAAGGCGCTCGAGCGAGGAGAATTCTCCTTGTATTATCAGCCGCGGCTGGCGCTCAAGGATCTGCGCGTCGAGGCGGTCGAGGCATTGTTGAGATGGCGGCATCCGCAGCGCGGCTTCGTCGCGCCGGACGAATTCATTCCACTGGCCGAACAAAACGGCTTGATCGTCGAAATCGGCGACTGGGCGCTGCGTGAAGCGTGTGCGCAAGCGCGCCGCTGGCGCGATGCCGGAGCACCGGCTTGGCAAGTCGCGGTGAATGTGTCCGGCGTTCAATTTCGCGACGGCAGCCTGGTGTCGCGCGTATCGCGGGCCATCGATGCCGCCGGAATCGAACCACGCATGATCGAACTGGAGTTCACCGAAGGCGCTTTGATCGAATATTCGACCGCGGTGAGCAAGGCGGTGAAGGCGCTCAAGGCGCTTGGAGTCGCCACGGCGCTGGACGACTTTGGCACCGGCTACAGTTCGCTGTCTTACCTCAGGCATTTTCCGATCGACACACTGAAGATCGATCGGGCATTCGTGCGCGACATTGCCTCGAATTCCGGGGGCAATGCGCCGCTGGTCGATGCCATCGTCGCCATGGCGAAGAGCCTGGGGCTGGCCACAGTGGCCGAGGGCGTCGAGACCGAAGCGCAGTGGCAATACCTCAAAACTCGCGATGCCAACCAGGTTCAAGGCTTCTTGTTCTGCCGTCCGTTGGCAATCCCGGAATTGGAGCGCTGGCATGCCGATTGGCTGCATTCCCACCAGTCGGACTCGGCGGGCGTCGCGTAGGCGCGCTCTAAAGGCTGTGGCGCGCTATTCGCGCCGGCGTTTATTTCCTGGTTCGCCGCCAAATCACTTCGCTGCCGGTCTCGTGGCGCGCGAGCACGCGGGCCAGCACGAACAAGAGATCGGACAAGCGATTCAGGTATTTGAGGGTCTCGGGCGAGACGTGCTCGACGCGCGCCAGTGACCAGCAGCGGCGCTCGGCGCGCCGGCAGACGGCGCGGGCGACGTGGCAGGCGGCCGCCGCGGGCCCGCCGCCCGGCAGAATGAACTCCTTCAGGGGCGGCAAGTCCTCGTTGAAGGCGTCCAGCTCGGTCTCCAGCCGTTCGACATGCGCCGCATCGATCATGCGATGACCGGGGATGCACAATTCGCCCCCCAGATCGAAGAGATCATGCTGCACCTCGGTGAGACAGCGTGCGATCGGCGGCGGCAGAGCGGCTACGCTCAGGACCACGCCGATCGCGCTGTTGGCCTCATCGACGGTGCCATAAGCTTCGACGCGCAGGTTTTCCTTGGGCACGCGTGATCCGTCCCCTAAGCCGGTGCTGCCGTCGTCGCCGGTGCGCGTATAAATTTTGCTGAGCCGGTTGCCCATCGCAGAAATCTCCTTACCCGGATGCGACGGTAGCACAAGGTTTGTTAAGGTTGCGGACATGAATCCATCACCAGAACTGCAGGCCGCCCTCGACGCGGCCGAACAAGCTGCTGCCATCGCCCGCTCATTGTTCCAGCACAACGTCGCGGTACGCATCAAGGCCGATAAATCGCCGGTAACCGAAGCGGATGTGCGCTGTGAAATCGCGATTCGCGAGATTCTCGAGGCGCGGTTTCCGTCCTATGGGTTTTTCGGCGAGGAAACCGGATCGCGGGACGAGAATGCCGAGAGTCTGTGGCTGGTGGATCCCATCGACGGCACCAAGGCTTTCGTGCGCGAATACCCGATGTTTTCGACGCAGATCGCGTTGATGCGCCGCGGCGAAATCGTGCTCGGCGTGTCGAGCGCTCCCGTATATGGAGAAGTGAGCTTTGCGGAGCGCGGCCGCGGCGCATATCTGAACGGTAAGCCCATCGCGGTCAGCCAGATTGCCACGCTCGAGTCGGCCGCGCTGTCCTCCGGGAACATGAAAACGCTCGCCACCGGCGGCCAGTGGGCGCGATATGGCGCGCTCGTGGCGCAGGTCAATCGCATTCGCGGCTATGGGGATTTTCTGCACTATCACCTGCTGGCGAGCGGCAAGATCGATGCCGTGATAGAAACCGACGTGAATATTCTCGATATTGCGGCCTGCGTGGCGATCGTCACCGAGGCGGGAGGGCGTTTCACGGATCTCGGCGGGGCGCCGATCACACTGCAAACTACCTCGGTGCTGGCAACCAACGGCCCCATGCACGCTCCGGTATTGGCGGCGCTGGGCTGATCACGCCTGGTAGAACACCCGCCGGCCGCTGATTTCCGCGGCTTCGAACCGTGTATCGTACAAGTTCGACAGTAGTTGAGGGGTGAGGATATCGGCCACGCGGCCACAGCTCCAAGCGCCGTCTTTGCCGATCAATAGCGCGGCATCGGCAAACCGCTCGGCCAGATTCGGATCATGCAGAGTGACGATGACGGCTGCGCCCTCATCGGCGCGTTCGCGCAGGAGCTGGAGCGCTTCGAGCTGGTGGTTCGGATCGAGTTGATTGGTCGGTTCATCCAACAAAAAGATGCGCGGTGTTTGCGCGAGCACGGCGGCCAGTGCCGCTCGCCGCCGCTCGCCGCCCGACAGAGTGAGCACATCCCGTTCCTCGTAACCGGCAAGCCCCACGGCGACCAGAGCGTCCGACGCGATGGCTAGGTCACGGGCCGACTCCCATTGCCACCGGGGGATATGCGGGTGCCGACCGAGCAGCACCGTTTCGATGACGCTTGCCGGAAAGGGATCTTCGACATTTTGCGGCAACAGCGCCAATTCGCGTGCGAGCGCCCGGCGGGGCCATTCGGCCAGGGGCCGGCCGGAGATCAACAGGGCTCCCGCCTTGGGTGCGCGCAGACCCGCAAGGGTGTGCAAGGAGAGGCTCTTGCCGGAGCCGTTCGGTCCGAGAACCGCCAGCATCGAACCGTGGCCTACTTGCAAATCGAGGCCGCGCACCAAGGTGCGCGACCCGACGCATACATCAATGCCCCGGCATTCGAGCAGCGGCGCCGCGCTGTCTATGCGTATCGGTTCCGGTTCAGCGAGCATGTTGCGGCCAACGAATTTCCAGCGCCGTGACGGGGCCAACCACCACTTCGTCGAGACTCGTCGGCTGTTGCCACTTGTCCGGCGCCAGCACGCGCCGCCCCGCCATCAACTCAGCCGTCAATTGCGGATAGAGGGGCTTTTGCGCCGGATCGCCATAGCCATCCGGGAAGCGGGGTGCGTCATCGCCCAAGTTGTACTTGTCCGTGGCTCCTACCGTGTGCAGTAATTCGTGGGCGATCACCACATTGTTCTCGCCGTTCATCTCGGGCGCCGCAAACGCATACACCACGCCGATGAGTCCCTTCACGAGGCCCAGGGAATGCGGCACCGTCGGCGTCAGCGCCGGGTCGTGATAGAGAACGAACATCCGTATGTCCTCCGGATCATGGGCGTGTCCGCTGACGCGCCACGCCCAGTATCGCAGCCGCAGACTCCAAAAGGCGGTCGCCAACAGTCCGGCATCCGGCGCGCGCTGCGGCGGGCGATCCGGCAACGCAGTTCTCAACCGGGTTCGAAACGGTTCGTTCGTCTCCAGCCGATACCGCTCGGCCTCGCGCGCGAAGAATCGATCAATGGGTTTGAAGCGCTCGCCATCGAGCGCCGCGAGGTACGCCCGGGTCACGGGACTGTCGTCGGCCGCGATGGGGTAGATTCCGACGTACAGCGGGTCATGCCAGCGCGTGCTGAGATATCGATCCTGCCAAGTCGTCAGCGCGACCACCAGCAACACCAGCAGTAAAATCGCGATGCGCACCCGTCTGAATCCGCTCCGCCGCCGTCCGACCTCGTGCGGAGCAGCGCCGCGGCGCGTTGTTACGGCGCTACGCGAGGGCGGGGTGCCATGCGTCGTGCCGCCGCCGGATGGCGTCACTCGCCGGACTCAACACTGAATTCCACGACCTCGCCGTCCGCGGCCGCGTAAGACACCAACATCGGCTTGCAGCACACCGGGCAATCCTCGATATACGACTGCTCGGAGACCGAGAGATCCAGAGTCAGGCTGATGGTTTCCCAGCAATGCGGACAGGTGGCGCTTTGGTCCTGAAGAAGGTTCATCGACGCGTCTCAACATAATGGCGATCCAGCGCCATAGTACCTAAGGAGGGCGGTTCGGGGCTGACCGGCGCAGCCTGGAACGGCCGGACGTCCGGCGGCTCTGGCACGGTGCAACGGCCGCACCCGGTGCAACGGTCGCAAGTGGCGATACATTGTGCCTCCGTACAGTACAAACACCTCCGGACGGCTATACTTATGGGGCTGGCTTGTGGGGCGTCAATACGAGGAATCATGGAGCCGACCGATACTTCGAAACCCGATTATTTCCATCGAGTGGTAGATTGCCAGTGGGCCTGTCCGGCACACACCGATGTTCCCGAATATATCCGCCTGATCGCCCAGGGCGAGTTCACCGACGCGTATATGGTGAATCGAGAATCCAACGTATTTCCCGGGATTCTAGGCCGAGTTTGCGATCGACCCTGCGAACCCGCCTGCCGCCGAGGCCGAATCGAGGAGAAGCCCGTTGCCATTTGCCGGCTGAAGCGGGTCGCGTCCGATAATCGCGACGACATCACCGCGCGGCTGCCCAAGGCGCCGCGCGAGAAAAATGGCAGGCGCATCGCCTGCATCGGAGCCGGCCCCGCATCGCTCACCGTGGCCAACGACCTGTTGCCGCTGGGCTACGAAGTCGTCATATTCGAACAATACGCCGTGCCCGGCGGGTTGATGCGCACCAATATCCCGGCATTCCGCCTTCCGGCCAAAGTTCTGGACCAGGAAATCGGTTATATCGTGAACATGGGCGCGGACTTGCGCCTGAATTCGCCGGTCAAGAGCATGAAGCGGCTGCTCGATTCGCAAGAATTCGATGCCGTTTTCGTCGGCTCGGGCGCCCCCAAGGGCAAGGAGCTCGAGCTGCCGGGCCGCCACGACACGGACCGCGTCCATATCGGGATCACTTGGCTCGAATCGGTCGCCTTCGGCCATGTCGAACGAGTCGGCGAGCGAGTTCTGATCATCGGCGTCGGCAATACCGCGATGGACTGCTGCCGCAGCTCGCTGCGCCTCGGCGCCAAGGACGTGAAAGTCATGGCGCGCAAGCCGCGCGAATTCTTCAAGGCCTCCGATTGGGAGCTGGAAGACGCAGAGCACGAAAGTGTCGCGATCGTCGTCAATCATGCGCCTAAGTCCTTCGTTACCGAGGGCGGGCGACTGTCCGGGATGATGTTCGAGAAGCTGGAGTACGACATCGACAACGGCGACATCAAAGCGACCCGTTCGCTCGGCGATGTCTTCTTTCCCTGCGACGATGTCATTCTAGCCATCGGTCAAGAAAACGCCTTTCCGTGGATCGAGAAGGGCATCGGTATCGAACTCGATAAATGGAATGTACCCAAGGTGGACAAGGTCACCTTTCAATCCACGCTCCCCCAAGTGTTCTTTGGCGGCGATGCGGCATTCGGACCGAAGAACATCATCTGGTCGGTCGAACACGGACATCAGGCCGCGATATCGATTCATAAATTTTGCCACGACGAGGCCGTCGAGGAACGCATGCCGCGCGGTGTGAGCTTGTCCAGCCGCAAGATGGGCATGCACGAATGGGCGTACAAGAACGAGTACAACGGCGTGGAGCGGCGTCTGGTGCCGCATGTGGGACTCGTCGAGCGCTTCAAGAAAATCAATATCGAGGTGGAACTCGGATTTACCGCCGAAGAGGCGGCTCTCGAGGTTCAGCGCTGCTTGAATTGCGACATCCAGACGGTGTTCGCGGCGAAGCTGTGCATCGAGTGCGATGCCTGCATCGACATTTGCCCGGTCGATTGCCTTACCATCACTGCGAACGGCACGGAGGCCGAGTTGCGCGCCCGGCTGACGGCCCCGGCCATCAATCACGCGCAGGCGCTGTATGTCTCGGCGCCGCTGCCGCAAACGGCGCGGGTCATGGTCAAGGACGAGGACGTCTGTGTGCATTGCGGTTTGTGCGCGGAGCGCTGTCCGACGGCCGCCTGGGACATGCAAAAGTCGACGATTCGCATTCCGCAGGCGATCGATGAGGAGGTCACCGCATCATGCCCAGCGTGATTGCCCATCCCAATCGTGTGAACGATTTCGTGGTGAAGTTCGCCAATGTCAATGGCACCGGGTCGGCCAGCGCCAACTCGCTGGTCATGAAAGCGATTTTTCGCATGGGAGTGCCGGTCACCGGGAAGAATTATTTTCCGTCGAATATCCAGGGATTGCCCACCTGGTATGAAATCCGCGTGACCCGCGACGCCTATGCCGCCCGCGCCAGCCACGTCGACATCATCGTGGCGATGAACGCGGAAACCTATTCGCGCGATGTGCGCGAGCTCGTCTCCGGCGGCTACCTGATTTACGACTCGACGTGGCCGCGCAGCTCGCTCTTGCAGCGCGGCGATATCACGGTGATCGAAGTGCCGCTGGCAAAGCTGGTCAACGAGAATTTCGAGGGCGTGCGCAACCGTATCCTCTTGAAGAACATTGCCTATGCCGGTGTGCTCGCCGCCTTGATCGACATCGATCTCGAGGTGATCAGCGGTTTATTGAGCGAGAGCTATGGTAAGAAGCCGAAACTACTCGATTCGAACACCAAGGCTCTGCGCCTGGGCTATGACTACGTCAAGCAGCATCTGACATCGCCGCTGCCGCTGCGGGTCGAGCACATGGATAAGACCCGCGGCCACATCATGATCGACGGCAACACGGCCGCTGGGTTGGGCTGCGTGTACGCGGGCGCAACCGTCGGTGCCTGGTATCCCATCACCCCCTCGACCTCACTGATGGATGCATTCAAAGGGTTTTGCGAACGCTACCGCGTCGATCCCCAGACGGGTGAGCGCAACTTTGCCGTGCTGCAAGCCGAGGACGAATTGGCCGCCGTCGGAATGGTGCTCGGTGCATCGTGGAACGGTGCGCGCGCCTTCACGCCGACCAGCGGACCTGGCATTTCCTTGATGAATGAATTCGTAGGTTTGGCGTACTACGCCGAGGTGCCGTGCGTCATTTTCGACGTGCAGCGCGTGGGGCCATCCACCGGCATGCCGACGCGCACGCAGCAGTCGGACCTCATGCTGTGCGCCTATGCGTCGCACGGCGATACGCGGCATGTACTGCTGTTCCCCGCCAATCCCGAGGAATGCTTTTATCTGGCGGTGCAGGCCTTCGATATCGCCGAACGTCTGCAGACCCCGGTTTTCGTACTCTCCGATCTCGATATCGGCATGAACGATTGGATGTGCCCGGATCTTCAATGGGACGACGCCTATCGGCCGGATCGAGGCAAGATCCTGTCGCCGGAAGAACTCGCGGGTCTGGAAAAATTCTATCGCTACGTGGATCGAGACGACGATGCGATCACCTATCGCACGCTGCCGGGAACGAGCTCCAAGGGCGCCTACTTCACGCGCGGCTCCGGCCATAATCAATACGGCGGATATACCGAGGATTCGACCGAGTATCAGGTCGTTCTCGATCGACTGAAGCGAAAATTCGTGAATGCGCCGAAATACCTGCCTAAACCCGTGATGATCGGCACGGGCGGGAACGACGTCGGGATCGTGAGCCTCGGCAGCTGCGACGGCGCGGTCCGCGAAGCACTCGACGTCCTCGGGCGCCAGAAAATCGGCGTGGACTATCTGCGCGTCAAGGCGTTCCCGTTCAATAGCGACGTCGAAGCGTTCCTGAAATCGCATTCGACCATTTTCGTCGTTGAGCAAAATCGCGATGCACAATTGAAGTCGCTGCTGACGCTCGAGACCGCGGTGGAGAAGTCGAAGCTCTACTCCATCTTGAGCTACAGCGGATTCCCGATGTCGGCCGACCCCATCGTCAATGGTATTCGAGCAAAGCTCGCCGAGGCGCCGCGCCTGACGGCGGTCCCGCGCTAGGATCATAAAGAGTCCCCCTCATGTCATACATCAACAAACCCAAAGTCGCGCATCCTTCGCTTCCGACCAACACGCTGGGAATGACCCGCCGCCAATATGAGGGCAGCATGTCGACTTTGTGCGCCGGATGCGGCCACGATTCGGTGACGGCATCCATCATCGAAGCGTGCTGGGGTCTTTCGCTGCGTCCCGAACAGCTGGTGAAGCTGTCCGGCATCGGCTGTTCGTCGAAGACCACGGCGTATTTCGTGGGCGGATCGCATGGGTTCAACTCGGTGCACGGGCGCATGCCCTCGATCGCGAGCGGGGCGAATGCCGCGAATCGGCGGCTCACCTACGTCGGTGTATCGGGCGACGGCGATTCGCTCTCCATCGGCATCGGTCAATTGGTGCATGCGATCCGCCGCAACGTAAACATGTTGTATCTGATCGAAAACAATGGCGTGTACGGTTTGACCAAGGGCCAATTCTCGGCCTCGGCCGACATCGGCACCAAGGCGAAGCGCGGCGACGTCAATTCATCGCCGCCCATCGACCCGGTCCTGCTGGCGCTGACCTTGGGCGCGACCTTCGTGGCGCGCGGCTTCTCCGGCGACAAGGCCCAGCTCGTTCCGCTCATTCAGGCCGGGTTGCGCCACAACGGGTTCGCCTTGATCGATGTGCTCTCGCCCTGCGTGACCTTCAACGATCATGAGGGCTCGACCAAGAGCTATACCTTCACGCGCGAGCATTACCATGCAGCGGTCGAAACGGATTTCGTCCCGCGAGCGCAGGAGATTGCGGTGGATTATGCAGAGGGCGAGTCGATTCCCGTGAGTCTGCACGACGGCAGCCGCGTCGTATTGCGAAAGCTCGACCCGACTTACGACCCCACGGATCGAACCGCCGCCTACAACTACATCGAGACCAAGCTCAAACATAACGAATACGTGACCGGCCTCATCCACATCAATGAGACGGACTCGACCGAGTTCCACAATCTCAATCGGACCGCCGAAGCCCCGCTGAACAGCATCCCGTTCGAAAAGCTCTCCCCGGGCCGCGCCGCGCTCGACAAGCTGATGGGACGCTACCGGTAAGGCAGCGGCGGGAACAGCGGCCAGCGGGGGCTGGGATTTTTTGTCTCGAATGGCACTGCGCCCGCGACGCTGCGCCCGCCATGCCAAAGACCTGTTTGCAACGTGGTACGAGCGTATCCCACCAATGTCCAATGGAGCGGCCAAGTGGCCTTGCGTCGCCAGCCGCGCGCGACATGGAAACGCCACAGCCGCTCGGCGCCGGAAAACTGCTGCGCCACTGCGCCATTCCAATCGACTTGCGCGGTTCCCTGAAGTTGCAGCAGGTCGCCGGTCTCGAAGTCGACAAACAGCAATGAAGCGCGCGGTTCGGCGATCAGATTGCCGAGCGTGTTGAAATAGTGATTGCCGCGAAAGTCGGGAATCGTGAGCATTTCCCCGTCGACGCGGACGAAACCCGGCCGGCCGCCGCGATGCGAGATGTCCGCTCCATAGGCCGCGCCGTTGCCGGCGCGTGAGCGGCTCGCGACGAAGAACGTGTCGGCCCGTGCGATGGCGTCGTGCGCCGCTTCATCCAGATGATCGAAGGATTCGACCGGAGTCGAACCGCCTTCTGCTGGTTCGACCCGGGTCGGTGCGACGGTGCGCTGCTGAATATATTGCGGACAATTCCCGAAGCTTTGGTCGACGGCGACACGGATGCCGCCTGGCTCGCGCCTCAATATGCGGCCGTTGGCCCGGTTGCGCCGTCGCGTCGAGAAATCGATACCGAGAATGCCGATGTCGCGAGCCGGCGCGAGCGCCGCGTCCGCGGGATCACCGGCATCCGGCAGAGCCGCGATATGCAGCGTCACGGAGTCCGGCGACTGTACAAAGCCCGGGTGCCCTGTCAGCAGGGTCGAGAGCGGCCAACCGGCCGCGTCGATGGCGCCGATGAAGAGATAAGGCAGCTGAGCGAAGAAGTGCCGGTGTTGCTCCGGCATGAAATCCCGGATGCCGCTGCCGCCGCGGGGCCCACCGCCCGCCAAAGCTTGCGCGGCTAACTCATCGGGGTTGAAGGGAGAATCACCCATGGCTGCGTGCCCGCCTCACGTGGCTGCTGGTATCGGCGACGGTGGGATGGGCTTGAACTTCGGCAAGGCTTCAACGCGGCGCAGCCAGGCGAGCACGGACGCGTACTCGCCCAGCGGAATGCCGCCTTCGGGCGCATGCGCGACATAGGAATAGCACGCAAGGTCGGCGATGGTGGCGTGCTCCGCTGCGAGAAAATGACGGGTCTTCAAATGGTCATTCATGAACCGCAGGAGCACGGCGGCGATCTGCTTTGCACGAGCGAGATCACCCGGAAAACTCCACTGGGCCACCATGCGCGCAATCGCCGGACCGTACATCACTTCTCCCGCGGCGATGGACAGCCAGCGCTGAACCTGCGCGGCGGCGACCGGCTCTTCCGGCAGCCATTGGCCGGCCCGCGCATAGCGTTTGGCGAGATAGACCAGGATGGCATTGCTGTCCGCGAGCGTCAGATTTCCGTCCTGCAATACGGGAATCTGGCGCAGTGGGTTCAGCTGGTGGAATTCCGCTGTGCTGCGGACCGCGGCCGAGGCCACCACGTATCGATAAGGCAGCCCGATCATCCGCAGCAGCAGTTCCACTCGGTGGGTGTGCCCCGATAATTCCGTGCCGTGAAGAATGATTTCAGGAGTGGACATGCCGGTTTCCTCCGTTGCTTGCGATCGCGAGTCTCACTCTACTATTGCAATCAATGTATGAAAGGTGGCATTTTGGAAAGTAATAATTCCACAGATTGGAATAATCTATGGACCGCCTGGATGAGTTGGCGATCTTCATGGCAATCGTCGAAGCCGGCAGTTTGGTGAGCGCTGCGCGGCGTCTGCGGCGGTCGCCGCCCGCCGTCACGCGCGCGCTCAGTTCGCTGGAGGATCGCATGGGCTTGCGCCTGGTTGACCGGACCACCCGGCGACTGGCGCCGACCGAAGCCGGCAGCGCGCTGGCTGAACGGGCGCGCGCATTGCTTGCCGACTACGACGCGGTGTTGGTCGGCGCTTCGCAGGCGCCGATCCGTGGCGTGCTGCGTATCACCGCACCGGTACAGTTTGGCCGCCGCCATGTGGCGCCGATTGTGTCGGCATTTCTCAACGAGTATCCGGACGTGCGGGTCGAACTATCGCTCAATGACCGCAATGTTGATCTCATCGAGGAGGGGCTCGATCTCGCCGTCCGCATCGGTCCGCTCGCCGATTCAAGCTTGGTTGCCCGGCACGTAGGGAGTGTGCGGCGAGTCGTCGTGGCAAGTCCCGCATATCTCGCGCGGCGAGGCGCGCCTCGAACGCCTTCGGATCTGGCGGCACACGACACGATTTTCGGCATGGCGCGTTCACCGGCGCGAGAGTGGCGCTTCGGCCCATCACAGCGAGGTGCAACGGTGCGGCTTTCGCCGCGGCTCCTCGTTGATGATGTCGAGGCGCAGATTCAGGTTGCACAAGCCGGAAGGGGCATTGCGCGCGTACTCTCGTATCAGGTGACGGACGAATTGGCCGCCGGAGTCCTGGTGCGGCTACTGCAGGACTTCGAACCGGCGCCGCTGCCGGTGCAACTCGTCACTTTGAGCCGCAGCCACGTGGCGCCGAAGGTGCGTGCCTTTCTGGACTGGGCCGTGAAATCCCTTCGCGACATCGACGTTATTCGCTGACGCTCCGAGCGCTCAGGGCTGCAATCGCGTCACCGCCCAGGGCGCGAGGGAGCCGGCGCTCTGCCGATCGGGCAGGGGTCGCGTCCACCGTGCGCGGTCGTGAATGCGGAATTCGCCTTCCACCCAGAGTTCCACGGCGTCCGCCCATAGACGATATCCGCCCCAATGAGGCGGCCGCGGTACTTCCACGGTGACATTGTCGGGTTCCGCAGTGCCGGGGCCTTCGTAAGGAATCGAAAATCGGCGTGCCATCGCAGCGACGCCGCGCTCGAGCGCCTGCCGCGATTCCACAGGTTGGCTTTGATCGCTGGCCCACGCGCCAAGCCGGCTCTGCCATGGACGGGTGTGAAAATATGCGTCGTTCTCGGCGTCCGAGAGGGGTTCGACTTCGCCCTCGGCGCGCACCTGGCGGTGACGGTGATCCCAATGAAATACCACGGCCGTCCTGCGGTTGGCCTCGAGTTCCCGCCCCTTGCGCGACTGATAGTTGGTGTAGAAAAGGATGCAGCCGCGTTGCGCGTCGATCTCCTTGCAGAGGACGACTCGCGCTGACGGGTAACCGCGACCGTCCACCGTGGCCAATACCATGGAATTGGGATTGGGTTGGGCGGCATCCGCCTGGGCCTGCGCCAGCCATTGTGCCGCAATGATCAGGGGATTCCCCGGCAATGGGTCGGGCAGGGTTTCGGTCCAATGTGTCTTTATGCTGCTGACCATAAGAGAATGGTAGCTGTGCCATCGCCCTTGCGGTAGCCGTGGGCGGTCAGTAAAACGGGAACCGCAAAAACTAGGGGACTTTTTCGACATGAATCTCGATGAATTGCGGACCGAACTGACCGATCTCGACGGCCAACTGGTGGAATTGGTGGCGCGCCGTCAAGCATTGAGCGAACAAGTGGCGACCGTCAAGCGGGCCACCGGACGCGGGACCCGGGATTTCGGACGCGAGCGCGAGGTCATCTTGCGGGGCCGAAGCGCCGCCGCGCGTTTGGATGTGTCGCCGGATCTGGTCGAATCGCTGCTTCGGCAATTGATACAGTCGTCGCTGGCGACGCAGGAACAGGCGCGGGTTGCCGCCCAGGCGCACGGCACCGGCAAACGTGCGTTGGTGATCGGCGGTCACGGGAAGATGGGCGGGTGGTTCGCGGAATTTCTGGCATCGCAGGGTTTCCGGGTCGCCATCGCCGACCCCATGGGGGGCCTGCCGGGGTTCGATACGGTCGCCCACTGGGAGAACGATCCCCTGGACTTCGACTTGATCGTGCTGGCCACACCCTTGAGCGCGACGACCCGACTGCTGGAGTTGCTGGCACAGCGTGCGCCGCGCGGTTTGATTTTCGATTTGGGTTCGCTCAAGACGCCGCTGCGCGCCGGACTCGACGCGTTGGTCAAAGCCGGTTGCCGCGTCACGTCGCTGCACCCCATGTTCGGACCTGACACGGAATTGCTGTCGGGCCGGCACGTGATCTTCATCGACTTGGGCAACGCTGACGCGCTGCAGCAAGCGCAGGAGCTGTTTGCCCCAACGATGGCGGAGCGTGTCGTCATGGGCCTGGACGAGCATGATCGCTTGATTGCCTATGTATTGGGCTTGTCGCATGCGCTCAACATCGCCTTCTTCACCGCGCTGGCCGACAGCGGCGAGGCGGCGCCCCGATTGGCAATGCTGTCGAGCACCACGTTCGATGCACAGCTCGAAGTGGCGAGCCGAGTCGCCGCAGAGAGTCCCGAGCTGTATTTCGAAATCCAAAGCTTGAACGACTACGGCGGCGAGTCACTGCTTGCCCTACAGCAGGCAGTGGAGCGTCTGGTCGCCACGGTCAAGGCGGGAAATTCGGAGGAATTCAGCGCCATCATGAATCGCGGTCGGGCGTACTTGGATGTGCGCGCTGCCGCCCGTGCGGGCTGACCGCGGCGTTGGGGAGTCGGACATGAGTGAGCTGACGGAGGAGAACGAAGAACTCAAAAAGCGCCTCAAGGAATTGACCGCGGAGGCCGCCAACAACGAGACCATCTTGAAGCGTACCCAGGCCCGCGAATTGACGCTGCTACGGGCCGACACCTTGGCGCAGCTGTTGCACGCCATGGTCGACGGTTTGCGCGAGTCCTATTCGCTCGACGCCGTCAGCGTCGTGCTGCTCGATCCGCAACACGAGGTTCGGCATTTGTTGCTCGCCGGCGGCGATCGACCTGAGGAATTCAAGCAGATCTTCTTCGTTGATTCGCTGATCGGCCTCGCGCCGCAATTGGCCGTGCTGAACAAGCCGTGGCTCGGTCCCTATGTGGGAGCCGATCACTATCTCCTGTTCCCCGGCACGTCGAATCTCAAGAGCGCCGCACTGGTACCGCTCCCCCGCAAGGACCTCGCAACCGGCGCATTGTGTTTCGGCAGCCGCGAGCCGACGCGCTTCACGCGCCATCATGGAACGGATTTTCTGGCGCACTTGGGCGCGGTCGCCGCCGTGTGCATCGAGAATGCGGTCAATCGCGCGCGCCTGCTGCGCGCCGGCATCACCGATTTCCTGACGGGTTGGCACAATCGACGCTATTTGCAGCAGCGACTCAAAGAAGAGCTGGCGCGCGCGCAACGGCGCGGCGGCGCCATCGCCTGCCTGATGATCGATATCGACCGGTTCAAGAGCATCAACGACGGTTACGGACACCTGGCGGGGGACAATGCACTCAAAGAGATCGCGCATCGCGTCGAAGCCCAAATTCGCAGCATGGATACGGCCGCGCGATTCGGTGGCGATGAATTGGCGATTCTATTGCCGGAGGCTAGCGCGGCCGAAGCCGCGAAGTTGGCCGAACGCATACGCGAAGTCATCGCGGCCGTGCCCTTTGCTCTTACCGAGCATATCGAACGCAGTTTGACCGTCTCGGTCGGCGTTGCATCCATTGCGCCGGGACGCCATGAAACCGACTTGAAGGCGGTTGCCGACCGATTATTGGCCGACGCTGATGCGGCGCTGTACCGCGCCAAGGCGCTGGGCCGAAACCGGGTGCAAGTGGGGTCAGGTTAAACGCGTCGTAGAACAATAGTTCTGATTTTTCAAATGCTTATGAGAGTCCTCCGACATCAGGCCGCCGGCCGAAAAATCCTCAAAAAAACGTGAAACTGGGTATATATACAGGTACACTACTGTACGGCTTTTAGGCTTTCATTGGATTCGAAGCGCGAGGTGTGACCATGACTATGCGGCGAGCGGCGTCTAGGACCCGGCGGGATCGAAACAACAAGACTCGCTCCGAGAAGCACGTCTATGGCGTCCCTGTTCCCGAGGGTTTGCACGAAGCGATCGAGATTGAGCGCGGCAACCTGTCCAAGGCCGAATCGGTGCTTGGATGTTTGGCGATCTCAATGGAATACGAAACCGATTCCGTCGACGGACCGTACTACCCTGATGTAGCGGAGGTAGCGCGCGAAATGGTCAGGCAGTCGATCAATAGCTTGGATTCCCTCGTGCTGCAGCAACGCCTACTGCGCGACAAAATCAAGGAAAGTGCCGATCTAACGATTTCCGAGGAAGGCTATGCCGTCTCCGATTTCGTCGGTATGCACTGCCACGCCGCCGGCGGCCCACGTCCGTTGACGGTCGAAATGAGGTTGGCCTAGACGAACCGATTGATTGCCATGCCGACCGCGTTCCCGCTCCAGCTGCGCTTCGAGCGCCTGCTCGGCATGAGCGAAGAGTTGCGGCTGAGTCTCGCGATAGTGTTCAGCCTGCTCGATCAAAGTCGATCGACTGCGCCCGAATAGGCGCGCCACTGCTGCCACTGATGCGCCGTTTCGCGTGCATAGCACGGCGGCGATGACTTTGGCCCGGCTCACCGCCCGCTTGCGGGAGGCGGAACACATGTCATCGTATGCGAGGTGGCTGTATTGGGCGACGAACTGGGCGATTTTTGCGACGCTTGGCCGTTCCGGAGCTTCCCGGCGCCATGCCGGACGTCCTCCAGGTACATCGTCCGATACCTGCCGCGGTCGGCGCGCGGTGTGGCCGGTCAAGATTGTCATGACTTCCGGGGCCATGGGTTGCCCCTTCCGGCGAATGTACGCCGATCTGCCTGCGCCCACCGGGCTCAATGCGGCCAGCACGCGGTCGGTCGTAATCCAAGACGATGAGTTGGGAATGAGGTATGCCGAGTCCGCGGTCCAACAGTTATCCGGTCGCGGGCGATGCAGCCAAAGCACCAAGTCATCCAGGAATAGTTCGGCGTCGATCGGGATAGCGACATAGCGGTTGAAAATCTTGCCGGCCCATCCGCGACGCCGTCGAAGATGGATGGCATAGCTACCGGAGATGTGATGAGCCATTGCACCTACCGACGCATGTCCCATCTCTACGGCGAAGCGGAGTTCATGTGCGTCGCACCGGCACCCGTGAATTGATCCGCCGCACCAGAAGAGCATGCGCTCGGCTATGGCGGAGAGTGCGTGCCAATCCCCCTCATCCTGCACGAGCGCGTGCGGCCGCCGTCCGCGCAAGTTCAGGTGAATGATTTCCCGAGGTAAACGGCGCACTTGAGGCGAAGAGTGCATTACTTGTGGCGCAGCAAGAAAAGACCGTACCGGTAGATGGGTTCAATCCATCGACGCACCATTGAAAAGCCCGCGCGGTCCAATATCGCTCCGAGCTCTTCGGGATCGAACTTCCACATGATCTCCGCATGGATCAATTCGCCCGCGCTGAACGCTATCGTGATACCCAGTACGTCGAGCGCCACGATCTGATCCACCAGGCTCTCTATGTGGACCTCGTTCTTTCTCATGCGAGAATCATAGTGCGATCGATATCGGAAATTATCCATGACGAAATTTCCGCCGTAGCGGCGGTTGAGGTGATCGAGCATATTGAGTGTGGAACGCGCGCCATATCCTGCCGAATCGTTGTATGCCCTATCAATAATGGACGGATCCTTGTCCAAGTCGGCGCCGAGCAAAAAATAGTCTCCGTTAGTGCCGCTGTCGAACAGTTCCGAGAGCAGGTCGTCGATCTCCTGCCGTTCCATATTTCCGAGAGAACTACCCAAGAACATGAACAATCTTGCTCCAGGGCAGGGTGGCAGTGCTTGCAGACCCTCGAGATACGTGGTGCCCAGACAATGAACATGAAGCAAGGGGAAGGCCGAAACCAATACCCGCATCGATTCCGACAAGGTCTCCGTATCGACGTCGATGGGAAAGTAGTCGCAGCGCACTCCATGCTTCGCATATTCGGCCAACAAGCTTCGTGTCTTTTC
>DASYFQ010000109.1:0-35614 GCA_036498345.1 Steroidobacteraceae bacterium
CTTTGGACGGTGTCGAATTGCGGGAAAATGTTGCCGCGGCTGTAGCGGCTCCACAGCCCGAGTTCGGAGGTGAGCTCATAATCGGCACCGGCGGTCGCCGCAATCTTGTGCGTGTTGGCACGTTGCGCGGTGTAGGTATCGAGGAAGATCGCAGTGCCGTTTGCATCCGTCGACGTGTTCCGGTAGGAGCCTTCGATATTGTGGTACTGGAGGCGCGCGCCCGCATCCACACGGAGTTTGGATGTGGCCTGCCACTCATCGGACACGAAGCCGGCATCGTCGGTGCCCTGATAATTCTCGGCTCGCAGAGTCGTGCTGCCGGTCATGAAGTTATCTGCCCCGGTCACCTTAGTTCCATCGGCGAGAGTCAGATCCAGGATCGGCCCGTTGTTCACCGCCTGAAGCAGCAGGTTGTTTCCCAGATTCCAATAGTCGCGCGATGAGAAGGAGGCAAAATAATAGCCTAGGGTTAGTTTGTTGTCGCCGGTGTGCACGGTGAAACTCAGATCGTTGTTGATGTTCTTGACCTGCTTGTCGGCGATCCAGGCGCCGACCTGCATCACCCATGTCGAGGCGGGAAGTGCCGCGCCGGTCGCGACATTCGTGAGCGATCCAAAGGTGCCGCCTTGCGCGGCGGAAAACGTCGCCGCAGAGACCGGCGCGTTGGGGAAAAGTGCGTTGGTGAAGACGGTGCCCTCGAGATAGCTCGCCTTCTCCTGTACGCTGAGGGTATCGCTCAATTCATAGTTGAAATTGAAGCCGCCATTTCTGATGTCGGTCCCACGCCCTTGATCGAAACGAAAGGCGTCCCCGTTGCGCAGCGTGAGCTCACGCTCTTGAGGACTGCCGATGGCACCCGTGTGAATATTGAAGCCCGGAAACTGTTTCACGGCGCCATTGTCGACTTCGATCGGAATTGGAAGATCCCACGTGTTGTTTGCATCTAGGATGCGGCCCCAGATGAGAACGCTTCCCCGATCGAACTTGTGCAAGATGTTGGCGGAGAGCTGTCCACCGACCTCCGAGGCGAAGTGTAGTCGGCGCACGTTATCGCCGTTCTGATAGAAGCCGCCGATCGAGAAGAAGGTGTTGTCGCTAATCGGGCCGGAGACTTGTCCGTCGAAACGTCTCTTGCCGTAGTCGGTGATGCCGATCTCACCCACGCCGTGAAAGACGTCTGTTCCCGTCTTGGGGAGTATGTTGACGGTGAGGCCGACCTGGCCGTTGGACAGCACCTGTGCCGGGCCGCCGCGGACCGTCTCGACATGGTCAATCATCTCGTCGATGCGGATCACGTCGGCGTTGCCGAACCAAGCAACTGTCGGCGGATCGTAAACCGCCGATCCCGCCAGTTGGAACGTGACGTACGGTGCGTCACCGCTGCTGGGAAAGCCCCGCACGAAAATATTGTTGCCTTGTTCGCCGCCGGTCGAAGCCACGGTTACACCGGGAATGCCCTGCAGCAGCCCCGCGGTATTCAGCGGCGCGAGCCGGTGAATGTCGTCGCTGCTGAGCGTGGTCGTCGCAAAAGACACCTTCTGGCGCTCGATACCTTGTCCGCCCGCGGTCGCCGTCACCACAATCTCGCTCAGTGGACGGTCGTCTCCGAGCGGACGGTCGTTGCGGACGATGGCCAGCGCACCCGACGGGTCGGTTCGGCTCGAGAAGCCGGTTCCCGACAACAGCGCTGCCAGCGCGTCATCTGCCGGCATCTCGCCTTCCACGCCGGGACTATGAACGCCGCGAACGTCATCCACGCGATAGATGAGCTGGCGACCGCTCTGGTGGATGTAAGCGTCAAGCGCCTGTCCCAGACCGCCTGAGTCGATTTGAAAACGCTGACTCTGCGCCTGCGCGGGCGCGACGATCGCAATAACGCAGACAGCGGCGGCAACGATTGCCGCCGCGGAGCATCTGGTCATTCTTGTTCCCCCGATCTCCAATCATTTTTGTTGCCGCCCTTGTTGCCGCCCAAAGGCGCCTGGCAAAACAAGGCAAAAGCCATCACAAACTATGTCGATATTTTTAGCTTCCCGTCGGCCGTCAATTCCACCTTGAGACCATAGGCCTCTTTGAGCAGCCGTACGAAGGCCTCGACGTTCGATGCTTTGAACGTGCCGCTGATTCGAATGGCCGCGACCGCCGGATCGGAGATCAGCAACTGCTGATGGTTGTAGCGATTGAAGTCGTCTGCAACCTCCGCCAGAGAAGTTCCGTCGAAAACCAGGCGACCATCGCGCCAGGTGAGCTTTTCTTCAACTGCCGCGACCGGCTTGGAGACCACCATCGTCGACGAGCCCAAGCCGATGGCAACATCGCCCGCGGTCACCGTTATCGACGCGCTCGACGCGCCTGGCATGGTGTCTTCTACGCGTACCCTGCCCGTGACGACGGCAACCGTTACCTTATCGTCGTCTCGCCGCACCGAGAATTGGGTCCCGACCACGGTGATCATGCGCGGGCCTGCGTGGACGACGAAGGTGCTGCCCTCGATATGAGCCACCTCGAAATAAGCCTCGCCTCGATCCAGCCAGACATCGCGGCGCCTTCTCGACATCAGCGTTCGCAGGACGGTTGCCGTGTTGAGCTCGATTCGGCTGCCGTCCGCCAGCGGAACGATCCGATGGCCACCAATGCCCGTATCGAAGGTGTTGACGCTCGGCTGCGGAGACAACGCCGGCCGGGAACGGAGGCCAACCACAGCGACGGCCAGCAACAGCGAGGCCGCCAACGCGCCCGCTTGCCACCACTTAAAAGGCGAGCGCCTGCGCCGTGGGCGAACTGCGATATCTTGCGTGGAAAGCGCGCCGATGCGGTCGGCCATCTGCCAGGTATGCTCCAGCCTCCAAAAGGCGGCCTTGTGCGCCATGGATTCATCCAGCCAGCGATCTAATGCAGCTTGGTCGGCCTGCGACCATTCGGGCTGCTCGCGTCGTGTCAGCCACTTGGCGGCCTCTGCCTCGGTTTCCTGTGCGCGAGTCATCGAGCGGGCCTCCGCGCCAACAGCCCGGGTACGCGCGAACGCTGCACTTTGGCAGAGCCGCCCAACATGAAATTGGCGAGCGCGCGCATGCCGAGCGTCATTTGTTTTTCGACCGTGTCGACGCCGATGCCGAGTTCATTCGCCGTCTCGCGCGTCGATAGGCCGCGGATTTTGCGAAGTAGGACGACTTCCCTGCATCGCGGCGGCAATTGTTCCAGGCCCACTTGAATACGGCGTAACTCCTCGCGAGCCAGGAGCTGGCGCTCGGGATCCAGCACATCGTTCCCGGAGATCGCGTCCAGATCGGCGACGACGTCGAACGACACGATTCGCGCGCGTTTGGCACGATTGATTAGATGATTGCGAGCGACGGTATAGACGAACTGCCCAGCTTGGGCGGGCAGACCGTGCCGCGCTCCCAATAGCACTCGCTCATATATGTCTTGACGAAGATCGACGACATCGGCTGCATCCCGCCAATTCCGGCGGATGAATGCCGACAGGGCCCGTTCGAGCGGCAACACCTCCCGACAGAACCATTCCTTGAGTGCCTGATCGTCAATCATAGGAAAGAGTCGATTTGCCCCTCGCGATCCATAGTATGACAATCGAGCGCAGGATATCCGTAACGCCGGACCGGCCCCACCTGGACAAGTTTTAGGACTACCGCGGCCGAACCTCGGGTCACCAGGCATGAATTCTGGAGGTGATATGTATTCTATTAATATCCTGTAATATATTGATTTATATCAAAGTAACATTGAAATATTACTCACTCCATCGCTTGTAGCCGAACCCGAATAACTCATAGATCCAATCAAACAGCGCCACCCATCATTCGTGGTTACAGGCACGTCTCGCTCTCAACTGAGTTGGGTAACCCTGGGTGTTTGTTCTACGGGATCAATCGAGTCTTCACGCTTACCTTGTACACATAAGCTGACGCGCTCATGCTTGGACTGCGTACGGTCGGCGTGCGTGCGTGGCCGTGCCAAGAAGATCGATAAATAAGCCATTTACCTCAAGGAACAATCATGACAAGGATTCTAACAAGCATATTCCTCGGGACACTTTTAATGATCGGCAGCGGCGCGATCGCGGCGGGAACCGCTGCTGATCCTGTGGTGGGCACCTGGAAGCTGAATGCGGCGAAGTCCACCTTCAGTGCCGGCCCGGCTTTGAAAAGTCAGACGCGCATCTATTCGCAGTCCGCACAAGGCATAACGCTCAATATGACGACCATGGGTGCCGACGGCAAGGAGGCCAAATCCCAGACGACATACAAGCTGGACGGCACGGACTATCCGGTGACCGGAGCCGCTGCTTACGATAGCCTGTCGGCCAAGCAACTCGACAGCAACACGGCCGAGTTCACATTGAAGATGGGCGGCAAAGCCGTAGGTACCACCCGCCGAACGGTTTCCAAGGACGGCAAAACGCTTACATCAACTCTCAAGATGACCAACGCGAAGGGCGAGAAGACCGAAAACGTCACAGTGTTCGACAAGCAATAGGCGATTACGGAGGAGCGCGATCGGCTGACTTTAGCCTGGCGGCGATCGCCGCTCCTCCTTCCACGAGCGGCGTTTCGCGACTGCGCGTGTCACAGAGCATGTTTCCGCACCGACGGCTACGCACGTCGTTCTTTCTCGGTCCGCTTAACACCGGCCGAGATCGACGCCTCCTCGTCATTGCCGGACAAAATGTGTAGCGGACTACACTGATATGTGCGCCGCCTTGGTTCTGTTCCGGCGCGATCTGCGCTTGGCCGACAATCCGGCGCTGAGCGCGGCATGCGCGCATCATGCCCGAGTGTGGCCGGTCTTCATTCACGAGCCGAACGAGGGCGATGAATGGGCGGCCGGTTCCGCCAGCCGTTGGTGGCTGCACCATTCGCTGGCGGCGCTGGACACTCGGCTGCGCGCTCAGCAGGCCGAGTTGCACCTGCGCCGGGGTGACACGCTGGAAGTATTGCGCGAGCTGATCCAGCACAGCGGGGCCACGGCGGTGTACTGGAACCGGCGGTACGAGCCGGCCTCGATCGCCGGTGATGCACGCATCAAGAGCGGACTGCGTGAACAGGGTATCGAAGTGCACAGCCTGAACTCCGCACTGTGGTCGGAGCCATGGCAGATAGCCACGGTGGAGAACGGGCCGTACAAGGTGTTTACGCCCTTCTGGCGCAAGCTGCGGCCGCAGCTCCATGCGGTCGAGCCGCTACCGGAACCCGTCCTGCCGAGCTGGCGCCCACTCGCTGGCGGGCTTTCGTTGTCGGCACTCGCCCTATTGCCGCGCATCCGCTGGGATAGTGGCTTGGCTGATACCTGGCGCCCGGGCGAGGCTGGCGCCAGGGAGATGCTGGAGATTTTTTGCGACGATGCAATCGATCACTACGCGCAGTCCCGCGATCTGCCGGCACGCCACGGCACCTCGCGGCTCTCGGCACATCTGCATTTCGGCGAGATTTCACCGCAGCAAATCCATTTTGAACTCGAGCGTCGGGCGCAGCGCGCGGATGCAACGCGGCGGCCGAACATCGAACCCTATCTGCGCGAACTGGGGTGGCGCGAGTTCGCCCACCACCTGCTGTTCCACTTCCCGACGACACCCACCGAGAATTTCAATCCGCGCTTCGCCGATTTCAAGTGGGCGCCGTTCGACGGCGCCCAGCTGGCGCGCTGGCAGCAGGGCCGCACCGGCATTCCGCTGATCGATGCCGGCATGCGCGAACTGTGGCACACCGGCTGGATGCACAATCGCGTCCGCATGGTCGTCGCCAGCTTCCTGACCAAGAACTTGCGTCAGCACTGGCTCCATGGCGCGCGCTGGTTTTGGGACACCCTCGTGGATGCCGACCTGGCCAACAACACGCTGGGTTGGCAATGGGTCGCCGGCTGCGGGGCCGACGCTGCGCCGTATTTCCGGGTATTCAATCCGGTGACCCAGGCAAAGAAGTTCGATCCGGACGGCGTCTATCTCAGGCGCTGGTTGCCCGAGCTTGCAGGCGCCCCGCTCGCTTTGCTGCATGAGCCGTGGAAGGATGGATCGCTGCTGACCCGCAGCGGCTATCCGGCCCCGATGGTGGATCTGGCCGCCTCCCGACAGGAAGCGCTGGCCGCCTATCAGTCCGGTCGCAACCGCCCCTAGGGGCAACGCGCGGTGCCGGCGCCGCCTCGGGTATTCGCACCCGCAACCGCCCGATCGCACGCGCACCGCCCGATCAGAAGTTACGGCTGAAATCCGTTTGCCGATTCCGGGCATCGATGAGTAATCAGGCGCACAGAAATTGGAGCCGTACCTTGGTCCGCACGGACACCCTTTGTTCGTCGGCGCGACCGCGGAATTAGGACTCCATAATGGATTGGCACGATCAACTGCTGAGAAGTCTGATTTGGCTGGGCGAGGCATTCGTCATCAGCTCGCTGGGTTTGACCCTCACTATTTGCCTTCTGGCGGAATTTACCCAGTGGGGACGCTTGGTCCGGCGCATTTCATGGGGATACTTCAACCCGTCCCGCAGCACGGTACCTCTGGCCTGGCTCGCCTTGATCGTTCTCATGACGCTGTTTTCGGTCCGTCTGAGCATCCTTTCTTCGTTCTGGTACAACGGCTTTTACAGTGCCATGCAGAAGCTGGACGGCAAGGCGTTCTGGTTCATGATGGTGGTGTTCGCCATTCTGGCAAGCGTATATGTGGTGCGCGCGCTGCTCAGCTTCTACCTGCGTCAGGCTTTCCTGATTCGATGGCGGATTTGGTTGACCGACATACTGATGGAGCGTTGGCTCCGCAAGCAAAACTATTACCGCAGCCGGTACGTGCCGGACGGGGTCGACAATCCGGATCAGCGCATTCAACAGGATGTAGAGAGCTTCGTCGACGGTTCATTGACCCTTTCGATGGGGCTTTTGGATTCCGTCGTGTCGCTGTTTTCGTTCAGCATCATTCTCTGGGGCCTTTCCGGATCCTTGGCGTTGTTCGGCTGGAAGATTCCGCGGGCGATGGTGTTCTTGGTCTATCTGTACGTCATCGTCTCGACGGTATTCGCGGTACGGATCGGCCGGCCCCTGATCCGCCTGAATTTCTTGAACGAACAGTTCAGCGCAAATTTTCGCTACGCCTTGATTCGGCTGAGAGAATACGGTGAAAGCATAGCGTTCTACCGGGGGGAGGCGGTGGAGCGCGGCAACCTCGCCATGCGCTTCGGCAAGGTGATCCGCAATATGTGGGCGATCTTGTTCCGCTCGATCAAGTTTCAAGGCTTCAATTTTGCAGTCAGCCAAGCCGCCGTGGTCTTTCCGTTCATCGTTCAAGCGCCGCGTCTGCTCAGCAGGCAGATTACCTTGGGTGATGTGATGCAGACCGCGCAGTCGTTCGGTCAGGTTGAGAGCGCACTGTCGTTTTTCCGTACCTCCTATGACGATTTCGCCGGCTATCGAGCAGTCGTCAACCGATTGTCCGGCTTTCTTGATTTGACGGAATCCGCCGAGCGGCTGGGCAGCGTACGGATTGAGCACGCG
Source organism: Steroidobacteraceae bacterium (assembly GCA_036498345.1). Lineage (GTDB taxonomy): Bacteria > Pseudomonadota > Gammaproteobacteria > Steroidobacterales > Steroidobacteraceae > Bog-1198. Next base: position 7,501 of record DASYFQ010000109.1, read on the forward strand.
GGGGAGCGAATCGAAGTGAGGTCGCTGACGGTCAGAACTCCGGCCCACGTTCTTCTGGTAGAAGATCTGAACCTCGAACTACCGCCGGGGGCATCACTGCTCATTCGCGGACCATCGGGAATTGGGAAAACCACCTTACTTCGCGCGATGGCGGGACTATGGCCCTACGTTGAAGGCACGATCGCTCGGCCGGTCGACCAGCAATCACTATTCGTTCCCCAAAAGCCCTACTTGCCGTTGGGTACTCTGCGCTCGTCTTTGTACTATCCCCGCATTCCACCGCAGACCGATGACCAGGCCGCGGCGATGCTGCGCCGATGTCACCTTGGGCAATTGCCGGCTCGCCTAGATGAGGAAGATGATTGGACGCGGATATTGTCGCTTGGCGAGCAGCAGCGATTGGCGATCGGCCGCGTGTTGTTGAGCCGTCCGCAGGTAGTCTTCTTGGACGAAGCCAGTTCCGCAATGGACGAAGGGTTGGAGCATGCGATGTATCGGCTGCTGCGCGAGGCCCTGCCGACCGCAACGCTGATCAGCGTCGGTCATAGAAGCAGTTTGCTGAGCGTCCATACCCGGGGGCTCGAACTCCTGGGTGAAGGCAAGTGGCGATTGCAAGAATTTCACGAGGCTGCATCGCGCGCGGCCCGACCACGCGTCACGCCGCACCGAACGCACTGGTAATTACAGCTGAAACTCGAATTCCGATTTCGGGAATCGATGCGTAATTCGGCCTGCGTACATTGACTTCACGAGACCTTAAACGTCCTGAGGAGGATTCATGAACAGATTCAATTGCGCTCTCGCCGCGGCTGTCGCTGCCGTTGGCATCATGGCGACGGTTCCCAAAGCACAAGCCCAGGTCAACATCGATTTCGGAGCCGAACCCGGATGCCCCTACGGCTACTATGATTTTGCCCCCTATCCCTGTGCTCCCTACGGCTACTACGGCCCTGAATGGTTCAACGGCGGTGTCTTCATCGGTGCCGGCCCGTGGTTTCATGGCGGCGATCACTTTCGCGGTCATGTAGATAATCGTTTCGACGTTCACCGTGGCTATGGCGGCCCGCTACCGAACCGTGGCGATCGTCCTGAGCCCTCCAAGCATCTCGATCAGATTGACCATTTCAGAGGAAATGAAATGCGCGATGGACGCGGTCACGCAGGTGGGGGTAGACGCTAGAATCTTGACAGCGCGAGTTACGGGAGGCTAACTCCTGGGCCATCCTTCAATATCGCGACGCCATCGGTTTTTTTTGCGCTGCGAGATACGCATCCCACACGAGGAGACTGCAGTGGCCAAAACAGTAGCGGATCAAATGGCGGAGACTCTGGCGGCCGTGGGCGTCGAACGCATCTATGGGGTGGTCGGCGACAGCCTCAACGGCATTACGGATTCGCTGCGCCGTCAGGAACGCATCCGGTGGCTGCATGTGCGCAACGAAGAGGCAGGCGCCTTCGCCGCCGGCGCGGAGGCACACCTCACCGATAAGCTCGCGGTGTGTGCCGGCTCCTGTGGCCCCGGAAATCTGCATCTGATCAACGGGCTCTTCGATTGTCATCGCAGTCGCGTGCCGGTACTGGCCATTGCGGCCCACGTTCCTTCGCCGGAGATTGGTTCGGGCTACTTTCAAGAGACGCAACCTGAGATTCTGTTCCGCGAGTGCAGCCATTATTGCCAACTCGTCTCCTCGCCCGCCCAGATGCCGCGCGTGCTGGAAGAGGCCATTCGAGCGGCCGTGGGCCAGCGTGGCGTCGCCGTCATCGTGATCTCCGGCGACACGGCGCTCGAGGACGCCGTGTCTGCGCCTGCGACTCGAGTCGGCGGTGTCTTGCCCGGCCGGTCCCTGGTGCGGCCGGCTGATAGCGAGTTGGAACGCCTGGCCGATTTGCTCAACGCCTCCAGACGGATCACGTTGTTGTGCGGCTCCGGCTGTGCCGGCGCACACGCGTCGTTACTGGCGCTGGGCGCAAAGCTGAAGTCGCCCATGGTGCACGCCATGCGCGGCAAGGAACATGTGGAATGGGACAACCCGTATGACGTCGGCATGACAGGACTGATCGGTTTCAGCTCCGGCTACTACGCGATGAAAGATTGCGACGCCCTGCTCATGCTGGGCACTGATTTCCCTTACCGGCAGTTCTATCCTGAGAGCGGTGTGCGCATGGCGCAGGTCGATATACGGCCGCAGAATCTCGGTCGCCGGGCGCCGATCGAGCTCGGGCTCGTCGGTGATGTGGCGGCGACGATCGACGCGCTGCTGCCCCTTCTGGAGGACAAGACCGATACGGCACATCTGGACGAGGCGCGTGATCACTACCGGGAGGCGCGCAAGGACCTCGACGATCTCGCGCAGGGGCGCGCCGGCGGGCGTCTCATTCATCCGCAGCAGATCGCCCGAGTGGTGAGCCAACTTGCGGCGGACGATGCGATATTCACCTGTGACGTCGGGCTGCCGACCGTTTGGGCAGCGCGCTATCTGGCCATGAACGGCAAGCGCCGCCTGATCGGCTCTTTTTGGCACGGCTCGATGGCGAACGCCATGCCGCAGGCAATCGGGGCGCAGGCCGCGTTTCCAGGCCGGCAGGTCATCTCGCTCTCGGGGGACGGCGGCTTTGCCATGCTCATGGGGGACTTTCTTTCACTGAACCAGCTGGGCTTGCCGGTCAAGATCGTGGTGTTCAACAACGGGGCACTCGGCTTTATCGAGCTCGAGCAGAAGGCGAGCGGATTCCTCGATACGGGTACGGATTTCAAGAACCCGAACTTCGCGGCGATGGCCGAAGCGGTCGGCGTGCGCGGCATTCGCCTCGAACGTCCGGAGGACGTTGAGGCCGGCCTCGCCGCGGCGCTCGCACACAATGGTCCGGTGCTGATCGATGCAGTCGTCAATCGGATGGAACTCGCAATGCCGCCCAAAGTAAATGCCGAGATGGCAAAAGGTTTCTCCGCCTACATGCTGAAAGCCGTGCTCGACGGACGCGGGACGGACGTCGTGGAACTGGCGCTGACCAATGTGCGCCGTTAGAGCCATCAGTCCACGGCGGCTGCGTGTGCGTCTGAGTGAATAAATTACAATCACGCGCGAGAACCGCCGTACACGCATTCAACCACGCGATGGACGCTGCGAAGAAAATCCATAATTGCTGAAACGCGCCTGTCACGTTGCACAACTAGCTTTGCTCCGGGATCACAACAAACCTGGAGAGCAGAATGCTTCTACACATCACGAGCGGTTGGCGCACGAGAATCGGCGCGGGTGTTTCCGCAACCCTATTGTCTGCGTTTGGTTTGGCGGCGTCGGTCCCCGCCGAGGCCGACCCGGTTGTCCATGACATCAAAACGGCTACGCCGATCAAGCACGTCATCATCATCGTCGGCGAAAACCGCAGCTTCGATCATTTGTTTGCCACCTATGTGCCGAAGAGCAAGGAGGACAGAGTACGCAATCTGCTGTCCGAGGAAATCATCAATGCCAACGGCACGCCCGGTCCGAAGTTTGCCAAGGCGCATCAGTTCCAAATCACCTCGGCGCCGAACGGCGGGAAATTTTTCAGCAGCGCAGATCTCAAGGACAAGTCGCTGTACCCCACGCTGCCCGCGCCCGACGTGGGCGGAGTGGGTGCGGTCTCGCCGTATGTGGGCATTCTGAGCCTTCCGGGCGGTGATCCTGGTTTGCCGTCCCAAGATCAGTTTCTCTTCGGCACGGGCGGCACGGGGCTTGCCTTTACGCTGGGGCCGGATACGCGCATCACGAATGTCGATAAATTGCCGCCTGGACCGTTCCAACTGACGGGACCGATGATGCCGTTCGATGCCTTCACCGGAGACACGATTCATCAGTACTTCCAGATGGTGCAGCAAGTGGATTGCGCCATCGACAAGGAACACGTTTCCAAGGGAAACCCGACCGGCTGTCTGCACGATCTCCAATCTGCCGTGACCACGACGTACAGCACGCCGCCCACGGGCACGCCGCACGACACCGGTCAGACCATGGCGTTCTTCAATATGCAGCGGGGTGATGCGCCGGTCCTCAAGTCCCTCGCCGACGAATACACGATGAGCGACAACTATCACCAGCCGGTGCTGGGCGGCACGGGCCCGGACAGCCAGCCGCTCGGCTTCGCCGACCAAGTGTTCTTCAGCGACGGCAACGGCAAACCCGCGACGCCCGCGCCGGCCAATATCTATAACCCAGACCCGCAGGCCGGCACGCTCAATCTGTATACCCAGCGGGCGCAGTGGTTCAATTGTGCCGACGAGAATCAACCCGGCATCGCCGCCATTACCCGTTACTTGAAAGCGCTGCCATACCCGGTGCAGACCAAGTGCGGCGCGGGCGAGTATTGGCAGGCGGTCAATGTGAACCCGGCCTTCACGCCGAAGGGCGTGGTGCAAAGCGGGCTCGTCGTCCCGCCGACCGCGCAGCGCAGCATCGGCGACGTGCTGACCGCGCACAAGATTCCTTGGAAGTATTACGGCGGCGGATTCAATGCCGACGGCACCGCCAGCCCGCTCAACGGCAGCTACTGCAACATCTGCAATCCGTTTGAATACGAGTCGAACTATCCGACCGTGGTCGCCGATCACATGAGGGACGTCACCGATCTGTTCACGGACATTGCGAACGGGACGCTTCCGGCCGTGTCCTATGTGAAGCCTGACGGTACGATGGACGGGCACCCGGCCTCCTCGAAATGGACCCTGTTCGAAGCCTTCGTAAAGAATATCGTCGAACTCGCGAAGAGCCACCCGGAGCAATGGGCGGAGACCGCGATTTTCGTCACGGTCGACGAGGGTGGCGGCTATTACGATTCGGGATTCATCCAGCCGGTTGATTTCTTCGGTACCGGTCCGCGCATTCCAATGATCGCCGTGTCGCCCTTCTCACGGGGAGGCCATGTCAGCCACGTCTACAACGAGCATTCCTCCTTCGTGAAGTTCGTCGAACGAAACTGGAAGCTCGACGGCACGCTCAGCGAGCGCAGCCGCGACAACCTCCCAAATCCCGTTCAGGATGGCGACGATGACTATGTGCCGCGCAACATGCCGGCCATCGGGGATCTGTTCGATCTATTCGACTTCGGTCACGATCGCGACAGAGGTCACGCTCGCGACTGAGCGCCCGGCGCCGGCAGGCCTGAAGCCTGCCGGCGCCCTCCCGTCGTTTAGCACCGCTAGTTCGAAGGAACGCCGAGGATGCGAGCCAGAAAGCTCGCGGTAGCCTCGTCGACGTGCAGCCAGGATGCATGGCGCAGAAAGCCGTGGATTTCGTTGGGGATCACGATTTCCTCATAGGGCAAGTTCTGCGCCTCGAGCCGTCGCGCCAGGTCGATGGTTTGCTGGAAGGGCACGTTGCGATCGTCATCGCCCTGGATCAGCAGCACCGGCGACTTCCAGTTGTCGACGCTGGCATCCGGCGATGAGTTCCAGGCGACTTCCAGCGCCTTCTCGCGATCGCCTTTCTCGTAGCGCGTCACCGGCTTGCCGGACACTTCATCGATCAGCCGCGACCAGTCATGCACACCGTGCAAATCGACTCCGGCCTTGAAGAGATCCGAATTGCGTGCGAGTGCGAGCGCCGTCAGGTAGCCGCCATACGAGCCGCCCCAGATGCCGATGCGCTTGCCGTCGACGTTTGCCCGCGACTGCAGAAAATGCGCGCCCGCGACGACGTCCTGATATTCGGCGGCGCCGGCGTAGCCTGCGTGATCAGGCTGGTGGAAGGCTCGGCCATAGCCGATGCCCAGCCGGTAATTCACCGAGAGGACCACGAAACCGTGCGCCGCCAGGTACTGATTCACGGCGTAGGCATTGCTGTAGTACTCCATGTAGTGCCAGCCAAGCATCATCTGTCGCGGGGGTCCGCCGTGCACGAAAATCACGCCGGGTTTCGGCGCGGCCGCCTTTGCCCCGGGCGACTCGAACAGCTGTCCATGAATGAGGGTGCCATCGGCGGCTTGGAACGTGACACGTTTCGGCACCAGGAGCTGCGCGAGCGGAAATTCCGCCGGCAATGTTCCGGCGGCCAGCACCGCGCGATGCGCTCCGCCGAGATCCACCATGCCGATCGACGGCGGCTGCTGCGCGCCGGCTGCGACGAACGCGACCCGGTCTCCCGCGGCGCTTACCGGCGTCCACTCGAGCGTCTCGCCCGAGGTGAGTGCGACGGGTGCCGCGCGGTCGACGGGGACCCGGAAAAGATGGCGCCGATCGTCGTCACCCGGCGTATTGCCGGTGTTGGCATCGTAGATCATGAAACGGCGGTCGCGGCTCTCGGCGACATGCTCGACCATGAATGCTCCCGGCGTGAGCAGTATCGGCGTGCCGCCCGCCGCCGGCACCGAGTAGAGGTGGGGCCAGTCATCGAGATACGCCATGAAGACGAGACGATCACTCGCCGCCCAGTGCAGATTCGCCTCTCCTTGCACGTCGGGATAGGAGCCGGCGAGCGTGTTCGGGCTCCGCCACACGGCCCGTCCTGCGCCGGTGTCCGCCGACGCCACCCAGATCGACCAGCGATGCGGAGATTGCGTCAGGATCGGATCCGGTGCCCCGCCGTCGCCGGCGCGCCGTGCGAAGGCGACTTGCGTGCCGTCAGGCGACCAACGAGGCGAGACGTCCTGATCGGTGGATGGAGCCAGGTAGACGAGCGGCGCCTTTTTGGAAGTAAAGATTCCAATGAACGAGTGGTCACCGCGGTCCGAGACGAAGGCGAGCCGACTGCCGTCCGGCGACCAGCGCAATTCGCCGTTCTTGCCCCGATCGAAGAACAGCCGCTCCGGCTTGCCCTCACCCAGAGGCGCGCTCCAGACATGGTGCTCTTTGATGTATACAAGCTGGCCGCGAGCGGAGATCGCGGGCTCGTCGCCCTCGTCGATTTTCTGCGGCGCGCCGCCCGTCAACGGTACGGACCAAATCGCCACTTCCGGCGGCTCCGGCGAAGAAGTCGGGTCGGGCGCGAGATTGCCCTCTGCCGGCCAGTTGGCATCCCGGTCGCCTCCCCGCACGAACACGAGGCGGGTGCCGTCGGGGGAGAAGGTGAGCTGGGTAATCTCCTGCCCGTCATCGTCCGCGTATTGCGTAATCTGCAGCGGGGCAAAAGCAGGGCCTCGCGCAACCCAAACGTTGCGCACGCCGTCGAGATTGCGAACCCAGGCAATCACATCGCCCTGCTCCGCCGCCGCAAGCTGCGACGCATACGGATAGTGAAGCACCTGCGACAGGCTGAACTCGGAACGCGGGGCCGAGCGCGCGGCGCAAGGAGCGAGTAAGAGCGCCAGGACCGTACACGTCAGCGATCGGAAATAATGCATGGGTGAATCATCCTCTTGCTTCGATTCGAATGTGTCTACGACTCGGCGGCCGAGATCAAAGCTCCGCAGTCTGCGTCCTTGGCTGCGCCGCGATCAATGAGCTTCAGGGCGGAATGCCGAGGCTGGATATCGAAGGAGGGTCTGGCCAAAGTGCCGCGGACCAGCACCGGCGTGTGCAATTCGAGGAATCGCAGGCCTTTGGGTTGCCCCTGGATCTGTAGGTCGAGGGACTCTGAATCGAGCTGAATGCTGCCCTGTCCCTCGATGCTCATCGCGTCGGTATCGATGATCATGGTGGTCGCGGTGAGATTGCCATCGTGGGCCTGAAAGCGAGCCACTCCGCACCGAATCATGGCTTCTTGCGATTTCTTGGTCAGAAACAGACGCAGGCCGCGAAGGTCGATACCGGTGAGTTCGGCCAGCGATGCGCGGATACTTCCCTGGGGAATGATTGCGGTAACCTTGCCGTTGGCAGTCGCGGCGACCTGATGGATCGAACGTCCGTGACCGGTGATCACCACTCGCGCTTGCAGCAGGCCCTCCAAGGGGGGCGCATCCGGATGCTTATACGGAAGTAATCCGAGCTGTAAATTCGACAGCGTCAGGTCGACATCGGCCGCCGGATTGTCGGAGTTCGCATCGAGCTTCACACGCCCGGTCAGCTTGCCTTGGCTCACGTCGGCCGACAACGGTGCTGCCACCATGACGCCCTGGTGGATCGTCAGGACGAGCGCGACCGCGTGTATCGGGACGTGACCGATGTCGACGCGCCGGGCGTGGTAATTCACGTGAGCATCGCCGCGGCGAAGGGTGGCGAGATTGAGCGACGCATCCGACAGGAGCAGGGGCGCCTGAGGATCCGGTTCAGGATGTCCGGCCGCCGCGCGCGCGCCAAGATCCGACATACGTAGAAATTGCGATTTAAGGTCTGCGTCCAGCTTGGGACGTCCGCCGGAGCTGTCAATCGACACTTTGCCTTGCACGTCGCTCTGACCTGAACTGCCGCCAATATCGCTGAACTCCGTGTGGGTTCCTCGGCGCGAGACCTTTCCGGAAAGATGGAAGCGGCCGGTATTGATCAAGGTGACACCGGCCAGAAAGAAGAGATCTTTCAGAGTCGCTCCGTTGACGTCGAAGCTCGAGTCGAGGGCGTTGAAGTCGAACGCCCGCAACAGAAATCCACGGCCGGTGAGATGCGCATTGCCCGATCGCTCATCGAACGAAAAAGCGAAGGGTTTGTCATGGCTCGCAGCGCCCAGCGGATCTGCCGTGATCTCGAAAGCCGCCCGTCGGCCGTTGAGGTCGCCTTCCCCGGTAATCGCGAACGGCGGCAGTGCTCGAGGTGCGTCCGCGTCTCGAGCGGACACCTTGCCGATGAACTTCAGGTGTCTGAGATCATCGTGAAGGTCGACCTGGGCATCCGGCATCGAAAGGCTGCGAATGAGCGGCATACCCGCTTCGCCCCCCTCGTCCGGGTCGCTCAGCTGCCAGTTGGCATGGCCGGTGGCATCACGGTCGAGATGGAGCACGGCGTGTTCCATCTCGAGGCGCTCGATCCCGAACGAGCGACCGATCCAAGGCCAGTCGAAGGACAGCGACACTCGGCCGATTTCAGCGGTGAGGCCGGCCGGCGTCCAAGGCGGATTGCGGATGATTACGTGGTCCGCTACGAACCAGGGATGGCGGGAAAAAAGATGCGTGTGAAGCGGACCCTGGACCAGGATGGGCCGTCCGCTGTGCGCGGCGACATGTCGAACCAACGCGTCGCGAAAATAGCCCGCGTCCGCCGCAGCGGCCAGCATGGCGCCAATGCCGATCAACGCGATGAGGGCCGCGAGCACGACCGCGAGCCCCCGGTAAATGAGCGAACGTGTCATTGCGCATGATACACAGATCGATTCTCCCATCGGACGGGCCGATGTCCCCGTCAACAGCGCGCAATCTTGACTTGGGACACCGGCGCGGCCCTGACTGAATTTATATACAGTCCAGGGGCTTTAGGCCGGGCTGGTCGACGAATTGTGGGGATTTGACTTGAAACCCCGCGAGGAACTTCTTACGCTAGGGCCGTAAATCCTGGCAATATAAGATCTTGGCCTCTTTTCGTGACATGAATTAGAGTTTGACCCAATTTCAGCTTTTAGGGATGTTGGCACCATGGCTACTCAAGCTCGATCCATCGCCTCACTCACGATCTCCTTTGGTCTCGTGGCCATCCCGGTCAAACTCTATTCGGCCACGGTTTCCTCGGAGCGGATTTCGTTCAATCTGCTGCGTCAAAAGGACGGCTCGCGCGTGAAGCAGCAGTACGTGGCAGTCAATGACGGCAAACCCGTTGAGCGATCCGAAATGGTGAAGGGCTATGAGTTCGCCAAGGACCAGTACGTCAGGTTCAGTCCGGAAGAGCTGAAAGCGCTCGAAGATACGACCACCCACGCGATCGACATCGGCCAGTTCGTTCCGCTCGACTCCGTGGATCCGCTGTACTTTGACGGCACCTATTATTTGGCGCCCGACAAGGGCGGTGCCAAGCCGTACACATTGCTCGCCACGGCGCTTCGCAAAGCTCAGCAGTGCGCCGTGGGCCGCTGGATTTCACGCGGCAAGGAACACATCGTCATTATCCGGGCTTTGGAGGACGGGCTGGTGATGCACCAGCTGCACTTCAAGGCGGAAGTTCGCGACCTCAAGGACCTGGGGATCGAGGCGGCACCGGTGTCGGAGCCTGAACTGAAACTCGCACGGCAACTCATAGACCAGTTGGGCGCAAAGCGTTTTGATCCGAACGAATACGTGGACGAGCACCGGGCTAGGGTCGAAGCCGCGATTCAAAGGAAGGTCGATGGCAAAGAGGTCTCGCTCGCCGAGGGGCCTGTGTCGGCCACGGGCGGTAACGTCATCGATTTGATGGAGGCTTTACGCGCGAGCATCGATGCCCGCGGATCGAAGGCCGCGGATCTCAAGGACCGGAAGGCGCCCAAACGTGCAGCAGCCCAAGCATCTTCGCGCAAAACCGCTCGACGATGAGATGCATGCCTACAACACGAAGGATCTCGAGCGTCTGTTCGGATTGCCGGCATCGGCCGTTCGTTCCTTAACCCGCGCCGGACACATCAGCCCGATCAAACGCGGCCGGCGGCTGCACTATTCGTTTAAAGATCTGCTCATGCTGCGCACCGCGAGTGCGTTGCGGTCGGCGAATATCTCCGCGAACCGAATCAATCGGACGCTGCAAACGCTGCGCGCCACCCTGCCCGCCGACGCGGCACTCAACCAGCGCTCGCTCACTGCACTCGGCGATCGGATCGCCATCCGCGAAGGCAAGCTGCTGTGGGAATCCGATTCGGGCCAGTATGTTTTGGCGCTCGACATCGGCGAAGAGAAAGGCGGCTTGCATGTGATCCCCCGCCGGGATGCGCCGCCGCCGCCGGCCGGTTCCGCCGACGAACACTACACCAGAGCCTTCGCGTTGGAGGACACGGATCCGGACGCGGCGCGAGCCGCATACCAAGCCTGCCTCGAGGCCGACCCCGGTCATGTAGAGGCGATGATCAATTTTGGCCGCTTGCTGCACATCGCCGGCCGTCTCGAGGAAGCGGAACGCGTTTACCGATCTGCGCGCAAGCCGGAACCCGTGCTGGTGTTCAATCTTGCCGTTCTGCTCGAAGATTTGGATCGAGAGCCCGACGCGATCGTCGCGTATCGCGAGGCGTTGGCACTCGATCCGCAATTGGCCGACGCGCATTTCAACCTGGCACGGCTTTACGAGCGTGCTCGAAATCTCAAGGCATCACTGCGCCACCTGCTCGCTTACCGGCGCATGATGGATCGGCAAGGTACTTGATCTTGGCAAAGCCGGCGCTGACTCAATATCGCGCGAAGCGCGACTTCACGAAAACCGATGAGCCTTCCGGTAAATCCCGGGCGGCGCCCTCGACGCGCCTGCGGTTCGTCATCCAAAAGCACGCCGCGCGTCAATTGCACTATGACCTTCGGCTCGAATTGGATGGAGTGTTCAAGTCCTGGGCCGTGACTCGCGGCCCTTCCCTCGATCCTGCGGATAAGCGACTGGCGGTGGAAGTCGAAGATCACCCCCTGGACTACGGGGATTTCGAGGGCACGATTCCCAAAGGCGAGTATGGCGGCGGCACGGTGCAGCTGTGGGACCGCGGCTATTGGAGCCCGGAAGGCGGCAAATCTCCGCAAGACGCGCTCGCCGACGGCGATCTGAAATTCGTCCTCGACGGAGCACGGCTGCACGGCAGTTGGGTGTTGGTGCGAATGCGCGGGGATCGGTACGGCGGCAAGAGGACCAACTGGCTGTTGATCAAGCACCGCGACGCCAGCGCAAAGCCCGGCGACGCCGATGAACTGCTCGAAGAGGATCGCTCCGTCGCGTCGGGGCGAACTCTCGCGCAAATTGCCGAAGGGATTGGCAAACGCCCAAAGCCATTCATGCTGGCGACGTCAAAGGCACCGCGGGCAAATGCCGTATGGTCTTCCAAGGCGCGTGCCAACGCGCCCGCCATGGAGCCTGCCAAGCCCGCGCCTCCCGCCCGTCGCGAGCCCGTGCTCGCCGCGAAAATGCCGAATTTCGTGGAACCGCAACTCGCCAAGCTGGTCGATCACGCGCCAGAGGGACTGCGCTGGGCGCACGAGGTAAAACTGGATGGTTATCGCGCGCAGGTGAGCGTGTCTCACGGTGCGAGCCGTATCCGCACCCGCACCGGTCTGGATTGGACGGATCGTTTCGCTGCCATCGCCAAAGATGCCGAGGTACTTCCGGACTGCCTGATCGACGGGGAAGTGGTGGCGCTCGATAAGCACAGTCTGCCGAGCTTTGGAGCGCTGCAGGCGGCACTGTCCGAGAACCGATCTGAAGATCTGATCTTCTTTGCATTTGATTTGCTGTTCGAGGGCCGAGAGGACTTGCGCACGCTGCCTCTGGAAGACCGAAAGGCCCGTTTGGAGACGCTGTTGAAGGCGCGCGGCATCAGCCACCGGCTGCATTACGTGGCGCACTTGGTGTCGAGCGCGCAGTCCATCTATACCTCCGCCTGCGAAATGGGCCTCGAAGGCATAGTCTCGAAACAATTGGATGCGCCCTACCGGTCGGGCCGCTCGGGCAGCTGGCTCAAGACCAAGTGCCGCGCCGGTCAGGAGGTGGTGCTCGGCGGGTGGACCACGGAAACCGGTACCGTTCGCTCGTTGCTCGCCGGCGTGTACCGCGGCAACGAACTCGTGTACGCCGGCCGTATCGGCACGGGATATGGGCGCGAAGTCGTAAAGTCTCTGCTGCCCCGGCTCAAAAAATTGACGCGCGAGAATAGTCCCTTCTCCGGCGCCAATGCGCCGCCCAAGGAAAAAAACGTTCGCTGGCTCGAGCCCGATCTCGTGGCCGAAATCGAGTTCGCCGGTTGGACCGACACGGGCATGATCCGGCAGGCCGCCTTCAAGGGTCTGCGCCTCGATAAGTCGGCACGCGACGTCGTCGCGGAACTTCCCACGTCACCGGCCCTCGATAACACGTCAGAAGAGGTACGTAAGCCAATGATCAATAAGAGATCAAGCGCGAAGAAACGTGCCGCCAAAACGGCAGCCAAACCGGCGGCCACATCGAAGTCGACGGCTTCATCCAGGTTGACGGCTGCATCGAAGTCGGCGGCCACATCGGCGCCATCGGGACTCGCGGGCAAGGCCCCTGGCCCGGTAACCATCATGGGCGTGACGATTTCAAAACCCGATAAGGCCCTCTGGCGCAACGCCGGAGACGATAAGCCCGTGACCAAGGCCGACCTCGCTCGATATTACGAGGACGTCGGCGATTGGGTGATGCCGCATCTCGCGGGCCGCCCCTGCTCCCTCGTCCGGGTGCCGGACGGCGTCGGCGGCGAGCAGTTCTTTCAGCGTCACGCGACGGCCACCATGTCGAACTTTCTCACCTCCGTGAAAGTCAGGGGGGACAAAGCGCCGTATCTTCAAATCGATCGAGTCGAAGGTCTGATTGCGGCTGCGCAGGTGGGGACGCTGGAAATCCATCCCTGGAATTGCGCGCCCGGCGACCCGGAGGTCGCCGGGCGCCTGGTCTTCGATTTGGACCCGGCGCCGGATGTGACCTTCGAAGCGGTCATTGTCGCCGCAATCGAAATCCGTGATCGCCTCAAGAGGACGGGCCTCGAATCCTTCTGTAAGACCACCGGGGGAAAAGGTCTCCATGTCGTGACCCCGCTCACCGCAGGCAAGACCGCCGTCCGGTGGCCCGTGGCCAAGAACTTCGCGCACATCATTTGCGCGCAAATGGCGCAGGACAGTCCTACGAAATATCTCGACAACATGTCGAAGAGCCAGCGCGTCGGCAGGATATTCCTGGATTACCTGCGCAATGACCGAACGTCGACGGCAGTGGCGGTTCTGTCGCCGCGCGCACGCGACGGCGCCCCGGTATCGATGCCGATTCACTGGAAGGACGTGCGCCGTGGCTTGGGCCCGGAGAAGTTTACGGTGAGGAGCGCCCCCGCACTGCTGCGAAAGACCAAACCTTGGACGGGATATGAGAAAGCGGCGCGTTCGCTCGCGGATGCGATTCGTTCGGTGACCGCCCACGGCCGGTAGCGATCCGGGGGTATTCTTGGGTGCATGAACCCGCGTGCGACACTGACCGCCACGATCTTGGGATCGAGCCTCGCATTCATCGATGGCTCGGTCGTCAACGTCGCCCTACCCGCCTTGGCGCGGGATCTGAACGTCGACCCGGCCAATGTGTCGTGGACGATCAATGCGTATTTGTTGCCGCTCGGCGTGTTGATTTTGCTGGGCGGCGCGCTCGGCGATCATTTCGGCCGGCGCCGCGTGTTTCAAATAGGGCTGTTGACCTTCACCTTTGCCTCGCTGGTGTGTGCGACGGCACCTTCGCTCGCCTGGCTGCTGGCGGCTCGTGCGCTGCAGGGGCTGGGAGCCGCGCTGCTCACGCCCAACAGTCTCGCCATTCTCGGCGGTGCGTTCAGCGGCGAGGCGCGGGGCCGCGCCATCGGCACCTGGGCCGCGGTCGGCGCTCTGGCCGGCGCTTTGGGACCCATCGTCGGCGGATGGATCGTCGACACGGTTGGATGGCGCACGATTTTTCTCATCAATGTGCCGATCGCCGCAGGTGCGGGGTATTTGACTTGGAAGTATGTCGAGGAGCGCAAGGAAGCGAGTTCTGCCGCGCCGCTCGATGCCGCGGGTGCCGGTCTCGCAACAGCCGCGCTGGGGTTGCTCACTTGGGCACTGACCAAGGCGTCGGAATCCAGTGAGACCCATTCGTCGTCCTGGTCGGCGGCGATCGGCGGACTATTTCTCCTCGGAGCGTTTGTCTGGCATGAGGGCAGACTGAGAGACCGCGCCATGATGCCGCTGGCAATGTTTGCCGTCCCCAGGTTTGTCGGCCTCAACCTGCTCACGTTCTTTCTCTATGGCAGCCTCGGCGGACTGGTGGTTTTGCTGCCTTTTTTCCTGATCAAGATCGAAGGCTGGTTGGCGCTCGCGGCGGGTGCGGCGCTGTTGCCGGTGCCCGTGTTGATTGGCCTGGGGTCGCGCTTGATGGGCCGGGTGGCCGCGCGCCACGGCGAACGACTGCCGCTCACCATCGGCTGCGGCCTCGTCGTGGTCGGCCTCGCCCTCTACGGCAGGATCGGTACACAGGGCATCAACTATTGGCTGGATATCTTTCCGGCCACTGTGCTCGTGGCCCTGGGAATGGGCGCATGCGTCGCGCCTCTGACCACCTCCGTCATGACTTCGGTGGACGCGGACCATGTCGGCCTGGCCTCGGGGTTCAATAACGCCGTGGCCCGCATTGCCGGGCTGATGGCGACCGCGTTGCTGGGATTCGTGTTCGCGCGGCAGGAATCCACCGCGACCTTCATGGTTGGATTTCGGGCGGCCGCCCTGATCGGCGCCGCCTCGGCCGCGCTTGCCGCCTGCTCGGCGCTATTTCTGATCCATCCTCGAGCCGCGCCGGCTCGTTGAGGACCGGCCTTGGTCGGTTCAGGCGCTCTGCTCCGCAATGACCTTCAATACCGCTTGCGCCACGCGTTCATCGATTTCCGCTGCGTGTTGAAGATGGACCGGGTAGCGGATCAACGCCTCCATCTTGCCGTTGGACAGATGCATCTGGACCTGCGGCGTGGCGTCGTTCACGGTCGTCGAGGCGGTAGTTCTCTCGATCTCTTTTGTCTGGCGCACGATTTCCTCGGTGTATTGATTCAAGACCGCTGCGATCGCCGCCAGCAATTTATCCTTCAATGCGGCATAGTCGCCGACGGCGGGCAGGGTCAGTGTCGTCTCATGCCAGGAAAGATTCACGCCCGGGATTTGCTTGAATAATCCGCCCGAGGCCTGGAACACGATCAAGTTGGCAAAGGCGACCACTCGTCCGGTGGGTCCCAGCGGCCCCTGTTGATTGAGTTCCATGAGATGCATACGCACCAGGCCCAAGTCGATCACTTCGCCGACGACTGTTCCGATCTGGATGCGGTCTCCGACTCGAATTCCATACTTGCCGATCAGGAAGAAATACCCGACGACGGAGACGAGCACGCTTTGCATGGCAACCGCGAGTCCGGCGGTGAGCAGACCCGCAAAGGTAGCAAAGGTGCTGATTTCGGTGACGAAGCTGAGTCCGACGACGGTGGTGACGACGGTCCACAGAACAATCGTCCGTATCAGCAGTAATTGATAGCGGCGGCGCGGCTCATGCGCATAGCGAAGCACTGCGCGCCGCCAAGCTTCCGCAAGCACGAACACGACCGCCAGGATGCCCGCGACGATTCCGGAACGAACCGCGAGCGCCGTCAACGCTTCATGATATTGCCGCTGAGCGGATTCGCGCCAATTGCCGAGGTTATGTTGATACTGCCGGAGCAGCACTCTCTCCTTGGTCAACGGGACGAGAATGTCCGACGTTTGCTTGAACAGCCACGCCAAGGTATCGAATTCATTGCGCAGATCTTTCAATGCCCCGCTGCTCGCGTTGTCCGCCTGGGCCGCGAGCGCATCGCTGCGCGCCGCGTAAGTCTTCAATTGCTTGAGAGGCTGCTCGCTGATTTTGGTAAAGGTCCCCGCCAGCGCGGCGGTATGTTCACTGATCAGATCGATGGTCTTGATCTTGTTCCGTTGTCTCAGTACCGCGGTAGCGAGATCCCAGACCCCGTAACGCGCCGGAGCCGCCCTGCTGCCGTCGTTGACGGCCGGAGAGCCTGGGGTCGAACCCGCGGTGCTCGATGAGCCCACGGCCGGCGACGCGGATGCCGGAGCGGCGCTCGAGCCGGGAATGGTCGCCGCGATGGCGTCGATTTGCGCCTTCAGGGCAGTGGCGCCCGCCGCTTTGGGATCACTGCCGGCGACGAACTCAGTCATCGTGTCGAGCAGATTCTTCCGGGCATTGACCATGGCGAGCTCGCCCTGCAGCTCGGGTAGTTTCGCTTCGATGACCTGCCTATCCTTGCCGGAAGCGGCGGCCAGCTTCTGACGGTCGGCATCGATCTCCTGCTGAATGGACTGGCGCTGCGCGTCCAATTGGTTTTGGCGCTGGTTGAGCGCCTGCGGCGACGACCCATCGGCGGCGCTCTGCGAGGAGGCGGCCTCGCTGCTCAGGAGTTCCGCATTGGCCCGCGCGATCTCGAACGCCAACCCAACCACTTTTTCCGCAGTCTGGCGATTGGCGTACAGGATCAAAAGGTCGCTCGGCTGAGTGACATTTTGCTGCTGAGTACCCAGCGTTCGGTACCAGTCGACCGTTTCGTCCAAGATTTGGACCACCTGTTCGCCCGTCAATACCGATACACGAGAGCTCGGTGCAGCGGCGGCGGAGGGATCACTCGGGGCCGCCGCATGAGCCGCGCCGCAGATGCAGACGGCAAGCAAGGTGAATGGGGCTCGGGGACGCATAACCGATCCTACCCCAAGTCGTGGACACCACCAATGATTAGCGAAACCCGATTACGTGGGACTGGCCGTTAAGTGGCGCTGCGGGCCGCCATCGCCGGGCGCCGCGGGGCATCACTTCGCGCCGCGCGGCGTGAACGAGAACTTCTGTCCGGCGATGGTGGCTGCATACATGAGTCCGCCCTTCGCTATGGTGAATACCGCCATACCTTTCTCATACACGCCGGTCGCTCTCGCGTTCTTCTCGCCGCCGCTCGCCCCGGCGGACGCGCCGCTCGTGCCCGCGCTCGCGGAAGCGCCTGCGGTGATCGCGACCGCGCTTGCGCCGGCGGCAAACTCAAACGTGCCCGATTCGAAATCATCCAAAGCGCGCTTGTCCTCGAAAAAAATGATTTGGCTATAGGCCTTGCCGCCGGCCTGAAATCCGACGCTGACCTGACCCATCTTGGTATCGCCGACGTAGCGCCCGTGGGCATAGACACGGCCCTTGCCGAAGGCTCCGCCTACGCCGAGCCCACCTTCGCCGACCGTCGGGAATACGGCATACCCGTAGCTTTTGTGGAAGAACGAAGAACTTTCACCGGCATTTCGGAACAGATCAATGGTATCGGAGTAGCTGTCGGCATGGGCCATACCCGCGATCAGCAAAAGAGCAGGTGCAAGCATGAAAGCCCGGGAAATAGATGTCATGGATCAAGGTCCCCTATCCGAATCAGAACGCAGATCATCGCTCGGGGGGGCAGGACGCAGCACTCCAGAATGGCGGTACTTCGCGTAAGCATCCGCCGATAGTAGAGCTCCAGTCCCAGGGCCCCAGCCTTCACCGGCGAATCATACGGTTCATGAGATGCTCGAGCGCCGCATGCAGATCGCTGCATTGACCCGTGTGTACCGGCGATGTCTGCACGATGGTACTTTTGGGAGAGACCAGCCAATGAAATCGCTCGCGCGCGGAAAGTCCGCCGATGGCTCCGGCCTGCGCCCCGCCCGCGCAAATCGCCGGAATGGCCGCGAGAGCGCTGCGGACGATCTCGAGGTCCACGCCGGCATCGAGGGCCAGCAACGCCGCTTCGTCGAGTTCGATCCTTGCCTGCAGAACCCGTTCCACGTCGCAGGACATGATGATTCCGGCGTTGACGAACTCGCCGCGCTCGACGCGCGGGACGACCCGCACGATCGCATAATCATAGGTGCGAAGATCGTGCACGAATCGCCTCCTGTACGAAGACACCGGACGATTGCATGCGCCGCACGAAGAAATTCAAATAGGCCTCCCGCTGCGCCTGTACCCCTGCAAATCCCGGATCCTCCGGCAGCCAGGAGTCGGGGATCAGTTCGACTATGCTCGCCAACTTGTCCGCCGTGAGCAGCGATGCCATCTGCGCGTCGACCTCGGCGAGGGCGCTCGCGTACTCGAGCAAGACATGATCCTTGATCAAAGCGAACGGAGTCGTCGCGTGCCGATCGCGGCTATTCCATGCGTGATGAAAATAAAGCGACGCTCCGTGGTCGATGAGCCACAGCCGGCGGTGCCAGATCAGCATATTGACGTTGCGCGCCGTCCGATCGACGTTGCACACGAAGGCATCGAACCAGACGATGGCCGATGCCAGCTGCACGTCGGGCACGAAGACCAAGGGGTCGAAGGTGACCGAGCCCGGCAGATAGTCCAAGGCGATATTCAAGCCCGCGCTGGCGCTGATGAGACTTTGTATTTCGGCATCGGGCTCCGTGCGTGCCAAGTCCGCGGGTAGTTCCGCGAAGACGATTTCCGGCACCGGCATTCCCGCCGCCCGTCCAATTTCACCCGCCAAGAGCTCCGCGATCAGGGCCTTGGGTCCCTGCCCCGCGCCCCGAAACTTGAGCACGTACAAGCCATCGTCGTCGGCCTCCACGATTGCCGGCAGCGATCCTCCCTCCCGGAGCGGAGTCACGTAGCGGCTAGCGGTGACGGTTCTCAACTAGTCGGCGCACCGACGCGCTGGCGGCGGTCGCGCTTGCGAGACCCCAATGCCGACTGAATTGCCATCGCAATCTCATATTGATTGCAAGGCTTCGCCAGCCTGAGTATTCCGAGCGAGGCAGGATCGCCGGGAAGCTCCGCGTAGCCTGTCGCCAAGATGACGGGAAGCCCGGGATACCTCTCGTGAACCTGTCCGGCGAGCTGCAGCCCGGTCATTGCCGGCATGGCATGGTCGGTGATCACCACATCGATCCCGGTATCCGCAGCGAGCTTGGCGAGGGCTTCCGCGCCCGAGTGCGCCTCGATCGGAGTGTGCCCCAGATCCTCGATCATCGCCGAGATTCCCGTCATCACCAACAGGTCATCGTCGACGATGAGCACCGTGCACGGACCGATGTAGGGCGCCGGGATGACTGCCGGAGCAGCGCTGGCCGCCGGCGGCGCGACGGTCTTCGCCATCGGCAGCCAGAGCTCGATGGTCGTGCCGGCATTGGGCCGACTATTGATGCGCAACAGCCCCCCGGATTGGGCGGCGAGCCCATGCACCATGGACAGGCCGAGTCCCGTTCCCTTGCCGGGTCCCTTGGTGGTGAAAAACGGTTCGGTGGCCTTGGCCAGCGTCATCTCGTCCATGCCGATCCCGTCGTCGGTAATCCTGATGCGCAGATACGCTCCGGGCTGGAGGGCTGCATCCGTTGCATCCGCGGTTTGCACGTGTTGGTCCGCCGAAATCGTCAGCCTGCCGCCGTCCGGCATGGCATCGCGAGCGTTCAGAGCCACATTGAGCAACGCCAGTTCCAATTGGTTGGCATCCACGAGCGCCGCCGGCAGCGTGCCCTGAAACTGCGTCTGCAACTCGACGCCATGTCCCAGTGCGCGCTCGAGCAATTCCTTCATCCCGCTCACCAGTTGATGCACATCCACGGGTTCGGGTTTCAATTCTTGCCGGCGGGAGAAAGCCAGCAGGCGCTGCGTCAGCGCGGCGCCTCTCTGGGCCCCCTGCACGGCGTTCTGCAACAGCTTGTGGCTGCGCGGATCGTCCGGCAGCCGCTTCTCGAGCAGGCTGAGGCTGCCGAGGACGGCCATCAGCAGGTTGTTGAAGTCATGCGCCACGCCGCCCGTCAATTGCCCGATGGTGTCCATCTTCTGCGCTTCGAACAGTTGCGCGAGCGCGGTTTCCCGCTCGTGCGTCCGTTCCTTGATCCGCAGTTCCAGTTGTTCATTGAACCGCACCAGTTCGGAGGTGCGTTCGGCCACGCGCTGCTCGAGCTCCGCATTGAAGCGCTCGAGTTGCCGGGTCTTGCGGTACAAGTCGACGAACACCTTGACCTTGGCGCGCAGCAGCTCGGGCACCACCGGCACCGGCACGTAATCGACGCCGCCCAGCTGATAGCCGCGCAACTGATCCGGGTAGGTCATCATGATGGCGGAGACGAAGATGATGGCCGTGGTCTCGAAGCGGGGATGCTCGCGGATCATGGTCGCCAGCTCGAACCCGTCGAGATCCGGCATGCACACGTCGATCAGCACCAGTGCGATTTCATTCTTGAGCAGGCATTCGAACGCTTGACTCGCGGAAGACGCCTTCAGGAGATTTTCGCCGATTCCCGCCAGAATCGCTTCGTGGCTGAGCAATTTGGCCTGCTGGTCGTCGACCAGCAGGATGTTCACTCGTTCGTGTGCATTCATTCGATCGCTGCCCTCAGCGGTGCAGCCACATACGCAATGCCGACAGGAGCTGTTCCACATTCACCGGCTTTGCAAGGTAGTCGGAAGCGCCCGCTTCCAGGCACTTTTCCCGGTCTCCCTTCATGGCCTTTGCCGTCAGCGCCAGAATGGGCAGGCGCCGGAACTCGGCCATTGCGCGAATCGTATGGATGGTTTCGTAGCCGTCCATGCCCGGCATCATGATGTCCATCAGCACGATGGCCACATCCGAGCGCGATTTCAGCACAGCGAGCGCCTCGCTGCCGGTGGTCGCCGTCAGCACTTCCATACCGCGCCGCTCGAGCACGCTGCTCAGCGCAAAAATATTGCGCGTGTCGTCATCCACGAGAAGCACGGTGCGCTTCAGCAGATCTTCATCGGAGCTGTGCAAACGCTGCAACATGCCTTGTTTGGCAACGGGTAAATCGGCGACGACTCGATGCAGGAACAGCGAAGTTTCATCCAGCAGGCGTTCCGGCGATTCGACGCCCTTCACCACGACGCTGCGCGCCATGGTGCGCAACCGGGCGTCCTCGTCCGCGGACAGTTCTCGGCCCGTAAATACCACCACCGGCACGTCGCACAATGCCGCGTCGTCGCGGATGTTCTCCAGTACTTCGAAGCCGGACATGTCGGGCAATTTCAAATCCAGCACCACGCAGTCGATCGGCGTCGCCCGCAACAAAGCCAATGCCGCCTCGCCGGTCTCCGCGGCCGTGATCTCGATGTCCGCGGACCCGAGCAGCTCCGACACGCCCTTGCGTTCCGCCGCGTCGTCTTCGACCAGGAGCAGATGCTTGCGCCGCGGAGAGGCATAGTCCTTGATGCGCCCGAATGCGTCGTCCAAGCCGCCGGGGGTCGTCGGCTTGTGCAGGAACGCAAATGCCCCGCGCGCGAGTCCATGGTGACGATCCTCGTCCAAGGTGACGATTTGAATGGGAATGTGCCGGGTTGCCGGATCGCGCTTGAGTTCACTCAATACCGTCCAGCCCAGCATGTCCGGCAGGAAAATATCGAGCGAGATGGCCGTGGGCAGATGCTCACGGGCAAGTTGCAGCGCTTCGGCGCCGCGCTGCGCGACCAGCACCTTGAAGCCATGCGCCTTGGCGGCCGCCATCATGATGCGCGCATAGTGTGCATCGTCTTCGACGATGAGCACGACGCTGTCGCCGGGGTTGAGTGAATCGTAGTCATCCAGGATCGGCTCGATCTGCCGTTCCGGTGGGCGCATCGGGATCGTTTGCGTCAACGCGCTGCGCTCGCGCGCCTCCGCGCTGCCGGGCGCCGACCTCGCTGCCGCAGCGCCCGAATAAGTGAGCGGTAGGAACAGCGTAAACACACTACCCTTGCCCGGAGCACTGCGCAACTGAATTTCTCCGCCTAGCAGATTCGCTAGTTCGCGGCTGATCGCAAGCCCCAGGCCCGTTCCGCCATACTTGCGGCTGGTACCGGCGTCGGCCTGTTGAAAGGCCTCGAAGATGATGCGCTGTTTTTCCGGCGGGATGCCGATGCCGGTGTCGGATACCTCGAACGACACCACGGTGGGCGCATTGCGCAAAGTGGGATGGTCCGCATTCCAGCCGCTTGCCGCGGGCGACACCGCGAGCTTCACGCCGCCCTCGGCCGTGAACTTGAAGGCGTTGGACAACAGGTTCTTCAACACCTGCTGGAGGCGCTTCGAATCGGTGATGAGGCTGCGATCGAGATTCGGCGACATCACCACTTCGAATTGCAGGCGCCGGTTCTCCGCCTCGTGGCGGAACGGCCGCGCAATCATATCCAGCAGGTTGCTGAAGTACACTTCTTCGGCGTCCACGGAGACCGTGCCCGACTCGATTTTCGACAGATCCAAGATATCGCTGATGAGATTGAGCAAATCGGTACCCGCGCCATGGATGGTGCGCGCGAACTCGACTTGCTTGTTGCTCAGATTGCCGTCGGGATTTTCCGTCAGCTGCTGACCCAAGATGAGAATGCTGTTGAGCGGCGTGCGCAGCTCATGGGACATATTGGCCAGGAACTCCGATTTGTATTTCGATGTCAGCGCCAATTCCGTCGCTTTCTCTTCCACTGCCCGGCGCGCCTGCTCGATTTCCTGGTTCTTGGCTTCCACCTCGACGTTGCGATCGGCCAATTGCTGCGCTTTCTGCTCCAGCTGCTCGTTCGTCTGTTGCAATTCTCGCTGCTGGGTCTGCAGTTCCGTGGCGAGCTGTTGCGACTGCTTCAGCAAACCTTCGGTTTGCATGGTCGCTTCGATGGAATTCAGCACGATGCCGATGGACATCGTGAGCTGCTCGAGAAACGACAGCTGCAACGCGGTGAATTCCCCGAGCGATGCGAGCTCGATGACGGCTTTGACGTCGCCTTCGAACAATACCGGCAGCACGATGACGTGACGCGGCGGCGCCTTGAACAAGCCCGAGCGTATGGGCACGACGTTGGACGGGATGTCCGTGATCAGCATGCGCCGCGCATCGCGCGCGCATTGGCCGATGAGTCCCTCCCCCAGCTGCAATTGCTCGGCGTAGCCGTTCGTCGCATCGTCCGCATAGGCCGCCAGGAGCTTGAGTCCCTGGGTCGCGCCGTCCGCTTCGACCTGGTAGATGACGCCGTGCTGCGCCTCCACCAGCGGCGCCAGCTCCGAGAGCATCATCCGGCCCACGGTCGCCAGATCGCGCTGACCTTGCAGCATGTTGGTGAATCGCGCGAGGTTGGTCTTGAGCCAATCCTGCTCCGTGTTGCGATCCGTCGTCAGGCGCAGATTCCCGATCATGGTGTTGATGTTGTCTTTGAGCTCCGCCACCTCGCCGCGCGCCTCGACCTGCACCGAGCGGGTCAAATCGCCCTTGGTGACCGCGGTCGCGACCTCGGCGATGGCGCGCACCTGCGTGGTCAGGTTCGCGGCCAGCAGGTTCACGTTGCCCGTCAAATCCTTCCAGGTTCCCGCCGCGCCGGGCACGTTGGCCTGTCCGCCGAGCCGGCCCTCGACGCCCACCTCGCGCGCCACCGTGGTCACCTGATCGGCGAAGGTCGCGAGCGTATCCGTCATGTTGTTGATGGTTTCCGCCAGCGCGGCAACCTCGCCCTTGGAGGCCACGGTGAGATTTTGCTTCAGATCGCCGTTCGCGACGGCCGTCACGACTTTCACGATGCCGCGCACTTGCTCGGTCAAGTTGGCTGCCATGACATTGACGGTGTCGGTGAGATCCTTCCAGGTTCCGGCAACGCCGGGCACTTGCGCCTGGCCGCCGAGCCGCCCTTCGGTGCCGACCTCGCGCGCCACGCGCGTCACCTCGCCGGCGAACCCGTTGAGCTGGTCCACCATGGTATTGATGGTGTTCTTGAGCTCGAGGATTTCGCCCTTCACGTCCACCGTGATCTTGCGCGACAAATCGCCGCGCGCGACCGCCGTGGTGACTTCCGCAATGTTGCGCACCTGAGTGGTGAGATTCGCCGCCAATAAATTCACGTTATCGGTCAGGTCCTTCCAAGTGCCGGCGACGCCGGGGACGACGGCCTGCCCGCCCAATCGCCCGTCGGTGCCCACTTCGCGCGCCACGCGGGTCACTTCGCCGGCGAAGGACCGCAACTGATCCACCATTGTGTTCAGCGTTTCCTTCAAGAGCAGGATTTCACCGCGCACGTCGACGGTGATCTTGCGCGACAGATCCCCGGTCGCAATCGCGGTGGCCACCTCGGCGATATTGCGCACCTGACCGGTGAGATTGCCCGCCATGGAATTGACGTTGTCGGTGAGATCCTTCCAGGTGCCCGCGACCCCGGGTACCTGCGCCTGTCCGCCGAGTTTGCCTTCCGTGCCCACTTCGCGGGCCACGCGGGTCACTTCGCCTGCAAAGCCGTTGAGCTGGTCGACCATGGTATTGATGGTGTTCTTGAGCTCGAGGATTTCGCCCTTCACGTCCACGGTGATCTTGCGCGACAAGTCGCCGCGCGCGACCGCCGTCGTCACCTCGGCGATGTTGCGCACCTGGCCGGTGAGATTCGATGCCATGGAGTTGACGTTCTCGGTCAGATCCTTCCACGTGCCCGCGACTCCGGGTACGTTGGCCTGCCCGCCCAGCTTGCCTTCGGTGCCCACCTCGCGGGCCACACGGGTCACTTCCGATGCGAAGCGGTTGAGCTGGTCGACCATCGTATTGAGGGTCTCTTTCAGCTGCAGGATCTCGCCGCGCACGTCGACCGTGATCTTGCGCGACAAGTCGCCGTTCGCGATGGCGGTCGAGACTTCCGCGATGTTGCGTACTTGCGCGGTGAGGTTGCCGGCCATCGAATTGACGGAGTCGGTCAAATCCTTCCACGTGCCTGCGACCCCGGGAACCTGCGCCTGTCCGCCGAGCCGTCCTTCGGTACCGACCTCGCGAGCCACACGCGTCACTTCGCCGGCGAATGAACGCAACTGATCCACCATCGTGTTCAGTGTTTCTTTCAGCAGCAGAATTTCGCCCGACACCGTAACGGTGATTTTCTTCGACAAATCGCCCTGTGCCACCGCGGTGGCGACCTCCGCGATGTTGCGGACCTGGCCGGTCAAATTCGATGCCATGGAATTCACGGAGTCGGTGAGATCCTTCCAGGTGCCCGCCACACCCTTGAGCTGCGCCTGGCCGCCGAGCTTGCCCTCGGTGCCGACCTCGCGCGCCACGCGCGTCACTTCGCCCGCGAACGCATTCAGCTGGTCCACCATGGTGTTGATGGTGTCCTTGAGCTCGAGAATCTCGCCGTTCACGTCCACCGTGATCTTCTTCGACAGATCGCCGTTGGCCACCGCCGTGGTGACCTCGGCGATGTTGCGCACCTGGCCGGTGAGGTTCGAGGCCATGGAATTGACGTTCTCGGTGAGATCTTTCCACGTGCCGGCCACGCCGCGCACGTTCGCCTGGCCGCCCAAACGGCCCTCGGTGCCCACTTCGCGCGCCACGCGCGTCACTTCGGAGGCGAAGGCGTTCAGCTGGTCCACCATCGTATTGATGGTTTCCTTGAGCTGCAGAATCTCCCCGGACACGGTCACCGTAATCTTCTTCGCCAGATTGCCGCTCGCGATGGCGGTCGACACCTCGGCGATGTTGCGCACTTGCGCCGTGAGATTCGATGCCATGGAATTCACGTTGTCGGTCAAATCCTTCCACGTGCCGGCGACGCCCGGCACCTGCGCCTGGCCTCCCAGCCGCCCTTCGGTGCCGACTTCGCGCGCCACGCGCGTCACCTCGCCGGCGAAGGCGTTCAATTGGTCCACCATGGTGTTCATGGTCTGCTTGAGTTCGAGAATTTCGCCCGACACATCGACGGTGATCTTGTGCGACAAGTCGCCGCGCGCCACGGCCGTGGTCACCTGCGCGATGTTGCGGACTTGGGCGGTGAGATTGCCGCACATGGCGTTCACCGAATCGGTGAGGTCCTTCCAGGTTCCCGCCACTCCGGGCACCAACGCCTGACCGCCCAACTTGCCTTCCGTACCCACTTCACGCGCCACGCGCGTGACCTCGGAGGCGAAGGAGCGCAACTGATCCACCATCGTGTTGATGGCTTCCTTCAATTGCAAAATCTCGCCGCGCACGTCCACCGTAATCTTTTTCGACAAGTCGCCGTTCGCAACGGCGATGGTCACGTCCGCGATGTTGCGTACCTGCGCGGTCAAATTCGACGCCATCGAATTCACGCTCTCCGTGAGATCCTTCCAGACGCCGGTCACTTCGCGCACCTGCGCTTGGCCGCCCAACTTGCCGTCGGTGCCTACCTCGCGCGCCACGCGCGTCACTTCGGAGGTGAACACACTGAGCTGCTTGATCATGGTATTGACGATGTTGGCGGAGCGCAGGAACTCGCCCTTCAACGCGCGCCCATCCACATCCAATGGCACGGTCTGCAGCAGATCGCCGCGCGCCACCGCCGTCACCGTTCGAGTGACCGCGGTCGTGGGCCACAGCAAATCATCGATGAGGGCGTTGACCGACCCTTCCATGTCGGCCCAGGCGCCGTCCGACAATCCGAAGCGCACTCGCGTGCGAGTTTTGCCCTGTCGGCCCACTACTTCACCGACATGCTCGAGCTGCTGTGCCATGCGCTGATTCGCGTCGATGATGGTGTTGAAGGCGTCGCAGATTTTTCCCGCGACCCCTACCTGCGAACCGGGCAGGCGAACGGAGAAGTCTCCCGATTGCATGGCACGCAGTGCATCGAGCAATTCGTTCAGATTGAGGTCCGGGCTGCCGGCCGGCGCGCTTGCGCCACGCCCATTGTTGTTCTTTTTTCTTCGCGCGACGCTCGCGTTTACGTCCATGGACCGATCTCCACGCCATTGCGCGAAATGTGTAACGGGTTCAAGTAGCCATCCCTACCAAATCTTGGCAAACGCAGCATGAAATGTCCATTGCCCGAACGGCCCGGCACGTCATGTTGTGCGATCTATCACCTTGTAATATTTACAAATATTCCCAGACGTGACGCTCTGCAGCAGAGCCTTATAACTCGGGGTACGTTCCATATGCGCACTCGCTATTCGACTCCCGGCACCCCCCGAGCCTAATTTAACGCCCGCACAACCCGGAGTTTGCCATGGTGGAAATCGCCGAACGGTCCCATTCCCGCCCCGCCGCCCGCCCGTCTGCCTGGAGCGAGCTGTTCCGCAAAGAGGACTGGTGGGCAATTTGGATCGGTTTGAGTCTGGTGGCGGTCGCCATCGCCTTGTTCGCGAACGGCGCCAGCATCAAGTGGATTGCCGTGGCCCCGCAGAAATGGACCCATCTTGCAAATGCCGCTGCGCAGTTGTCCACGCACGGCGGGCAATATGCGGCACTTTTTTTGCTATGGGCGGCTACCTTTGGCATCGGCGCCTCGGCGCTCGGCATCAAGCTGTCCCGATTCCTCCCCGCGTTCCTGGTCTTATACCTCGCAGCAGGCGCCATTTATTTTCTCGGCCTCTGGGACCAAGCGGCTCACTATAATTTGGAGCCGCCCTTGGTGGCGCTCGGTCTCGGCCTGTTGGTGTCGAACACCGTCGGGGTCCCCCGCTGGCTCGAGCCCGGCTTGCGCGTCGAGTTCTACATCAAGACCGGCATCGTGCTGCTGGGAGCCGGCCTGCCTCTGACGCTGATCGGCTGGGCCGGACCGGTGGTGATCCTGCAGGCAGGCATCGTCTCCCTGGTCACCTTCGGTGTCATTTATTACAGTGCCGTGCGTCTGGGG
>DASYFQ010000110.1:0-2659 GCA_036498345.1 Steroidobacteraceae bacterium
AATGGGATGAACATTCAGCTGGTCGTCACCAACGTGACCGACAAGCTCGCCCAGCTGACGCGGTTCGAGCAGTGCACGATATCGGTCTGCACACAACCGTACGCGATCCCGATTCAGCCGCGCACCGTCACGATCAAGTTCGGCCAGAGGTTCTAGCGTCTCGCACGATGGGCTGGCGGGTACCGACCCGCCAGCCTTCGGCTCTCCGGCCCCAAGGTACGCAACCAATGAAGATTCTGTGTCGCATGATCCTGCTGGCGGGATTCATGCTGGGCGCGCCATCGCATGCTGAGCGGTTGCCCGTCCTCAAGCAGATCGATCTGCCGCATCCCTATTATTTTCGCGAGATGTACCTGCCGCAATTGACCAGCGGGCCGAGCAGCCTCGCCTGGTCGCCCGATTCCCGCGAACTGATCTATTCCATGGCAGGCTCGCTGTGGCGACAGACCGTGGGCACGGGCGTCGCGCAGCAGCTCACCGCGGCCGCCTACGACTATCAGCCGGATTGGTCGCCGGATGGCCGCTGGGTGATCTACAGCTCGTATCGCAACGATGCGGTCGAGCTGTGGATATTGGAATTGGCCAGTGGCGTCGCCAGGCCACTGCTCGCGAATGGCGCCGTCAATGTCGAACCGCGATTCTCGCCCGACGGCAGGCGCATCGTTTTCGTGTCGACGCTGTACAACAAGCGCTTTCACATTTTCACGGCCGATATCGACGGGGGCAAGCTCAAGGGCGTCGAGCGCCTGACCGGCGAGCACAAGAGCCAACTGCCGCGCTACTACTACAGCCCTTACGACCACGAGATCAATCCGGTGTGGACGCGCGACGGCCGCGACATCATCTATGTCTCCAATCGAAATCACATCTACGGAACCGGCGGGTTCTGGCGCATTCCGTCGCGGGCGGCGGCGGGCGAGGCAGTGGCGGCCGGCGCCGCCGCGCATGAATTTCACTACGAGGAGACGAATTGGAAGGCGCGCCCGGACGTGTCTCCCGACGGTTCGCGTTTGGTCTACAGCTCCTATCTGGGCCGTTCATGGCACAACTTGTGGGTGATGCCGGCCGGAGGCGGCGACGCTTTTCCGATCGGCTACGGCGAGTGGGATGAGACCTATCCGCGCTGGGCGCCGGACGGCACGCGGGTCGCTTTCATCTCGAACAAGAGCGGCTCTACCGATATCGGTATCGAGCGCATTCCCGGCGGCGTGGCCGAGACGCTGGCGATCAGCGAGCGGCGCTATTTGTCGCCGATGGCGCACGTGCACCTCGACATCAAGGACTCACGCGGCCGGGCCGTGTCCGCACGAGTGAGCGTCACGGATGCGGCCGGCCGCTTCTATGCACCGGCGAATGCCTGGATCAACGCGGACGATGCGTTCGACCGGCATGAACGGCACGTCGAGGCGCATTACTTCCATGCGCACGGCGAGGAGTGGATCGACGTACCCGCGGGGGTCGTGAATGTGGATATTCTGCACGGCTTCGAACGCCGATTCGAACAGCGGCAAGTGACCACGGCCGCAGGCCAGGTCGCGAGCGTCGAGGTGAATCTCGACGAGGACACGTGGTCGGTGCCGGATGCGGCGCATTGGGCGAGTGCGGACGTGCACGTACACATGAACTACGGCGGTGAGTATCGCAATACCCCGGCACATCTGGTGATGCAGGCGCAGGCCGAAGATCTCTCCATCGTGAACTCCTTTCTCGTCAACAAGGAGCAGCGCTTTCCGGACATCGCGTACAACGGCAAGCAACAGGATCTCGCGTCCAAGCCGAACGCGCTCGTGGTGCACGGTCAGGAATATCACACGAGTTATTGGGGGCATTTGGGATTGCTCGACATCTCGGGCGGCGTGATCTTGCCGGGATACGCGGGTTATCCCAATACCGCCGCATCGAGTTTGTACCCGATGAATGCGGATGTGGCGGATATCGCGCACGCTCGCGGCGCGCTGGTGGGTTACGTGCATCCTTTCGATGACTACCCGGAACCCATCTTGAAGCCGCACGAGACGCTGACCATGGAGCTGCCCGTCGATGTGGCTCTGGGCAAGGTCGACTACATGGAGATCCTAGGCTTCAGCGATCATCGGTCGACCGCGCACGTCTGGTATCAATTGTTGAACTTAGGGTTCCGGATACCGGCGGCCGGCGGTACGGATGCCATGGCGAATTACTCGTCACTGCGCGGACCCGTGGGCATGAACCGAGTCTATGCTCGCGTCGCCGACGGCGAGGTCAAGCCGGAGGAATGGATGGCGGCGCTCAAGGCCGGGCATAGCTTTGCCACCAACGGTCCTTTGCTGGGCTTCACGCTGGGCGGCGCCGGGATCGGCGATGAGCTGAAATTCAAGGCGCCGCAGCAACGCGTCGATTTCTCGGTTCGATTGCGATCCATCGTCGCCGTGGATCACCTTGAGCTGGTGTGCAACGGCCGGGTGGTGCGCTCCTTGCTCGCGCACGGGGACGTGGATCACGGCGAATTCAGCGGCAGTATTGCGCTCAATGACAGCGGCTGGTGCGTGGCGCGCGCATCCACCGACGCCGGTCGCTATCCTGTCCTCGATACCTACGTCTATGCGACCACCAGCCCGATCTACGTTACCGTCGCGGGGCATAAGCCTCGCTCGCCGGACGATGCGCGATATTTCGCGGC
>DASYFQ010000111.1:0-41501 GCA_036498345.1 Steroidobacteraceae bacterium
GCGGGCCACGCCGATTCGATCTGAGCGCGGAATGAACCAGTTGCTCGACGATTTGATCAAGGTGATGACGCTCGAACGGCTCGAGATGAATCTGTTTCGCGGCCAGAGCCGGGACATCGGCAGTCCGCAGGTATTCGGCGGGCAGGTGCTGGGTCAAGCACTGGTGGCGGCGACGGCAACGGTGGAAGATCGCGTGGTGCACTCGCTGCATGCATATTTTCTGCGCCGAGGGGATTTCAATTCGCCCATCGTTTACGAGGTCGACCGGGCGTTGGACGGCAAGCATTTCTCCTCGCGGCGCGTCGTCGCCATTCAGCACGGCCGCCAAATTTTCAACATGTCCGCCTCGTTCCAAGCGGCCGAAACCGGTCTCGATCATCAGATCTCGATTCCGGACGTGCCGCCTCCCGAGTCGCTGCCGGATTTGGCCTCTCACTACCGCGACGTTGCGGACAAATTGCCCGAGGCCGCACGCCGGATGCTGGAACAAAGGCGTCCGTTCGAGTTTCGCCCGGTCGATCCGCCCGGTTCCCTGCGAGGCGGCAAGACCCCGCCCCACAAGCACATCTGGTTCCGCGCCGTGGATAGGCTTGCCGACGACGAGGCTCTGCACCGCTGCCTGCTGGCTTACGTGTCCGATTTCCATTTGCTCGACACGGCTCTCCAACCGCACGGCATATCCATGATTTCTTCCAAGCTGGTGATTGCCAGCATCGATCACGCGATGTGGTTTCACCGCAGCGTGCGCGTGGATGATTGGCTGCTGTATACGGTGGACAGCCCGAGCGCCTCGGGGGCGCGCGGATTCACGCGCGGCAGCGTGTTTGCGCGCGATGGACGGTTGGTTGCGAGCGCCGCGCAGGAAGGGTTGATACGAGTGACTTCGTAGTTGCACGCAAGAACCTGAGGACCTCCCCGATGTTCAAGGCCATCATCATCATCCTTCTCGTGGTCGGCGTATTGGTCGGCGGACTATTGACGCTGCGCAGGAGCGGCCGCGCGGGCTTGCCGGACGACGCCGTGCTGCAGCGGGCGGCAAAACGCGCGCGCGAACAGGCTGCCGCGGAAGAGGCGGACAAGGACGGGCACCCCCCGAAATAGCGCCTCCAAGGGGCGCCAATAGCGCCTCGGCAGGGGCGCCAATAGCGCCTCGGCAGGGGCGCCAATAGCGCCTCGGCAGGGGCGCCAATAGCGCTCCGCCAGGGGCGGCGCATAGCCCCCGTCACGGGGCGTAATTCACCCGCGACGCCTCCCAGACCTCGCGCGGCAATACGAAGAGGTGGCAGTCCCACCAGCGATTCTTCGCGCGGCGATGCTTGCGGAACACGGCTTCCCAGCGCATGCCGATCTTCTCCAATACGCGAATCGAGGCGCCGTTGTTGATGTCGACCGTCGAGATCACGCGGTCGGCGCGCAAATCGAAGAATGCCGCATCGACGAGCGCCAGCGCGATCTCCGTCGCATACCCCTTGCCCCAATTCTCGAGGCCCAGCATGTATCCCAAGTCGACCACATTACGCTCGATGAACGACAGGTCGCACGCTCCGATCACGCGCCCCGATGCAGTTTCCTCGACCGCGAGTTCGAACCTCGTCCGCGGCCGTTCGCGCTGCGAAGCCAGCAGGCCGTCGAGATAATCGGCGGTGCTGTCCTCATCGCGGGGGCCGAAAAAGAGGTACCGGGTGACGCGCGGGTCCGACGAATAGGCATGGACGGCGTCGAAATCGGTTCTGACGAACTCGCGCAGATTGAGCCGAGCCGTGCGGACGGGAACGATCAGCGTACGCACAGCACCTTGCCCGGGTTCATGATGCCCTTCGGATCGAGCGCGCGCTTCAATTCATGCATGACGGCGAATTCCACGGGATCGGCGCGGCGCGCGAATTCAGCGGCTTTCAACCGCCCGATGCCGTGTTCGGCGCTGATGCTTCCGCCGAGACTCTCGACCAGATCGAACATGGCCAGCTCGAGGACAGGGCCCCGGGCGATGAAGCTCCGGATCTCGGCGCCCGGTTTTTGGCTCACGTTGAAATGCAGATTGCCGTCGCCCGCGTGGCCGTAGGAGATGACGTCTCCCTCAGGAGCCAGACGGCGCACCAACGCCGACCCTTCCGCGATGAGCGTCGGGATCGCCGAGACCGGCACGGAGATATCGTGCTTGAGGCTCGCGCCATGATGGCGCTGTGCCTCCGGCACCGATTCGCGCAACTTCCACATGGCTCGAGCTTGCGCCATCGAGGTCGCGAACATCGCGTCCACGATGGTGCCGCGTGCGGCGGCCTCCTCGAGAGCCGCCGTCAACAGAGAGTTGAGATCCTGCCGCGGATTGGGCGAGGTGAGTTCGATGAGCAGATACCAGGGCGTATTCTGGCCCAAAGGATCAGCGACGCCCTCGATGTGTCGCACCGTGAGTTCAACGGCCAACCGCGGCATCAATTCGAACGAGGTCACTTGATCGCCGGCCGCTGTGCGCAAGCGCGCCAGCAGATCCAAGGCATGCTGCGGCGAATCGATGCCCACCAGTGCCGTCGTCGTATCGGCGGGCGGTGGAAAGAGTTTCACGCTCGCCGCGGTAATGACGCCGAGCGTGCCTTCGGCACCCACGAACAGGGATTTCACATCGTAACCGGTGTTGTCCTTGCGCAGGCTCTTGAGAGCCTGGAGCACGCGGCCGTCCGCCAGCACCACTTCGAGACCCAGCACCAGGTCACGCATCATGCCGTAGCGCAGTACCGCGGTGCCCCCCGCGTTGGTCGACAGATTTCCGCCGATCTGCGCCGTACCCTCGGATCCCAAGCTCAACGGGAAGAGCCGGTCTGCCTCGCGCGCGGCCGCCTGCGCCGCCGCCAAGGTGCAGCCCGCTTCGACGATCATCGAGTAATTGGCGGCATCGACGTGCCGGATGCGATTCAGCCGGCGCAGAGACAGCACGATCTGTGAGCCTGTTTCATCCGGTGTGGCGCCGCCACAGTAACCGGTGTTGCCGCCATGGGGCACCACCGCCGCCTCTTCGCGGTTGCAGATCCGCAAAATCTCCGCGACCTCAGCGACGTTTCGCGGCAACAGCACCAGGGGCGTTGCCCCATGGTACAGGCGGCGAAAGTCGCTGAGAAAGGGCGCAACCGCTTCCGGCGCCTCGAGCCAGGACCCGTTGCCGACGGCGGCCTTGAGCTCGCCTAAGGTATTGAGGTTAGGCGGGCGAGGCATGGGCGGTGCATATCAGAATCGCTTGCCGTTCCCTTCCCGTACCGCCGCCGGTACCGGCTTGAGATCCCAGATCACCCCGACGAAGGACATCAGCTTCAACATGTAGAAGGTGATATCGAACTCCCACCAGTAAAAGCCCTGGCGCACGGACGCGGGGTAGTGATGGTGGTTGTTGTGCCAGCCCTCACCCAAAGTGATGATGGCCAACCACACGTTGTTGCGGCTGGCATCGCCGGTTTTGTAGCGTTGGCGGCCGAAGACATGCGACAGGGAATTGATCGTGTAGGTTCCGTGATACACAGCCACGGTGGAAACGAAGAATCCCCATACCAGCATCTGCCAGCCGTTCGTGCCCAAGCCCGGCGCCACGTGTTTGAGCAATACACCCAGCAAGAAGACGCCGATCCCGAGAATCGTCGGCACCGCGACATCGAAACGGTCCAGGAAGCGCAGCTCGGGATATTTGAGCAGATCTTTTACCCGCGAAAGATCCGCGGCGAAGTGCTTGTGCGACATGAACCAACCCATGTGGCTCCAAAAAAAGCCGTGCTGGACCGGTGAATGCACGTCTTCGGGCTTATCCGAATAGACGTGGTGGTGACGGTGATGGGCCGCCCACCATATCGGCCCGCGCTGCACGGCCGAGGCACCCAGCAATCCGAAGATGAATTGTCCGACGCGCGAGGTCTTGAAGCTGCGGTGCGAAAAATAGCGGTGATAGAAACCCGTGATCGCGAACATGCGTACCACGTACAGCGCCACCGTGACGAGCAGCGCGACCCAGCTGAAGCCCACCCAGATCACGGCCAGGCAGGCGGCGTGCATCAGCAGGAAGGGGATGACGCGCGCCCAATCAATGTGCCTGCCCGAGTCCCGAGCCGCTGCGGTCTCGATGGTCCGCGTCGCAAAGTCGCTGTTGCCGAACCAGCGCGACAGCTCTCTTCCCACGCGTTCTGCCGTCGGCGGCTCGACCACGATTTCATTTTCTGGAGTCATCAGATTTCCTATATGTGTAGCTATATGCCGGCCGGATCATCCGGCCGGCGACTGTAGTGCCGCGATGCGCTCGTCGAGCGGCGGATGGGTCATGAACAGCCGCATGAAGCCGCTCGTGCTGCCGGTGTTGATTCCGAAGGCCTGCATTTGTGGCGGCATGGGCTCCCCGTGGCTCTGCTTCAATACCTGCAACGCTGCAATCATACTGCCGGCG
This sequence comes from Steroidobacteraceae bacterium, assembly GCA_036498345.1. Classification (GTDB taxonomy): domain Bacteria; phylum Pseudomonadota; class Gammaproteobacteria; order Steroidobacterales; family Steroidobacteraceae; genus Bog-1198. The sequence continues at coordinate 4,418 of DASYFQ010000111.1, forward strand.
CCGGCGAGATCGGCTCCGCCCCGATCGGCGCGAAACTCCCGCCGCCGCGAATACCAGCTGACGATCATGCTGGCGAGGATTCCAAGGACGATCTGCGCCACCATCGTGGTCAAGAAGAATCCGATTCCGGACTCCTCCCGATCGTTCTTGAACAGCGCGCGGTCGATGAAACTACCGATGATACGCGCCAGAAATATGACGAAGGTATTTAACACACCTTGCAACAGGGCGAGGGTAACCATATCACCATTCGCCACATGGGTTATCTCGTGACCCAATACCGCTTCGATCTGGGAACGCGACATGCTGCGCAGCAGGCCGCTGCTCACCGCGACCAAGGCTGCGTTGCGCCGCGCGCCGGTCGCAAATGCATTCATTTCCTCGGCGTCGAATATGCCGACCTCGGGCATGCCGATCCGGGCCTGATCGGCCAAGCGCTTGACCGTACCGACCAGCCATCGTTCCACGTCCGACTGGGGTGCCGTGATGACACGCACGCCCATCATGCGCTTGGCCGTCCATTTCGACAGGGCGAGGGAGATCAGCGCGCCGCCGAAGCCGCAAATCGCCGCGAATATCAGGAGGCCCCCGAGGCCGCCCCCCGTCAAACGCACGCCGAACACCCGCTCGATGATGAAAATCATCAGGCTGAGCAGGGCCAGCACGGCCAAGTTCGTGACGAGGAACAGGAAAATGCGCTTCATAAGCCTTTTCTTTGGGCAAACCAACCGCAATATGGTAACGCGGCACACCAATGGTCGGGACGTTCCTGCTCAAATTCAAGCATGGCCGCGGGCCAAAGGGTCCGTCCGGGCGCCGGCCGGGCAACCGCTGCGCGGACAAGTGCGTATGTGCTGGTAATATCTAGGGTTAATCTCGCAAAGGGTGGGCATGCAATATAAGGATTATTACGAAGTTCTCGGTGTGACCCGCGGCGCCGACGCGGACGTGGTGAAGCGAGCCTACCGCAAGCTCGCGCGCAAATATCATCCCGACGTCAGCAAGGAAAAGAACGCCGAGAACAAGTTCAAAGAGCTTCAGGAGGCTTACGAGGTGCTGCGCGATCCGGACAAGCGGGCGGCCTACGATCAGTTGGGACGCGACTACCGGCCTGGTCAGCAATTCCGGCCGCCGCCGGATTGGTCGCAGCGTTTCGGGCACGCCGGCAGCCAACGGTTCTCCGATCTCAATGGCTTCAGCGACTTCTTCTCCAGCCTGTTCGGCGGTGCGGCAGGCGCACCCCCGCCCGAGGCGGATGCGGGGCACCTCGATGTCACCGTGGAAGAGGCTTTTGCCGGCACCAAGCGCCGGGTCATGCTCAACGAGGGCGGCCGCGCCCGCTCCGTCGACGTGCAGATCCCACCCGGCGTGAGCGAAGGCCAGTCGTTGCGCATCGCCGGGTCGGGCGGCAGCGCATCCTTGATTTTCCGCATCAGACTGCGTCCGCATGCCCTCTACGTCCCTCAGGGCAAGGATGTGCAGATCGAACTGCCCCTGGCCCCGTGGGAGGCCGCCCTGGGGGCGAAGGTGGCGGTGCCCACGCTCGGCGGGACCGTCGAGTTGACGGTGCCCGCGGGGGCCCAGTCGGGGCAGAAACTCAGGTTGCGCGGCCGCGGTTTTCCCGGCACGCCGAGCGGGGACCAAATCGTCAGCATCAAGCTGGTCACGCCGGCGGCGGGGTCAGCGCAGGCGAAAGAGGCTTACGAGCGGATGAAAAAGGAATTCGATTTCGATCCGCGAGCGGGCTGGCCGTAGAATGCCGTGCGCCGGCGGGCCACGGAATGCTATGGTCGCAGGGAGCATGCACGAATCGGTCCCCCTGAATGGCCCCGCCGCGGGCGCCGCGGATTCCCCGCCGTGCGAATCGCGGCGCGCGTTCTTGCGCGCCGGCGCCGCGGTCGGCGGCGGCTTGCTGCTCGAATTCTCCCTGGGCGCGGCGCTGCCCGACGTGCTGCGTGCGGCACCGTCGAGCTCTTCCCCGTCCGCCGTCACGCTCAATGATTACGTGCGGATTTCGAGCGATGGCCTGGTCACCATCATGTCCAAGAACCCGGAAATCGGGCAAGGCATCAAAACCATGCTGCCCATGTTGATCGCCGAGGAACTCGACGTCGAGTGGCACAACGTCCGCATCGAGCAGGCGGTGAGCGATCCGGGGCGGTACGGACGGCAAATCGCGGGCGGCAGCCGGGCGACGCCCCTGCATTGGGAGCCGCTGCGCAGAGTCGGCGCGGCGGGGCGGCAAATGCTGGTGAGCGCCGCGGCGCAAACTTGGTCGGTACCCGCCGCCGAATGCACGACGAATTCCGGAAGCGTCATTCACACGCCGACGCGACGGTCCTTGAGCTATGGTGCTCTCGCGGCGAAGGCCGCCGCTTTGCCGCCGCCGGATGTCAACCTCGTGCCGCTCAAGGATCCGCGCGACTTCAAGATCATCGGCACGTCGCACCCCGGCGTGGACAGCGGCCTCGTGGTCGAGGGCAAGCCGTTATTCGGCATCGACGTCAGCGTTCCCGGCATGCTGCATGCCGTATTCGTGAAATCACCGGTGTTCGGCGGCGCGGTGACCAGCGCCAATGTCGATGCGATCAAGTCGCTGCCCGGCATACGCGATGCGTTCGTGATTCGCGGCGGCCAGGTTTTCGACGGCCTCACCGGCGGTGTGGCGATCGTGGCGACGAATTGGTGGGCGGCGAACAAGGCCCGCGGCAAGCTCGACGTGAAATGGGACGACGGACCGGCCGCCGGGCAAAGCAGCGCGGGCTTCGCCAAGCGCGCGGCCGAATTGTCGAAGCAGGCGCCCGCTCTCAGCTTGATCAGCGAAGGCGATGTGGAGCAGGCGCTCGCCGGGTCGGCCAAGGTATTGGAGGCGGCGTATAGCTATCCCTTCATCGCCCACGCCACCTTGGAGCCGCAGAATTGCACGGCGCACTACCGCGACGGCAGGATCGAGATCTGGGCGCCGACGCAGAATCCGGACTCGGGCCGCAAGATCGTCGCCAAAACTCTCGGCCTCGATGAGGCGAATATCACCATCCATATGACTCGTTGCGGCGGCGGCTTCGGCCGGCGCCTCATGAACGACTACATGGTCGAGGCGGCATGGATATCCAAGCAGGCCGGTGCACCGGTCAAGCTGCTGTGGGATCGGCAGGACGATATCCGGCACGACTTCTATCGTCCCGCCGGATTTCATTTTTTCAAGGCGGGTCTCGACGCGGAGGGAAAAGTACAGGCATTCCGCGATCACTTCGTTTCGTTCGGCGAGGGGGACAAGTTTGCCAACAGCGCGGCGCTGAGTGCGGACGAGTTTCCCGCGAAATTTGTACCGAATCTCGAGTTGGGAGCCTCGTTGATGCCCCTCGGGGTGCCGACCGGTCCGCTGCGGGCGCCGCGCAGCAATGCCTTGGGGTTCGTGTTCCAATCGTTCATCGACGAGATGGCGCATGCCGGGGGCAAGGATCCGCTGCAATTTCGCATCGATCTGCTGGGCGAGCGCCGGGTTCTGGCGAAGCCCCCGGGCCCGCAGGGCCAGGACCCGGGATTCGATTCCGGCCGCATGATCGATGTGTTGGCATTGGTCCGCGACAAATCAGCGTGGGGCAAACGCACTTGGCCCAAGGGAACGGGGCAGGGCGTCGCCTTCTACTACAGCCATCTCGGCTATTTTGCGGAAGTCGTGCAGGTGACCGTGGCGTCCGGCGGCCGGATCACCGTGGACCGGGTGTGGGTGGCCGGCGATGTGGGCAGCCACATCATCAATCCGACCAACGCGGAGAATCAGGTTCAGGGAGCCGCGCTCGATGGAATAGGCGAAGCCTTGGGTCAGGCGATCACGCTGGTCAACGGGCGGGTCGAAGAGAGCAATTTCAATGATTTCCTGCTCTTGCGCATCAACCAGGCGCCCCCCGTCGAGGTGCATTTTTTGAAAACCGCGCACCCGCCCACGGGATTGGGCGAACCCGCGTTACCGCCGGTCGTGCCCGCTCTTTGTAATGCGATATTCGCGGCAACCGGAGTGCGGATTCGGAGCCTCCCGATCGATCCGAAGCTGCTGGCCTAGCCGTCGCCGGTACCTTCCGGGGTCATCGCGCCTAGGCCTGCGTCGTCGCCGACGGCGTCCGGTATCATGCCGCCGCTGCCTTCGCCCAAGCGCTCCGCCGCCAGCAACACGCTTTGAGGCTTGACGAACAGCGCCGACACTTGAGGGTGGGCGCTGCGAACGCGGGTTTCCAGTTCGACCACCGCCCTCTCGATGTCCGGGGCGCGCAAATAGTCGAAGAAATCCAGGCTCAACGTCGCGATCACGTTGTTCGGCGCCAGTTGCATCGTCATGATGCTATTGGCGCTGCACACGCCGGGGATAGCGGACGCCGTGCGCATGATGGCATCGCTCAAGGCGGGGTCGGCCCGTTCGCCGATCAGCAGTCCCTTCGATTCTCTCGCGAGCAATCCCGCGACTGCCGCCAGAATGACCGCTATCCCTATGGAAGCGACGCCATCCCAGCGGCTATCGCCGGTGAGCAGTGCCGCCGCCGTGCCCGCGGCCGCCGCGGCGATGCCCAGAATGGCCGCAGAGTCCTCGAAAACCACGATGAATGTCGGCGGATCCTTGGATCGCCGAAACGCTTCCCACCAGCCCAAGGTGCGCTGCGTGGCACGGAATGCGCGCATGCCGACCAGCCAGGAGGCGCTCTCGAATGCCAGCGAGACGCCAAGCACGACGAAGACGACCACGGGCCGTTCGATGGGCTGGGGGTGCAGCAGGCGGTCCACGCCTTCGTACAGGGAGACGCCCGCGCCCAGAGCGAAGATCAGCAATGCAACCACGAAGCTCCAGAAATAGAGCTCGCGGCCGTAGCCCAAGGGGTGCACGCGGTCGGCCGGACGGGCGGAGCGCGAGATCCCATAGAGCAGCAGGAGTTCATTGACGGAGTCGACCAGGGAATGCACCGCCTCGCTCAGCATGGCGGCTGATCCGCTGATCGCGGCCGCCGCGAACTTCGTCGCTGCGACCATCAGGTTGCCCGCCAGCGCCGCCCAGACAACCACATTGGTGCCGCTCTTCGCCATCTTGATTATGCGATCCTGCGCGTACAAGCTGTCTTGAAGAATCGAGCGCAGGCCCCACTTCATCGGAGGCTAACGCCGCTTATTTCCCGTAAAACAACCAGATTGTAAGGCCATGACGACCGAAACACAGCCGCAGATCAAAGAGTTCCAAGCCGAGACCAAGCAAGTATTGCGATTGGTGATCCACTCGATGTATTCGCACAAGGAGATCTTCCTGCGCGAACTCATCTCCAATGCGTCGGACGCCTGCGAGAAGCTGCGCTTCGAGGCGCTCGCCAACCCCGGTCTCCTGGGCTCGGACACTCTGTCGGTCAAGCTCAAGCCGGACGCGTCGGCCGGCACGCTGTCCATCAAGGACAATGGTGTCGGCATGAACGAGGCCGAGGTGATCGACAATCTCGGCACCATTGCGAGCTCCGGCACCAAAAAATTCCTGGCGACCTTGAGCGGGGATTCCGCCAAGGATGCGCAGCTGATCGGCCAGTTCGGCGTGGGCTTCTATTCGGCGTTCATCGTCGCCGACAAGGTCACGGTGCTCACCAAGCGCGCCGATACGCCCGCGGTTCGCTGGGACTCGGACGGCGAGGGCCAGTATGAGATCCAAGCCGACGCCAAGGAGGATCGCGGCACCGAAGTGATCCTGCATCTGCGCGAGGAGGACAAGGAATTTTTGGAACCGGCGCGCTTGCGCCAACTGGTGCGCAAGTATTCGGATCACTTGAGCCTGCCCATCATCCTCCAGGCGGGCGAGACCGAGGAGACGGTGAACCAGGCGAAGGCGTTCTGGACGCGCCCCAAATCCGAACTCAGCGACGAGGATTACCAGGCCTTCTACAAGCACATTACCCACGACTCCGAGGGCGCCCGCGCTTGGGCGCACAACAAGGTCGAAGGCAACATCGAATATACCTCGCTCCTGTATCTGCCGAAGCGCGCGCCGTTTGATTTATTCGAGCGCGAGCAGAAAGGCGGCATTCAGCTCTACGTCAAGCGCGTGTTCATCATGGACAAGGCGGCTGAATTGCTGCCGCCATACCTGCGCTTCATGCGGGGACTCGTCGATACGGCCGACCTGCCGCTGAACGTATCGCGCGAGCTGCTGCAGAACAATCGCACCGTCGAGAAGATCAAGTCCGCGCTGGTGAGACGCTCGCTGGATCTGCTCGAGGATCTAGCGGCAAACAAGCCGGAGGAGTATGCGGAATTCTGGAAGACTTTCGGCGTGGTGCTGAAGGAGGGCATCATCGATGATCCGGGCCAGAAAGAGCGCATCGCGAAGCTGCTGCGCTTTCACTCCACCGCCGCGACCGGCGATGTCCCCGAAGTCACGCTCGGGCAGTACGTCTCGCGCATGAAGGCCGACCAGAAAGCCATTTACTATCTGACCGCCGATACGCTTGCCGCCGCGCGCAACAGTCCGCACCTGGAAGGGTTTCGCGCCAAGGGCATGGAAGTGCTGCTGCTCATCGATCGTATCGACGAGTGGGTCGCCGGCCATTTGCACGAGTTCGACGGCAAGACGCTCGCGAATGTCGCGAGCAGCGCGGCCGACGTGGCATCCGCGATCGAGACGCCGGAAAAGGCCGCTGCCGAATCGGCCTTCAAGGACACCACGGAGCGCCTCGGCAAGGTCCTGTCCGGCAAGATCGCGAGCGCCCAAGTGTCCGCGCGCTTGACCGATTCGCCCGCGGTGCTGGTCGCCGGGGAATTCGGCGTGAGCCTGCGCATGGGCCGCATTCTCAAACAGGCGGGCCAGAACAATCCGTTCGCCACGCTGCCGGTGCTCGAACTGAATCCCAAGCATCCCTTGGTGGAGCGTCTCAGAGCCACCGCCGATGAGGCCGCCTTCGCGGATCTGGCTCACGTGCTCTACGACCAGGCCATGCTGGCGGAAGGCGGCGAACTGGATGACCCGGCGATTTTCGTTCGCCGCGTCAACCGGCTCATCGTGGAAGGCCTCGCCGAACAGCCGAAAATCATTCTGAGCTGAGCACGTGCTGACACCGCAGTGGGTTTCCACGGAGAACGTGAGCGAGGAGTCGTCCGGCGAAGACGGCCCCTTGCTCGACGCTTACTCCGGCGCGGTGATCGGCGCTTTGGAACGTGTGGCCCCCGCGGTCACGTTCATCGAGGTGGAACATGCCGCCGGGCCGGCGGCGAGCGGCCGTTCGCCCAAGGGCGGCGGCGCGCCTCGCCGGGCGCGCGGCAGCGGTTCGGGGTTCCTGTTCACCCCCGACGGCTATCTGTTGACCAACAGCCACGTGGTTCACGGCTCGGACCAGATCACGGTCCGCTTGAATGACGACACCCGCTTCAGCGCCGACCTCGTCGGAAACGATCCCGACTCGGACTTGGCGGTGCTGCGAATCGGGTCACCGAGCGCTCTGCCCTACGTGGAGTTCGGCGACTCCTCGGCCTTGAAGGTGGGCCAGGTGGCGATTGCCATCGGCAATCCGCTCGGATACTCCAAGACCGTGACGGCGGGCGTCATCTCGGCGCTCGGGCGCACGCTGCGGGCCACCTCCGGCAGGCTCATGCACGACGTCATTCAAACGGACGCCGCGCTCAATCCGGGAAATTCCGGCGGACCGCTGGTCGACTCCAAGGGCAGGGTGATCGGCGTCAATACCGCGATGATCCCGCAAGCCCAGGCCATTTGTTTTGCCACGGGAATCAACACGGCAAAATGGGTCATTGGCCAGTTGTTCGCCCACGGGCGGGTGCGCCGTGCCTATATCGGCGTTTCCGGGGCGACCGTGCCGATCGCCACGCGCGTGGTGCGGCATTTCGGATTGCGGAGCTCCACCTCCGTGCATGTCTTGGAACTGGTGCCCGGCAGTCCCGCGGCCGTGGCGGGAGTCGAGGCCGGCGACCGCATGATCGCGCTCGACGGCGTGCCCATCGACGGGATCGACGGTCTGCAGCGCCTGCTCGATTCCAGCTGGATCGGCCGCGAATGCGAGCTGCAGTTATTGCGCAGATCCAGCCTGATTCGTGTGAAAATCCAGCCCATCGAGGTGCCGACGCGCGACGCGTGAGCATCGAGGAGCCGCATCAATGAACCCACCATCCCATACGATCACTTTGGCGGTGCCGCCGGAGCCCACCGACCATTTCCTGGGATCGGAGCACGCGCGCGTGACCCTGGTCGAATACGGCGACTTCGAGTGTCCGAGCTGCAAGGTCGCGGCGGCGACGCCGAAGCTGCTGCTGGAGCGGTTTCCCAACAAGATTCGTTTCATCTTTCGGCACTTCCCGATGCAGGACGCTCATCCGCACGCGCTGCTGGCGGCCGAAGCCGCGGAGGCCGCGGCGGCGCAGGGGAAATTCTGGGGGATGCACGAGCTTTTATTCCAGAACCAGGCGCATCTCAAGGACAAGGATTTGCATCGGTATGCCGTGGAATTAGGATTGGATCTCGCGCGCTATACCGCGGAGATGGACGACCACATCTACTTGCAGAAAGTGCGGGAGCACATCGAGGGCGGCCGCCGCAGCCATATCCGCGCGACGCCGACTTTCTTCGTCGACGGGGTCGTGCAGGACATCTCCTTCGGCATGAAGGGGTTGCACGACGCGGTGGCGAGCGCCGTGACGCGCGGGAGCAGAAATGAAAGGGCGCCCTGAAGGGCGCCCAAAGAGGTGAGACGGATACCGTCGAAGTCGCGGCCGGTTAGCTCCAATCGCCTCCGCCGCCACCCCCGCCGCCGTCGTCCCAGCCGGATCCGGGGTCGTTCACGCCGAAGTCAGACCCGCCCATGTCGCCATTGCTGAAGCCCGATTCGCCGGCCTCCGCGGGGGGTATGACACCGCCGCCGCTACGGCCGCCGTCCAGGAAGTGATGGGCCAGCTCTTCGCCGGCAACCACGCCTGCGCCCACCGCGAGGCCGGAGGCAAGTCCGCCTGCGATGCCGGAGCCGACTCCGCCGCCGCCCATGGGGGCAGGACCGTAGCCGGGTCCATAGGTGCCGGGCGCGCCGCCCATACCAGGACCAGGACCGGCGGCCGGATATTGCTGGACGTAGTTATTGCGCCGGCGAAATACCAGCAACAGGACGCCCACCACGGCAGCCAGAATCAGTACGGTGCCCCAGGGAAATCGAGGCGCGGCCGGAACGGACCTGATGACGGTCGGGCTCATCGCGCCAGCCCCAAGGCCCAGTTGCGCTTTCAGTTCCTGCACGGAACGCGGATTGGCGAACGGCAGGCCGGGTTTCAATTGTTCGGCAGTGCCCAGTTCCGAGCGCGCGAGACCGGTCTTGCCTTCTTTCGCGTACAGCTCAGCCTGCACGTAGTGTGCCTTGGCGCTGGTCGGATGATCGGCTAGAACCTGGGTAATCATCTGCTGGGCCTGATCTAGATGGCCGCCCGCAGCCGCGGTATAGATTTGCTCCATGGTGGGGTCGGCATCCGCGAACGCCGGCAATGACATCGTGACCGCGAACGTCATGCTCGCGGCAAGGGTTGCAGCTGCTAGTAGTCTTCGCATAAGGCCCCCGACAGGTCGAATTTGACCGTTGCTACGTTAGATATGGGCGGTTCTGCGAAGTTCAACGCCCCCTGAGAGCCTGCGGCGCGCTCATGACGAGGCTGCGGCCTTTTCGCGCACGCGGATGGCGGTGCCGAAGATATGATCCCAGACCGACGTGGTCACACCGAAGTTCCCGTTTTTCGGCGAGTAATGATGGCGCATGTGCCAGGCGCGGAGATCGTTGAAATAAACGGAGGAGGATCTGTCCGCGTGGTGATGGATGACGTGATGCACGACCCCATACCACCAGTAGCCGAGCATCACGCCGACGGTGAGGCCATCCGCCACATTGAAGCCCAAGCACAGCCATGCGGGGACCAAGATGACCCCGCTGAGTACCGTCACGCTGATCCACGACGGTGTACCGATCAACGCCAACGGCGAGGCGTGGTGCGCCCCATGCATGGGCGAAAAGTAGCGCATCCGATGCAATGCAATCCGGTGCAGGGCATACTCGGCCAGGGTCCATAGGACAAGACCCGCAAAGCTGGCACCGAGCCATTCCGCGCCGCTTACCCAGGTTACATGGCGGAAATTCATCGCCGTCAGCGCGATGAGCACCAACGGGTAGACGACGAAGTCGGAGTAATAGCTCAATTTGCTGAGTTGCATAGTAGTGCCCCTCGCTGGAATTCGATCTGCCATTTGACCACGATTTTTGCGGAATGTTAGCGAAAGAATGCATTGCCTGCTCGGGTTGGGTTAAACGATGCGTAATGCCATAATCATCGTCGGCGCAGGCTTTTGCGGCACGGTGCTGGCCGCCAATCTGCTGCGCCGTTCGCCGCCCGAGGCGACCGACGTCGTACTCATAGAACGCGGCTCGACCATGGGTCGCGGCGTTGCCTACGCCGCTCGGGAATTCCCGTATTTGCTCAATGTGCCCGCTGCGCGGTTGTCGGCGGATTCGCGTGACCCATTGCAGTTCCTGCGCTTTGCGCAGCGCCGTGCGCCGGCTGCCGACGGCGAGGATTTCATGCCGCGGGCGCTGTATGGCGACTACTTGCAAGATGTGCTGCGGGAGGCCGAGCAGGCGGCGCCCGCGCATATGCGGCTGCTACGGGTCTTCGATGAGGTACGGCAGGTCACGCGGCACGACGGGGACAAGCCGTTGACGGCCACGTTCGCGGATCGCCCGGCGATTCCGGCGGATCGGCTCATTCTTGCGTTGGGGAATCCGCCCCCGCCGCTGCTGCCGTGGGCCGAGGCGGTGCGCGATCACGAAGCGTATCGGAATGATCCCTGGGAACTGCCGAAGGTACTGGCCGCAAGGGCGTCGGTACTGATCGTCGGCAATGGATTGACCATGGCGGACGCCGCCCTGGCGTTGACCCAGGATACGAATCGCGCGCCGATGCTGCACACGATTTCACGGCGGGGCCTGGTTTCCCTGCCGCAGACGACGTTTCGTCCGTCCGCCGTGCATGCCGATGGCGAGGCGCTTCTGGCATGCGCAGATTCCCTGCGAAAGGTGTTGGCGCAGACTCGCGAATTGGCGCGCGAGGTCGAGAGCCGAGGAGGCGACTGGCGTGAGGCCGTCACCTTCGTGCGTCATTTGGCGCCGGCCCTATGGCGGAGGTTGCCTCAGCTCGAGCAACGGCGCTTCGTGCGGCACCTGCAGGCGTACTGGGACATACACCGGCACCGGCTACCGCCGCAATTGGGCGAGCGCATCGCGTCTCTGCGGCGAAACGGGCAGCTGCAGGTGAACGCCGGCCGCATCGAGGCGGTGACTGCGGCGGGAAGACAGTTGCAAGTGTCGTGGCGTCCCCGCGGCAGCGGATCGACGGCGACGCTGACGGTGGACTTGGTCGTCAATGCGACGGGTCCCGACTATGCGCTCAAGCGCGGGGCGGACCCGCTGCTCAATTCGCTGCGCGCGGCGGGGCTGGTATCCGAAGATGCGCTCGATCTCGGGCTGCGCACGGCCCGGCACGGAGCGTGCGTGGATTCACAGGGGCGCCCGAGCGGACACCTCTACTATCTCGGGCCCATGCTGCGCGCCGATCATTGGGAAGCGACGGCTGCGACCGAGCTGCGCGATCATGCCGAGCGGCTCGCGGCGCATCTCGCTGATCCGCGTGCGTGACGGATGACGCTCACCCCAGCCGTTCGAGTCCGGTCAGCAAACGGGTCAACTCGTCGCGGGTGTTGTACATGGAGATGCCGGTGCGCAGCAGGCCGCCGCGCTCTGCGAGACCCAGCACTTCCACGGTACGCGCTGCGTAGAAATCTCCGTCCCAAACGCATACACCCTGGTTTCCCAAGGCCGTCGCGGCTGCGGCCGCCGTCACCTTGTCGAGGGTGATGGATACGGTCGGTGCGCGCGCGCGGCCGTCGGCAAAGTCCGGACCCCAGACACGAACGCCGGGAATGCGACGCACGGCGTCATGGTAGAACTTCGCCAATTCATGCTCGTACGCGGAGATGTGCGTCATGGCATCGACGATGCGCTCTCGGAGCGATGCGCCGGTGCCCCAACTCGCGATGTACTCCACCGCCGCGCGCACCCCGTCGATCGCCGCATGATTCAGGGTGCCGGTTTCGATGCGGTAGGGAGCCGCGGGATCCTGCACGCTCAACCGGTCGGTCGGCAATCGATCGAGCGCGCCGGGCCGCGAATACAGCACGCCCACGTGCGGTCCATAAAATTTATAGGCCGAGCAGAGGAGAAAATCCGCGCCGAGCGCCTGCACATCGACCGGAAAATGCGGCGCGTAGTGCACGGCGTCCACGACCAGCAGGGCGTCGACGCTCCGGGTCAAGCGCCGGGCGAGCGCAAGATCATTGGCCGTTCCCAGCGAATTCGCCGAGGCGCCGATGGCAAACAGCTTGGTGCGCGGCGTAATCTTGGCAGCCATGTCGGCGGGATCCAACTCGCCGGATTCCAACAGCCGCACTTCGCGCACGACGACGCCGCGCTCCTCGAGCTTGCGCCACGGTCCTCGATTCGCTTCGTGGTCGAGCTGGGTAATGAGTACTTCGTCGCCCTTTTCCAAGGTGCGGCCGATGGCCGTGCTCAGATTGAAGCACAGCGTGGTCATGCTCTGACCGAACGAGATGCACGAAGCGTTTTCCGCGCCGAGAAAGGCGGCAACGACGCCGCGCGCGGTTTCCAGGCGCCGATCCACTTCCCGGGAGGGCCCGAAGTTGCCGTGCGTGTTCACGTTGCATGTGGCATAGACATCCGCAATGGCGTCGACCACGGCGCGCGGTACTTGACTGCCCCCGGGTCCGTCGAGGAATGCGAGGTCGGGGTTCTTGGTCAGCGCCGGAAAATCCCGGCGGGCGCGCAGGCAATGCTCGAGTGTATAGGCCATTACAATAGATCGTAGGTGAAGTCGTAGCTCGACGATTTGGCGTCGCGCGGATGCAGTTTCATGCTGCCCTTGGCGCCCGCATACTTGCCGGTGCCGCCGGTGACGGTGAACAGCGAATCGCCCTCATCCATGAACGGGCCTTCGACGGTGATTTGGCCTGCCTTCAGCGTCAGTGTCCAAAAGCATTCCCAGCTCTTGCCGACGATGGTGCGCACGCAGTAGCCCTGATCGGTGCCGACCTGAGTCTTGTTGGCCGAGTCGAAGACGCCGTTGGCGAACACCAGCATGTCGCCGACGGAATCGCCCTTCGCCCCAAGATCCACGGTGGTTTCGCCGACCGGCCGTTCGACTACTTTGATTTGTTCGGCGGCAAGCGCCGGCAATGCCAGCAGCGCCGTCGCGAGCGCCGCGATGCGTCCGATTGTGATCGTCATGATGTCCCCTTTGGTTGGATGCGCGATTGGTTGGTTTTAATGCTCTGTGTCGAAACTCGAGGCGATCACTTCGATCAAGGTAGGCCCCGCATGGTTCAATGCGGTGCGGATCGCTTCGGTGAGCCCGGCGGCGTCATGCACGCGGAAGCTTTCCGCGCCGCAGGCTTTGCCCAATGCGACGAAGTCGGGGTTGCGCGCGATCACACCGAGCTGCGGGATGTGAGCGGCGACCATGTCGTCGCGAATTTGACCCAACGCGGCGTTGTTCCACACCACGATGGGCAGACTGAGGCCGGTTTCGACCGCGGTCATGAGTTCCGGAAGGGTGAATTGCAGTCCGAAGTCGCCCGCGAGCGCGATGATGGCGCGGGCGGGACTCGATATCTTGGCGCCGAGCGCCGCCGGCAGCGCGAAGCCCAAGGTGCCGTAACCGGAGGGGTGGAACCATTGGCCGGGATTGTCGACCGGGTATGCGTAGTTTCCGAAATAGGCGATTTGCGTCATGTCGCTGAACACCACGCCGTCCCAGGGCAGCGCGGTCTTGATGGCGCGCAGCGCACGCCGTTGCGCTCTGGCCTTCGAATCCAAGCTGCCCTCGATTTCAGCATGAGTTTTTGCGGGTCCGCCTATTGCCGTGCGCCATCCCGTGCGAGTTGCGGCGTCTTGCCCGGGGCTCGCCAATGCTTGATTGATGGAGTGCAGCGCGCTGCGCGCGTCGGACCAGACGCAGACATCGGCGTCATAGTGGTCGGATAGCTTCACCGGATCGACGTCGATGCGGATGAGCAGACCGCCGAGCGGCAGCTTCGTGCTGAAGTAGATATCCGTCTCGCCCAATTCAGTTCCCACCGCGAGCACCACATCCGCATCGGCGACCAAGCGCTGAATGGGAGGATAGGGCAGCGAGGTGCCGAAGTTCGCCGGATGGTCGTCGGCGAGCAACCCTTTGCCCGCCGCCGTCGTCACCAGCGGGCAATCCAGAGTCTCGACCAGGCGGCGCAGCTCCGCGGCGGCACGGCGCGCGCCGCCGCCGGCGATGATCAGCGGCCGCGCCGCTTGGCTGAGCAGTCGTACCGCTGCGCCGATTTGATCGGGGCTCGCCTGCGGCATCAGCGGAGTGTCCTCGAAGCGTTGAGCCTCCAACGCGGTGGGTTCGGCGAGGACGTCGAGGGGAATCTCCAAATACGCGGGGCGCGGGCGCCCCGTGCGGAACGAGGCCAGGCACAGGCGCAAGTATTCGCGCACGTCCTCCGCGCTGCGCGCCGAGCGGGCGATGCCGAACACGCCGGCGGCAAGCGCGGCTTGATCGTACAGTTCGTGCAACACGCCCCATTGTTTGGCGAAGGAGGCGCGCACCGGCGCGGCCGCCACCACCAACAGCGGAACGGAGTCGGAATAGGCCTGGGCGGCCGCGGTCAAGATGTTGGTGAGCCCTGGACCGGAGATCACGAAGGCGGCCGCGGGCCGGCCGCTCAAGCGCGCGAATCCATCGGCCGCAAATCCCGCGCCCTGTTCGTGCCGCACGAGCACGTGGCGCACGGACGCTGCGGTCAGGCCGCGATACAGCTCCAGGTTATGCACGCCGGGTATACCGAACACGGTGTCGATATCGTTGGCGGCCAGCAATTCGACCAGATAACCGCCGATATTGCGCGACATTCGGACCTTCTTGAAATTGAACACTTTTCACAAAGCGCGCTAGGATTGCGCACTGCCACCGGGTAGGCAAGAGAAAAAATGCAATATTCACCACTGGTCAAGCGAATCGCGGGCGACGGCGCCGACGCCTGGCTGATTCACTATGCGGCGCGGGCGGCCCACGAGCGGGGCGAAGACGTCATTTTGCTGAGCGTCGGCGATCCCGATCTCGATACGCCGGCGCCGGTGCTCGAGCGTGCCATCGAGAGATTGCGCGCCGGCGATACTCATTACACGCCGGCGACCGGCCGGCAGCATTTGCGCGAGGCGATCGCGGCATCCCATCGTGCGCGCACCGGCCAGCCGGTCGACGCCGCCAACGTCATCTTTCTCGCCGGGGCGCAGAACGCATTGTTCGTGACGTCGCTGTGTATTGCCGCGCCCGGCGATGAAGTGATCGCACTCGAACCCTTGTATCCAAGCTATCCCGCGACGCTCGAGATATCCGGCGCGCGCATGGTGCGGGTCGCCGCGCCGGCGGCGCAAGGTTTTCGCGTCGATCTGGCGGCGCTCGAGGCGGCGATCACGCCGCGCACGCGGGCGCTGTTTTTCGCCACGCCAAACAATCCGAGCGGCGTCATCTTGAGCGGCGCCGATTTGGCGGTGATCGGCGAACTCGCGCGCCGGCATTCGCTGTGGGTGGTGGCGGACGAGGTGTACGCGGGACTTGCGCCGGGCGGCCGGGTGCCGAGCCTTGCCGCTGAATTACCCGAGCAAGTCGTGACCATCAGCAGTTTGTCCAAGTCGCATTCCATGCCGGGTTGGCGCGCCGGCTGGCTGGTGGGGCCGCCGCAGCTGGTGATTCATGCCGAAGCCATGGCGCAGTGCATGCTGTTCGGGCTTCCCGGCTTCGTACAGGAAGCGGCCGTCACGGCGCTGAGCGTTTCGGATGACGCGGAATCCCGCATCCGCGAATATTGCGCGGTGCGGCGCGATCTTCTGGTCGCGGAACTTGCAGGCACCCGCGGACTCAAGTGCTTCATTCCGGACGCGGGCATGTTTCTGCTGATCGACGTGCGCGACACGGGACTTTCCGGCTACGATTTCATGTGCGAACTGTACCGCGCCGAGCGTGTGTCGGTGCTCGACGGCGGAGCCTTCGGCAAGGGGACGAGCGGATTCGTGCGGGTTTGCTTCGCCACCGACGAGGCGCGGCTGCGTCAAGCCGCCGTTCGCATTCGGCGCTTTGTCGACACTTTGATGAGGTAGCTATGGCGGAACCGATGAGCGATATGGGCGTGGTGGTACGCACGGCCGGCGGACCTGAGGCGCTGGAATGGACGTCGCTCGACACCGCCAAGCCGGGACGCGGCGAGGTGCGCCTCGAACAGCGCGCGATCGGCGTCAACTTCATCGACACGTACTTCCGCAGCGGCCTGTACCCCTGGCCGTCGACGCCGCTGATTCCGGGCGCCGAGGCTGCGGGAGTGGTCTGCGAGATCGGCGAGGCGGTGAGCGATTTCAAGGTGGGAGATCGGGTTGCCTATACCCTGCCGCTGGGCGCGTATCGTACCCAGCGTGTCGTTGCCGCCGAGCGGCTCGTCAAGCTTCCGGACGCCATTGCATTCGACGTGGCCGCGTCGGTCATGCTCAAGGGATTGACGGCGCAATTTCTGCTCACCTCGTGTTATCCGGTCAAGGCGGGCGACACCGTGCTCGTGCATGCGGCCGCCGGCGGGGTGGGGCTGCTGCTCGGACAATGGCTGAAAGCACTGGGTGCGACCTCGATCGGTACGGCCGGATCGCCCGAGAAGTTGGCGATGGCGAAAGCCAACGGCTATGCCCATGTGATTGATTATCGCAGCGAGGATTTCGTCGCCCGCGTCCAGGAGATCACCGGCGGCAAGCGTTGCGATGTGGTCTACGATTCGGTGGGCAAGGATACCTGGCGCGGATCGCTCAAATGCCTGCGTCTGCGCGGCATGTTCGTGCATTTCGGTCAGTCGTCGGGAATGATCGCGGATTTCAAGTTTTCCGATCTCGCGTCCGGCGGCTCCCTGTTCGCCACGCGGCCGATGTTATTCGACTACATCAAGAGCCGCGACGACCTGTCGTCGCGCGCCGCGGATTTGTTCGCACGGCTGGCCTCGGGTGAAATCAAGGCGCATGTGGGTCAGCGTGTCGCGCTGCGCGATGCCGCCGCCGCTCACCGCGACTTGGAGAGCAGGCGAACCATGGGGGCGACGGTGCTGCTCCCCTAGCAGCACCTGCGGCGTTATAAATTCGCGTCGATGAAGGCCGCCAGCTGAGACTTGGACACGGCCCCAATCTTGGTAGCCACGACCTCCCCATGCTTGAACAGCATCAGGGTTGGGATGCCGCGCACGTGATACCGCGAGGCCAGCGCTTGATTCTGGTCCACGTCGACCTTGGCGACGCTCAAGCGGTCGGCATAGGTTTCGGCCGACTCATCCAGCGCCGGCGCAATCATTTTGCACGGGCCGCACCACTCGGCCCAATAGTCGACCAAGACCGGTATGGGCGATTCGAGGACGTCGCTGTTAAATGTGGTGTCGGTGACGTGTTTGATCTTGGAGCTGCTCATGGAGTTTCCTGGGGTTGGGCCTGTGAGAGAGCATCATATTGTTCGCAAATGGGCGCTTAAATGGGGATAATCTGAAATGAGTATTCAATTATCTGAACAATAGTCATGAATAAGCTCCAGGCGATGCAGGTGTTCGTGCGGGTGGTCGAGACGGGCGCGATTACCCGCGCAGCCGACAGCCTGCGAATGCCGAAGGCCACCGCGACCACCTTGATCCAGCAATTGGAATCCGCCCTGGGGGTGAAGTTGCTCAACCGCACGACCCGCAGCGTCAGTGTGACCACCGACGGGGCCGCCTACTACCCGCGCTGTGTCGCCATCCTGGCCGAAGTTCGAGAGACCGAGGAATCGCTCGCGCATGGACACGCGAGTCCCCAAGGCCGGCTACGCGTGGAGGTACCGACACTGATGGCGCGGCTGGTCATCGTACCGGCGTTGCCGACTTTTTTTGTGCGCTATCCGGACATCGACCTGCAGCTCGGCTGCAGCGAGCGCCGCGCCGATCTGATCGAGGAGGGCATCGATTGCGCGGTGTGGAGCGGCGACCTGGAAGACTCCACATTGATCGCGCGCCGCGTGGGCCTGCTCTATTTCGGCACTTGCGCCTCCCCCTCCTACCTGGCCGCGCATGGCGAGCCGCATCATCCCGACGATCTGACTGCGCACCGCTGCATCAATCACTTCTCGCCGCACACGGGGAAGATCTTCGACTGGGTGTTTGCGAAAAATGGAATGCGCATCCAGGCGTCGCTTCGCGGCCACATCGCGCTCGATGATGAGAACAGCTACCTGGCTGCGGCCGAAGCTGGCTTGGGCGTAGCGCAAATTCCCGCGTTCGTGCTCAAAGAGGCGATGGAGCGCGGCAGCCTGGAATTGCTGCTGGGTGATTGGTTCCCCGAGCCCGCACCGCTCAACGTCGTGTATCCCGAGAATCGGCACCTGTCGAGCAAGATCCGCGTGTTCGTCGACTGGGTCGCCGAGCTGTTCGGCGAGCACGACGGCATTCAGCTGCGCTCCACCCTGCGCCCTCACACGTAAGACCCGTCAGATCCCCAGCGGCAAGGCGGTCGATTCCTTGATGACGGTGACCGCCACCGACGAATTCACCGACCGTACGCATTGAATGCGCGACAAATAATCGAGGTAGAAGGCTTCGTAGGCCTTGATGTTCTTGGTGACGATCTTCAACAGAAAATCCCATTCGCCGGTGAGCGTGTAGCACTCCAGCACTTCGGCACGGTCGCGGATTGCCGCTTCGAATTCGGCAATCGCGTCGCGGCCCGTGGTGGCCAGCTTGACGTGCGCGAAGATGGTTACGTCCAATCCTAGGGCATTGCGATCCAGCAGCGCGACACGGGCCTTGATGACTCCGCTCTGCTCGAGTTGCTGAATTCGCCGCCAACACGTCGTGGTGGAGAGCCGGGTTTGCGCGGCGACCTCGGCAACCGACAGAGCGCCGTGCCGCTGTAGAATGTCGAGCAGGCGTAGATCCAGCCGATCGATGGCAGGACGAGATGGATTTTCCATTAATCGCGATCTTTCGGAATGAACATACCGAATTATCCGGCGCGTCCCGAATGAAAGCAACACTTCGGGCCGGAGGACGTAAATTATGCGGATGAACAAACTCTCGCGCCTGCATTTGCCTCATCCGCCCGCCCGACCGGGCGAGGCGCCCGACTTCAGTTACGTGCAGCTCTCGCCCGCCGGCGCGGTGGCGAGGCCCGACGTCAACGCGCGCGCACGCGACATCGGCTCCCTGTCGGTCGATCTGGTGCGTGTGCTCGACGATGCCGGCGAAGCGGTGGGACCGTGGCATCCGCATCTTGATGCCGCGGACCTGCAAATCGGCCTGCGCCACATGCTGCTGACGCGCCTGTACGACGATCGAATGCAGCGCAATCAGCGCGCCGGCAAAATCTCGTTCTACATTCGGTCCTTGGGCGAAGAGGCGGTGTCGGTTGCGCAGTGCATGGCGTTGCGCCCCGGCGACATGCTGTTCCCGTCGTACCGCAATCAGGGCTTGCAGATCGCGCGCGGCATCCCGCTCGTCGATCTCATGTGTCAGCTCTTGTCCAATACGCGGGACATGTGCAAGGGACGTCAACTGCCCGTCATGTACCACTCCAAGGCCGGAAATATCTTTTCCATCTCCGGGAATCTGGCCACGCAATTCCCGCAAGCCGTGGGTTGGGCGATGGCCGCGGCGATCAAGGGTGAAGATCATCTGGCGGCGAGCTGGATCGGAGAGGGCAGCAGCGCCGAGGCTGACTTTCACCATGCCTTGCTGTTTGCCTCGGTGTACCAGGCGCCCGTCATTCTAAATGTGGTGAATAACCAGTGGGCGATCTCGACCTTTCAGGGCTACGCCGGCGGCGAGCAACGCTCGTTCGCCGCGCGCGGTCCGGGGTATGGCATCGCGGGTATTCGCGTCGACGGCAACGACTTTCTCGCGGTCTATGCGGTGACGCGGTGGGCGGCCGAACGCGCACGCACCGGCGCGGGACCCACGTTGATCGAATTGGTGACGTATCGGGGGGCCGCGCATTCCACCAGCGACGATCCGGCGCGTTATCGCGCCAAGAACGATCACGAGCACTGGCCCCTGGGTGATCCCATTCAGCGGCTCAAGCAGCATTTGATCGTATTGGGCGAGTGGTCGGAAGCGCGTCATCAAGCGTTGACGGCCGAGCTCGAGGCGCTGGTGGCGTCGAGCTGGAAGGAGGCAATCACCTTCGGCACCATGACCGAGGGCCCACGGCTCAATGCTGATTTGATGTTCGAGGATGTTTTCAAAGAAATGCCGGAGCATCTGCAGAAACAGCGGGCCTTGATGCGCGCAGAGAGGAGCCGGTCGGAAGAGACTCGCTCCGAAGGGACTTAGGCGCCATGGCCAGCATGAACATGATTCAAGCCTTGAACTCCGCCATGGATATCATGCTGAAGCAGGATCCGTCGGTGGTGCTCATGGGCGAGGACATCGGCTATTTCGGCGGCGTGTTTCGCGCCACGGAGGGCCTGCAACGCAAGTACGGCGAGCATCGCGTCATCGACACGCCCATCGCCGAGGGCGGCATCGTCGCCGCCGCGCTCGGCATGAGCGTGAACGGCCTGCGCCCGGTAGCCGAAATTCAATTTGCGGATTACATCTATCCGGGCTTCGATCAAGTCGTCAGCGAATTGGCGCGTATCCGCTACCGCAGCGCCGGAGAGTTCTTCGCGCCGGTGACCATTCGCACGCCCTGCGGCGGCGGCATCCGCGGCGGTCAGACGCATTCCCAGAGTCCGGAAGGGATATTCACCCACGTGAGCGGCATCAAAGTGGTGATGCCGTCGAACCCGCACGATGCGAAGGGCCTGTTGATCACCTCCATCGAGGACGATGATCCGGTCATTTTCTTCGAGCCCAAGCGGCTTTATAACGGACCTTTCGACGGTGATCCGACCAAACCGGCCGTCCCCTGGAGCGCGCATCCCAAGGGTCAAGTGGACGAGGGCTACTACAAAGTGCCCTTGGGCAAGGCCGATATCGTGCGTGCCGGCGCGGAGGTCACCATCATTACCTACGGCACCATGGTGTTCGTCGCCGAGGCCGCCGCCGCGACGCTGGGCTTGGACGCCGAGATCATCGACCTGCGATCGCTGGTGCCGCTCGACGTCGACACCCTTTGCACCTCGGTGCGCAAGACCGGCCGCTGTGTCGTGGCTCATGAGGCCACCCGCTTCTCGGGGTTCGGCGCTGAAATATTGTCCATCGTCCAAGAAGAATGTTTCTGGGACTTGGAGGCGCCGATACAGCGCGTCACCGGCTGGGACACACCCTATCCGCACGCGTTCGAATGGGAGTACTTTCCCGGCCAAGCACGAGTCGCGATGGCGCTGAAGGCCGTCATGGAGCCGGCATGAGCCAGTACATATTCAAGATGCCGGATTTGGGCGAGGGCACGGTGGATGCGGAAATCATCGCCTGGCATGCCAAGCCGGGCGACGCCGTGAAGGAAGATCAACTCATTGTCGAAGTGATGACCGACAAGGCGGCGGTGGAAGTCCCCGCGCCCGTGAGCGGCCGAGTGATATCGATCACAGGCGCGCCGGGCGACAAGGTGGCGGTGGGTTCGCCGCTGATCGTGTTCGATGTGAGCGACGGTACCGCAGCGGGGAGGGCCGCCGCATCGCCGGCGTCAGCAGCGACGGTAGCAGCCGCAGCCGGGCGAACGGCCGCACCGCCGGCGTCAGCAGCGGCGGTAACAGCCGCAGCGGGGCGAACGGCCGCGCCGCCGGTGTCAGCCGCGGCGTCGGCGACCATCGCGGCGCCCGTGCGCCAGGGACGGGTGATGGCGTCGCCGGCGAATCGACGCCGGGCTCGTGAAGCGGGTATCGATCTATCCACGGTCGCGGGGTCGGGGCCCGGCGGACGAATTCTGCGCGATGATCTGGCCGCGGCCTCGCGGCCGGCCGCGCAGCCCGCGCCCGCTCGCACGGACGTTTCCGCGGAAACGTCGGAAATCAAGATCATCGGCTTGCGCCGCCTGATCGCCGAACGCATGAGCGAGGCCAAGCGCAATATCCCGCACTTCGCGTACGTCGAAGAGGTCGACGTGACCGAGCTGGAATCGCTGCGCCAGCATCTGAACTCGTCGCGGCCCGCGGATGCCGCGAGTTTGAGCTATTTGCCGCTGGTCGTCATGGCGCTCACTCGGGTGCTCGAAGCGTTTCCGCAATGCAATGTGCTGCATGACGCTGAGCGCGGGGTCCTGGTGCGCCACCGCGCGGTGCATGTCGGGATCGCCACGCAAACGCCGGAGGGTCTCAAGGTTCCGGTGGTGCGCAATGCTCAATCCTTGGGACTCTGGGAAATCGCCGCCGAGATCCGGCGCCTCGCGGAGGGCGCGCGCAGCAACAAAGCGACTCGCGATGAACTCGTCGGGTCGACCATCACGGTGACCAGTCTCGGCAAGCTCGGCGGCATCGCATCGACGCCGATCATCAATGCGCCCGAGGTGGCGATCATCGGATTGAACAAGGCGATCGAGCGGCCCGTCGTTCACCAGGGTGCCGTGGTGGTGCGCCGAATCATGAACTTGTCATCCTCATTCGATCATCGCTTCGTAGACGGTTATGATGCGGCAGCGATGATTCAGGCGCTGAAAGAGCTGCTCGAGCATCCGGCGACGATTTTTATACCGAAGGTGAAATCCAAATGACCGCTCAACCCCAACGACCCGCATTCGGCACGTTGTTGACCTCGCATATGGCCGTGGCTACCTATCAGGGGGACCGCTGGAGCCCGAGCGAGATCAAACCGGTTGCACCGATCGAACTCAGCCCGGCAGCGCATGTGCTGCATTACGCGAGTACCTGCTTCGAGGGTTTCAAGGCATTCCGCCGTGCCGACGGCTCCGTACACATCTTTCGCATGGATCGGCACATTCAGCGTATGCGGCAGAGTGCACGTCAATTGGTGCTGCCAGAACCGGATGCGGCGCAACTCGCCGACATGGTGCGCGCCGTGATCAGCCGCTGCCGAGACGCGGTACCCGAGGCTCCCGGCGCCCTGTACCTGCGGCCCATCTTGTTTGGTACCACGGCGAACATCGGCGCGGCGGCGACGCCCACCGCCGAAGCTTCGCTGATCGTGCTCGCGAGTCCGGTATGGGATTATTTTTCCGGCGGCATGAAGCCGCTGCGCATTCTGGTCGATGACGAGAACACGCGTTCGGCCGCGCAAATGGGCATGGTCAAGACCGGCGGAAACTACGCCGCCGCCTTGGGTCCCACGTTGAGTGCGCGGGCCAAGTACCAAGTCGATCAGGTTTTGTTCTGTCCCGGCGGCCAGGTGCAGGAGACGGGCGCCGCGAACTTCGTTTTGATCCGCGACGGCGAACTCCTGACCCGCGGCCTCGATACCACCTTTTTGCATGGAGTCACGCGCGATTCACTGCTCACGCTCGCGCGTGACCTGGGCTACAAGGTCTCGGAGCGCACCTTCGACGTCAACGAGATGCTCGCGTGGGCGAAAACCGGTGAAGCGGCGCTATCGGGCACCGCAGCGGTACTCGCCGGGGTCGGAACCCTGATCTACCGCGGCACCGACCATCGCGTGGGCAACGGCGACGTCGGGCCGCTCACGCGCGCCCTCCGTGCGCAGCTGGTGGCGATTCAACAGGGCGATGCGCCGGATCGTCACGGGTGGCTGGAGCGAGTCTGAGCGCCTCTTAGGCGCTCCGCGCCCTTAAGGCTGGGGTCGCTCCGACCCCTTAAGGTCGGGGTCGCTTCGACCCCGTTGACAGGTGGCGCGCAGCGCCTAAATCAGTGGCCGCGCAGCGCCTAAATTAATATTCCTCGCGATCCTCTTCCTCGTCGTCGAGGTCGTCGTCGTCATCATCCTCGTCGTCTTCGTCCTCATCCCAGTCTTCGTCTTCATCTTCGTCGTCCTCGGCGTCTTTCTCGGCCTTGGAGCCCGACCAGCCCTCGGGCTCCTCGGTAAGCTCTAGGTCGAGTTCCGCCCAGCCGTCGACGTCGAATTCCTCGATATCCCCGTCGAGATGTTGAATCTCAACGGTTTCTTTGTCTTCATCCACTTTGAGCACCTGGAAGGTTTCCTCGTTTTCCAAGTCCTCATACCACTGCCCGACGGTCGGTTCGTACTCTCTGCCCACGAAGTCACCTTTCTTGAACGGCTGCTGCTGATTCGGCAGGCGAATATTAGGGGAGGCTGCTTGCTCAAGTAAATGGCAATATTGTGATCCTATGACAGTCGCAGACCGAAAACTCGTCGCTCACCGCTTGACCGAGGCCAAACGTGTGGTCGTGAAAGTCGGGTCGACCTTACTGGTGGACGCCGAAAAAGGCCGTCTGAACCGCACCTGGCTCGAGAGCTTTGCGGCGGATGTGGTCTCCCTGCGCAAGCGCGGGCAGGATGTCATTTTGGTGTCCTCCGGCGCCATCGCCTTGGGAAGGCGTCACCTGGGATTGAACTCCGGGAAGCTCAAGCTCGAGGAAAGCCAGGCGGCGGCGGCAGTGGGCCAGATACGCCTGGCACACGCCTACAAGGAGCTGCTGGATGCGCACGAAATCACCGTTGCGCAGGTTCTATTGACCCTGGGGGACACCGAGCAGCGTCGCCGCTACCTGAACGCGCGCGGCACCTTGAACACCCTATTGGCGCTGGGTGCGGTGCCGGTGATCAACGAGAACGATACCGTGGCGACGACCGAAATCCGCTATGGCGACAACGATCGGCTGGCGGCGCGCGTGGCGCAGATGGTGGGCGCGGACTGCCTGATTCTGCTGTCCGATATCGATGGCTTGTATACCGCCAACCCTAATGAGGACCCGGACGCGGAATTCGTCGGCCGCGTTCTAGAGATCACACCCGCCATCGAGGCGATGGCGGGCGGGGCGGGGAGCGCCATGGGCTCGGGCGGCATGCAAACGAAAATCGCCGCCGCAAAAATTGCGGTGGGCGCGGGGTGTCATATGTGCATCGCCAAGGGGGCCGTCCAGCATCCGTTGCAGCGCATCGAGGAAGGCGCGCGTTGCACCTGGTTCGTCCCCTCCTCGACGCCGGTGGCGACGCGCAAGCAGTGGATCGCCGGCACCTTGAGGCCGGCCGGCGCGATCGTCGTCGATGACGGCGCGGTACGCGCCCTGATGGGAGGCAAGAGTTTGCTGCCGGCGGGCGTGACTCGCGCGATGGGGCGATTCGACCGGGGCGATACCGTGAGCATCATCGGCCCCGATGGTTCGGAGGTCGCGCGCGGCATTTGTGCGTATTCGGATGGGGACGCCGCGCGCATCATCGGCCGCCAATCCGCCGACATCGAAAAGGTGCTGGGGTTTCGGGGCCGCGATGAAATCGTGCACCGGGACGATTTGGTATTGATTCGAGCGCACGTGACGGGGTCCTTGTGACGCAGGAGACCGTGGCGGATCTCATGCGAGGTATCGGCCGGTCGGCGCGGGACGCTGCAGCGGCCCTGGCATTCGCTCCCACGGAACAGAAGAATCGCGCGCTGCGCGCGGCGGCGGCGGCGCTGCGCGCTCAGCGCGCCGAGATTTTGTCGGCCAACGAAGGCGATATGCAGCGAGCCGTTGCGAGCGGAACGTCCGGAGCGTTACTCGATCGCCTGCACCTGAACGCCGACCGAGTCGAGGCCATGGCCCAGGGACTCGGCGACATCGAGCGCCTCGCCGATCCCATCGGTAAGCGCCTGGCGCAATGGTCGCGGCCGAATGGAATGCAGATAGAGCGCGTGTGCGTTCCCTTGGGCGTGATCGGCATCATCTACGAGAGCCGCCCCAACGTCACCGCGGATGCCGGCGCGCTGTGTCTGAAGTCGGGCAACGCCGTGATCCTGCGCGGCGGGTCGGAAAGCGCCCGGTCGAGCGCGGCGATTCACGCGTGCTTGGGCTTGGGGCTCGAAGCTGCGGGCCTGCCGCGAACCTGCATTCAGCTCGTGCCCACCACAGACCGGGCAGCCGTCGGCCACATGCTGGCCGATATGACGGACAGCATCGATGTGATCGTGCCGCGCGGGGGCAAGAGCCTGATTGCCCGCGTTCGCCAAGAAGCGCGTGTGCCGGTCATAGGACACCTCGAGGGGGTATGCCATGTGTACGTCGACCGCGGAGCGAATCTCGAGATGGCGAAACACATCGTGCTGAACGCCAAGATGCGGCGCACCGGGGTTTGCGGATCAGCCGAGACTTTGTTGGTGGACCGCGCCTGCGCGGCGACGCATTTGGCACCTTTGATCGGCGCTCTGCTCGACGCGGGCTGCGAAGTGCGCGGCGACGAGGCGAGCGCTCGCGTCGATGCGCAAGTGAAGCCCGCAACCGAGCAAGACTGGTACGCGGAGTATCTCGACGCCATCATCGCCGTGCGCGTGGTCGACGATGTGGACGCGGCGATCGCACACATTCGACGCTACGGTTCGCAACATACCGAGTGCATCGTGACCGATGACCCCGTGGCGGCTGAGCGGTTTCTGGCGCGGGTCGACAGCGCCATCGTGCTGCACAATGCATCCACTCAATTTGCCGATGGGGGAGAATTCGGCATGGGGGCGGAAATCGGCATCAGCACGGACAAGTTTCATGCCCGCGGCCCCGTCGGCGTGGACCAGTTGACCAGCTACAAGTACGTGGTGCGCGGCGCTGGGCAGATTCGTGCTTGATTGGCTTCAAGCTCGGTGCGAATCATGCAGCGCGGCGATTTCGCGCAGCCAGACGCGGACTGCCGCGGGATTTTCGAACCGATACTGACCGTGCACGCGGTCGCCGACCGCTATGGAGATCCCGCCTTGATTCTCGACGGCGTTGAAGGCGTCCTGGTCGGTGAGATCGTCGCCGACGAACACGGGCTTCCTGCCCGAAAACGGGGGCTCTTGCATGAATGCCTTGATCGCGGCGTCCTTGGTGAAACCGCGAGGCTTGATCTCGAACATCATGCTGCCTTCCTGGATGTGATAGTTGCTGCCGAGGTGTGATGCGACGGCGGCCACCGTGTCGCGAACGATCGATTCGGCCTCCGGCGCCATTCGAAAATGTACGGCGACGGTGCGGCCCTTGTCTTCCAGCAAGGTGCCCGGATGGGACTTTACGAGCGCACCGAGTGCGGCCCGCGCCGGGTCGAGTTGCGAGTCGACGAAGCTCGCACCGTGCATGATGCCCGTAGCCTTGCGCCGCTCGACGCCGTGCAGACCCGCGGCGGGCAGCCGCAATGGCGCAAACAGTGCATCGAGATACTCGATACTTCGGCCGCTGACCAGCGCCAACGCGCCCCCCAAGCGTTCCGCCACCTCAGCCAATAATGCCTTGAGCTCGGCGTCCGCATAGGTGTCGAAAGGCGAGTCGGTCAACTCGATCAGAGTTCCGTCGACGTCCAAGAACAAACACCATTCAAGCGAGGGCAGCGGCGTTTGTGTCATACGACAAAGCTTACAGGATGGCCGTTCGAAATGGCTGACCGGCGTGCGTTTGCCATGTAACTTTTACACGAAAATCACGGCGTAAATATCGACACCACGAGCGTGAATTTCGGTATTTTGTGGAGGATGTTTCGCTCAATCATGCTGCGCTTCGTGTTACCGGTGGCATTCGCGTCGTGCGTGGTGGCGTATTTTGGTTTGCCCTATATCGAAAGGCTGCTCGCGGAGTGGTTTCGCTCGGATGTCGAACTGCGCGCGCAGCTGGTGATGCATTCGGTGGAAGAGCCGATCACAGAGTTGGTCGAAAAAGGCAACGAATCGCGCCTGCGCAGCTATCTCGCCAAGGTAACGGCCGACGAACGCTTGCTTGCGATTCTGGTGTGCCGTCCCAGTGGAACGACGATATTCAGATCCGAGCGCACGCCGCCGAGCATTTCGTGCGATGCGACCGATGGTCCGAAGCCGGCCGCCTCGCGCATCGTGCAGCTGCCGTCCGGGTCGGTGCAGGTGTCGCGTTTCGATTTCGATGCGGCGGAGCCGACGCCATTTCGCGTGCTCATGCTGCACGATTTGAGCTTCGTGGACCGCCGCCAAAGAACCGCGCGGGATTTCGTGCTGGTATTCGTCGGTATATCGGTTCTGTTGCTGGCGCTTCTCATCGTCCTCGTGGCGTGGCTGCAATTACGCCGCTGGGTCGAGGTGTTGATCGGGGACATCCGGGGCAAGCGATTTCTCGACGATGCCGAGTCGCCCCGTGCGTCCATGCCGATATTGTCGCAGGTGCGCAAGGTACTGGCCGAGGCGGAGGAAACGCAGCGGCTGGAGATCGATTTCCACGAAAACTGGACGCCGCAGGCGCTGCGTCAAGTGGTGCGCGATCATCTGCATTCCGCACAGGTGATCATCGTCTCGAATCGAGAGCCCTACATCCATAATTTCGACGCAAACAGGAATCCCGTGGTGCAGGTTCCCGCGAGCGGCATGGTGACGGCGCTCGAACCCATCATGCGTGCCTGTTCGGGGGTCTGGGTGGCGCATGGCGCCGGCACTGCGGACCGCGAGACCGTGGACCGATACGATCAACTCCGGGTGCCTCCCGATGATCCTTCCTATACCTTGCGCCGCGTATGGCTGACCGAGGATCAGGAGCAGGGCTATTACTACGGATTTTGCAATGAGGGTCTATGGGCCCTGTGCCACCTCGCCTATGTCAGGCCGGCGTTTCGCGCCAGCGATTGGCATGCATACGGAGAAGTGAACGAGAAGTTCGCCGAGGTGGTGGCGGCGGAATCCAACACCGACAGTCCGGTGATTCTGATTCAGGATTTCCATTTCGCGCTGTTGCCGCACCTCATCCGCAGGAAAATTCCGAAGGCGACGATTGCGCTGTTCTGGCACATCCCCTGGCCCAACGCCGAGACTTTCGGCGTGTGTCCATGGAAGCGCGAGATGCTGATGTACATGTTGTCGGCCGACATTCTGGGCTTTCATACCCGGCATCACTGCCAGAATTTCCTGGACTCCGTCGATCGCTTCGTGGAATGCCAAATCGACCACGAGCACATGACCGTAACCTTGCAAGGGCACGTGTGCCGCGTCGCGCCATATCCGATTTCGATCGAGTGGCCGCCGCGCTGGCTGCGGCGTCTACCCGATGTTGCGGCGTGCCGGGCGGCGGTGCGGGAGCGATACCGGATCGGCCCGGAAATGACCATCGGCTTGGGCGTGGAGCGCTGGGACTTCACCAAGGGAATCATCGAGCGCTTCCAGGCGCTCGAGACGTTGCTGGACAAGAATCCGCGGCACCGGGGACGCATCTGCCTGTTGCAGGTCGCCGCGCCCTCGCGTGGTCAATTGCCGGCATACAAGGCGTTGCAGCAACATACCTACGGCGAAGTGGAGCGGATCAACGCCAAATTTGCGGAAGGCGATTGGCGCCCCATCGTGCTGATCGACGAACATCAAGAGCCGCTGCGCATCTTCGAGCTGTACCGCGCCGCCGATTTCTGCCTGGTCAACAGCCTGCATGACGGCATGAATCTCGTGGCGAAAGAGTTCGTTGCCGCGCGCGACGATGAGGACGGTGTGCTGATACTCAGCACCTTCGCGGGCGCCTCTCGTGAGTTGGCGGAGGCGGTGCTGATCAACCCGTTCGACGTGACGGAAACCGCAGAGGCGATTGAAATCGCAATGCGTATGGGCCGGGACGAGCGGCGCAATCGCATGGCTCTGATGCGCCGCACGGTCAAGGAAAACAATGTGTATCGTTGGGCCGGCCGAATGTTGATGGACGCGGCGCGAATCCGGCAGCGGCAAAGCCTGCGGTCGGCTCCGCGCCGCCACAGCTCGTCAACCCGCTAGCCGCACGTCGGTCTGCCGGCCGCATGTCGCTCCGCAAACAGCTGGCTCCTCGGTGGGCTAGCTAGCGGTCGACGCCGCCCGGGATTTGGCCGCGAATGCGCAGAGCCGCTCGGCTGCCGCCTCGAGAGTTGCATCGCGCTTGGCGATGCACAGGCGCAGCAGCGTCATCGGCGGCGGCGCGGCGTAGAAGGGCGATAGCGGAATGGCCGCGATTTTCGCCTCGCGGATCAGCCGGTCGGCGAAATCCGTGTCGGTGGCGTCACTCAGCGAACCGTAATCGACCAGTTGAAAATAAGTTCCGGCGGCCGGGATGGGCTCGAAGCCCGAGCCGCGCAGCAGACCCGCGAGCAAATCCCGCTTGGCCTGAAAGAATGCCGACAGCCCGGTCCAGGCATCGGGATGAGCCGCCAGATAGCGCGCAATGGCGTATTGCAGCGGCGAGACGATGCTGAATGTATTGAACTGGTGCACCTTGCGCAGTTCGAGGGTCATCGGCGGCGGCGCCACGCAATAGCCGATTCGCCAGCCGGTCGCGTGCAGCGTCTTCCCGAAGGAAAACACCGCAAAGCTGCGCTCGCGCAACTCGGGGTGCGCCAGCACCGATGCATGCCGCCGACCATCATAGAGCACGTGTTCGTACACCTCGTCCGCGAGCAGCGTGATTGGCCGATCGCGGATCAATGCCGCGAGCGCGTCAAGGTCATCGCCATCCGCCACCGTGCAGCTGGGGTTCTGGGGGCTGTTGATGATGATCAAGCGGGTGCGATCGCTCAAGCGTTGCCGCACCTGATCCCAATCGAAGCGAAATGCCGGCGGTGCCAATGCGATGCGAATGCAGCGGCCGCCCGCAAGCCGCACGGCAGGCTCGTAAGCATCATAGGCGGGATCGAAAATGATGGCCTCATCGCCGGGCGCCACGACGGCTTGGATCGCATCGTACAGCGCTTCGGTGCCGCCGCAGGTCACGGTGATTTCGGTGTGCGGATCGAAGCGGCGGCCGTAGCTCGTTTGCAGCTTTGCCGAAATCTGTTCGCGGAGCTCCACGACGCCTTCCATCGGCGCGTACTGATTGCGTCCCTCGCCGATCACCTCGACCAGTGAGGCCGCCAATCGCGGATCGATGGGATAGTCCGGAAATCCCTGACCGATGTTGAGCGCGCCTTCTTCCAATGCGCGCCGCGACATCACCGTGAATATGGTGGTGCCGACATCGGGCAATTTGCTGTCGAAGAGCAAGGATCAGGCCCCCAGAGCCTGCAGTCCGCCGGCGAGCGAACGCACGGCAACCCCATGTTTGCGCAGCTCGCGCGCCGCCGCCAAGCTCCGCTTGCCGGAGGCGCACACCAGCAAGAATTCACGCCCGGGGGAGAGCAGGCCGGGATTCGCCAGCAAAATGGGCATGGCGATATGCCGCGCGGCGCTCGGGCGCGCCGCCACTTCTTCCTGAGTGCGGATATCGATCACTTCCAGGCCGCGCCTCGCCGCGTCGGCGAGTGACGGCAGGGCGATCTCGATCTCGAGGTCCTCGCGCGCAATTTCGCGAATATGCGCGCAATCGGGCGCGCGACACTCGGCGCGACGCGGCGCCTTGATCTTGAGGCTGGAGAAATTAGTGAAATCCAGCAACAGCAGTTCGCCGTCGAGCTGCCCGGACATCCCCAAGAGAATCTTGAGCGTGAGCAGGGCCTGCATCGTACCCAAGGTCCCGGGAACCGGGCCGATGACGCCCGCTTCGGCGCAGTTGCCGACCACGCCATCGGCGACGGCGTCGGGCCAAAGACAGCGCAGGCACGCATGGCGTTCGTCCGGCTGGTAGACCTGCAGCTGGCCTTCGTACTGATAGACGCTGGCGAAGACCGCGGGCCGGCGCGCGAGTACGGCGGCGTCGTTGATCAGGTACTTGGTGCGAAAATTGTCGCTGCAATCGACCGCGACGTCGTAACCGCGAATCAGCTCGAGAGCATTGCCGGCATCGAGCCGTACGGCGTGTACGTCGACCTGAACGCTCGGGTTGATTCGCTTGACCGCAGCCAGCGCCAGGTCGACTTTTCGTTTGCCCACATCCGCCAAGGCGAAGATGGGCTGGCGGTGTAAATTGCTGGCCTCCAGCGTGTCGGCGTCGACGATTCCGAGGCGGCCGACCCCGGCGCCCGCCAAGTATTGCAGCACCGGGCTGCCTAGGCCTCCCGCGCCGACGATGAGCACACGGCCGCGCGTCAGCGCCGCCTGGCCTTGCGCGCCGATCTCCTTGAGCAGTGTTTGCCGTGAATAGTCGGGCTGCATCGTGCCCTAGTTATGAATGGTTGGCCGCGGGCTCGTCATGATGCGCGTGTTCATGGTCGTGCTCGTGAGTGTGGCGGGGCGCCGCCGCGCAGCGCTCGCAGTTCACCCAGCCGGAATCACCGCTGCGGTAGTGCTCTTTCTTCCAGATCGGCACGCGATGCTTCACTTCGTCGATAATGAAACGACAGGCGTCGAAGGCTTCGCCGCGATGCACGGAACTGACTCCGACCCACACCGCCATATCGCTCAAATCCAGCGCACCGACGCGATGGATGCACAGCGCGTGCTTCACCGGGAAACGCCGCAAGGCATCGGCGACTATGCGCTCGCCTTCCTTCACCGCGAGTTCCTGGAACGCTTCATATTCCAACCGGGTGACCTCCTGTCCCTCGTTGTGATCCCGAACCCACCCCTCGAAGCTCACGTAGCCGCCTGCGGCCGGGTCGAGGAGCTCGCGCCGCGCAAGGGCGGTATCGATGGCGGTTTGGGTAAAGCGAAAGCGCGTCATCCGCCCGCCACCGGTGGGATGAAGACGACTGCGTCGCCGGCGGCCAGCCGGCGGGACCAATCGCTGAATTCGCTGTTGACCGCCACTTTCAATTGTTCGCGCGCGAGCGTGAATCCATATCGGGCGCTCAGCTCGCCGTACAGATCCGCCGGCGTGACCGAGGAGGTGTCGAGGGTCTCTTCGGATCTGCCTGCCTGCTCGCGCATCAGGGCATAGTATTGGATCTTGAGTTGCATCTTGGTTTCCATGGAACTAGGGGCTGTCCAGTGCGGCCAATGCCTGTGCATATTCCTCGGGCGTATTGACGTTGTCGAGAGCGCGCCTGTCCAGCGGCTCGAGCAGGTGCACCGCATGACGGATCAGAAATTTTCGCGGGCAATGGCCCCCGCCGGCCTGATAAGTCTCGAGTGCAGCCGCGGCTCGCCGCTCCCAAATGGCGCACAGGGGTTCGGGCAAACCATCATGGGCGCTGCGATATGCCGTGGCCAAGCCGGCCGCATCGCGCTCGCGCAACAGCTGGGACAGCGCGGCATCCGAGAGAAACGGCAAATCGCATGCCAGCACCAGCCAGGCAACCTCCGGATGGGCGGCGAGTGCCGAACGAATACCGACGATAGGCCCCTCGCCCGCAACGGAATCGACGATCATCGGACGCTGAGCCCGCGTCGGGTCGGCGGTCTGGCTGGCGCGAACGGACACGAAAACTCGCGAGACGTGCCGGCCCGCCAACTCGAAGGCCCGGTTCAATTGGCTCTTGCCCCGATATTGAAGCGCTGCTTTGTCCCGAAGCATGCGCGAACTCGAGCCGCCGGCGAGGATCAGGCCGTACACGGGTGCCGGGCGTAGGGTCATGGCGTCGTCTTCAGAGCGTAACTGCTTCTGCCGCCGTCTTTCGCGAGCAAGCGCAAGTCGCCGATGACGATGTCATGCGACAAAGCCTTGCACATGTCGTACACGGTCAGAGCGGAAATGCTGGCGCCGGTGAGCGCCTCCATCTCAACGCCCGTTTTATGATGCACGCTCACCGTGCAGCGAATCACCGCCGTGTCGCCGTCGAGATCGATGGTGATGCGGCAATCCTCGAGCCCGAGCGGGTGACAGAACGGAATCAATTCATGGGTGCGCTTCGCGCCCATGACCCCGGCCACGATCGCCGTATCGAAGACCGGCCCTTTCGGCGAGCGCAGGCCGCTGTCGCGCAGTGCCGCTGCGACGGCCGGCGGGAATCGCACCCGCGCTTCGGCCGTGGCCGTTCGCTTGGTCGGCGTCTTGTCGCTGACATCGACCATGGCGGGGCGGTGGTCCGCATCCAAATGAGTGAATGTCACGTTCAGCCGCCGATGTAGTTCATTTCGATTTTCTTCGACTCGGGCGCGTCGCGCCGCTGCCCGCGCAATTCGCTGTAGCGGTCGGTACGGCCGTTCCAGACGCCGCGGATCAATTGCAGAATCTCCGCATCGCCGGCGCCGGCACGCAGCGGTGCGCGCAGATCCAGACCCTGGGTGGCGAAAAGGCAGGTGTAGAACTTTCCCTCCGAAGAGAGGCGCGCCCGGCTGCAGGCGCCGCAAAACGGCTGCGATATCGACGAAATGAATCCGACTTCGCCGGCGCCGTCGTCAAAACGCCATCGTTGCGCCACCTCGCCATGGTAATTCTGCGAAATCGGCTGCATCGGCCAGCGCTCATGGATGCGCGCCACGAGTTCGCGCGACGGCACTACCAACTCGGGCCGCCACTGATTGCGATTGCCGACGTCCATGAACTCGATGAACCGCACGATCACGGGCGACCCGCGGAAGCGTTCGACGAGGTCCAGCGCCGTGTGATCGTTCAAGCCTCGTTCGATGACGGCGTTGATCTTGACCGGGGTGAGGCCGGCGCCGATGGCGGCGTCGATGCCGCCCAATACCTGGTCGAGGGCGCCAAATCCGCCGCTCATGCGCGTGAAAACCTCCCTGTCCAGGGTATCCAAACTCACCGTCACCCGCTTGAGACCGTTGGCCTGCAGATCGACGGCGTGCTGCCCCAGCAGCACCCCATTCG
The DNA here is from genome assembly GCA_036498345.1 of Steroidobacteraceae bacterium. GTDB lineage: Bacteria > Pseudomonadota > Gammaproteobacteria > Steroidobacterales > Steroidobacteraceae > Bog-1198. The sequence continues at coordinate 39,146 of DASYFQ010000111.1, forward strand.
TGGTCAGCGCGATGTCGTCGATGCCGGGGACATCGGTGAGATCGCCGACCAAATCCGCGAGATTCGTGCGCAGCAGCGGCTCGCCGCCGGTGAGACGCAACTTGCGCACGCCCAGGCTCGCGAACAGCCGCGCGAGGCGCACGATTTCCTCGAACGACAATCGCTCCTGCGACTTCAAGAACCGATAATGCTCGTGGAATTGCTCTTTCGGCATGCAGTAAGGACAGCGAAAGTTGCAACGGTCCATGACCGAGATGCGTAAATCGTGCAGCGGCCTGCCGAGGCGATCGAGCGGGTTCTGCGGTCCGCGAATGTGATGAATGGTAGAACTCATGCCCTTTACCAGCGGTACACGGTGGTGACGAAGCCCTTCGGATAAGTATTCGGGCCCGGAGGAAGTTCGACGAACCCATCCGTGCCGGTCAAGCTGAGGAAATCTCCGGAGCCATTGGTCCGGCGCGGAGTGGCCCAAGGGCGCCCCCAATCGTCGTGCTCGATGGCCACCGGCAAGAAATAGGTGAGGGAGGGTTGGAACGTGACGGGTGTCGCCAGGGCGAGGCGTTCGGGCGGCGTGCGCTTGGTGCCCATGGCTTCGGCGATGGCCGGGATGACATAACGGATCAGGCACACGAGAGTGGAGACCGGATTGCCGGGCAAGCCAAACACCGCTTGACCCTGGGGTCCGATGCCGAACCACATGGGCTTGCCGGGCCGCTGTGCAATATTGTGAAACACTTGTTGCACCCCGAGCTGCATCAGCACCTTGGGCACGAGATCGAACTTGCCCATGGAGACGCCGCCGCTCAACACCACCACCTCGTGAGTGGTGAGATGCAGCGCCAGCCGTTCGCGCATCAAAACCTCATCATCGGGCACGTGATCGTCGCCGACGCGGCCGAAGCCGCGGGTCCGCAAGGTAGCCGCGACGGCGTAGGCGTTGGATCGGCGCACCTGGTAATCGGCAATCGGATCGCCCGGTTCGATCAGCTCGTCGCCGGTCGAGACGATCATGACGGCGGGTTGACTGCTCACTCGCACCCGCGCCATGCCGGCCGATGCGGCCACAGCGATTTCCGGCGCGCGCAGCAGGGTGCCTGCCTCCAGCAACAGCGTCCCCTGACGGCCGTCGCTGCCGCGCCGATGCACGTTTTGATAGGGCGAATTCCCCACCGCGGTGTTGAGCGACGCATAGCCTTCTGCGACATCGAATTGTTCCACAGGAACGATGCAGTCGCTGCCGGCCGGCAGAATCGCGCCGGTCATCACTTCGATCGCGACGTTGCCGCTACCGAGCTTCAGCGGCGGTACGCCGGCGGCCTGAACGGCCTGAAGGCGGAAGCGCGTGAGGCCGCGGCGCAATGCATCGCTGTCCACTGCCATCCCGTCCATGGCGACGCGATCGAAGGGTGGCTGATCGCGCTCCGCGTAAACATTCTCGCGCAGAGTCGCCCCGACACACTGCGTCAACGGCAGTGATTCGATGGGCAGACACGTCAGCCGAGAGTAGATGGCCTCTTCGGCCAGACGCGGAGTAATGAGCGTTCCGGCCTGCATAGTAACGTTGCGGCGGAGTTGCTCCGCCGCACCCTTGAGTTACGACTTCTGCTTCGCCTTAAAGAGCTTCAATTGTTCATTGAAGCGTCCGACAACCGCCTGCAGTTCATCGACGGCAGCGTTGTTCTTCTGCACCAAAATCTTCTGCTGATCGTCCGCCTTTTTCTTTTCGTCAGGCGTCAGCTTCTTTGGATCCTTGGGGGCCGCAGCGTCCATTTCAAGCTTGAGACAATCCAGGTAAGAGTTCATTTCGCCGTTGTAGCGATCGAAGTCATGCTTCGCGGCGATCATTTGGTCCTTGGTTGCGGTATTCCCGTCCGGGGGTGCGTCCGGGGCGCGCGGATAAGTGCAGCTCGCCTGTGCGTGTGCGGCGGTGCCAAATGCCATAACCAACGTGAACGGTATCCAAGCCTTCATCGGGAATCCTCTTTATCGGTACGAGTGAGTTATTAGAGCCACTGTGATCTTACGGGCAAGGGCGAATACCCGCCAGCGGCTCAACGACGCGAGCGTAAGTCGCTGATTTTGTATCTAAATTAGAATGCGCGGGCGGTGTTTGGTTCCCTTGACCTGTCGCCCGCGCAGTGATTGAGGATATAGAGTTGGGTGGGGATGTCGAAATGGCCTCGTGCCGATCGACTATTGAACGGCAATCACGCCTCAATGGAGCTTGAAATGCAGTACTTATTACTCATCTATGCGAACGAAGCGGAGATGGCGGGGAGAACCGCGTCCGCCGTGGCGTCAATGACGGCGGAATACACGGAGTTCACCAAGGGAATCATCCAGGCCGGCCAGTTCA